>CAYLYB010000038.1:0-12674 GCA_964387605.1 uncultured Pirellulales bacterium | reverse complement strand
AAAGCGCCCTGGATTGGTAATCTTATGATAAAAGGTGATATTAAACGCGGCATAACAGGTAATTTTAAAGCAAACATGAGTATAAACGGCAAAAACGCCCCCCAAGGCTATGCACTTAAAAAAGCCAAAATTGCCGGAAGGGTGACAGGCGGAACCTGGGGGACAACCGGTAACTGCTCCTCGATTCAAATGGCCGCATCAGAGCCGTCTTTAAAAATATATATCAATGGCGAGCTTGGAGTTTTAAAAGCTACGGGTAATAGCAAGTATAATATCTCACCGGTCCTGTCAGGTATAATTCAATGTGATTCTGTAAAGAGCGTATCAACCACGGATATTTTCGATGCCTGGCTGATTTTAAAACAAAAACCAGGCGATAATTCACTTGCCCTGACCAAACTCACCGCCAGCGGCTGGATTGATAAAAGTAAAATACTTTCCTCTGGCAATATAGGCACGGTTATGGCGGGAGCAATTAAAGATTCATGTTGTTTTGCCGGCAGCGTTACCACTACAACAAGCTATATTGATGGGCAAATCATTTACGATTTACCCGACCCTGCCAAAAACATTAACTACAATGAGCCGGCTACTATCAAGAACATATATATAAAGGGAATTAAAGGCAAGCAGCACTGCACAATCAACAGTAATATATCAGCTGCATATATACAGAACGTCTCTCTGGCTGATTTAAAGATTGATAACGGTAGACCCTTTGGCGTGGCCGCAGGTTATATTAATTCAGTCAAAATCACGGATAACAGCGGGACCAAAACATGGAAAAACCTCGACAAAGCAACTGACTCGATAGCAATCGGAGACGCTAAAATCAGCCTCTATTAGAAATAGACCAACGTTAAAATCAACCAAAAGGCGGGAGGATTTGACGTTCCCGCCTTTATTGTTTTACACAGAAACTGCCAGCTTGGCAGTAAACCCCCGTCCCGGCTGCAGTGGCAGCCGCCAAAGCCGTCGGCAAAACCAAAGGCACCCTCCTCGCCCACACCAATAGTAATGAGATTATGATGCGAAAAATGGGAACAACCAGCTCCGAATCGGTCGGCTACGCCGCCATAGTGTTCTAAACCCGAAACAGCATTTTTAACGAAAAAAGGGCTTTGCGCTTAACGCTCCCCCGAAAAACACATTCCGCGTGCATAATTGAATTGACATAAAAAAAATTTTTAGGTATTCTAATATCGTATTTTAATGCAGGGACTTCTTGTCAATAACAAGGAGAGGATTATTAATTTAACATACCGGCCGGGCTTGATTTGCCGACTATTTTTGGTAGGAGAGAAAAATGAAGAATTCAAAAATTTCAATCGCAACGCGGGGCTTGGTGATTTTATTCGCGGCGGCGGGGGTTTGTTTGGCTGATACGCACTACGTATCCCCCGGCCAGAGCATCCAGGCAGCCATCGACGCCGCAACGAACGGCGACCAAATCGAGGTTGCGCCGGGAACCTATAACGAAAGCATCAATTTCAGCGGCAAGGCCGTGCGATTATACAATAGCACCGGTCCAGCCGTTACAATTATCAACGCCAATGGTGCTGCTCACGCCGTGCAGTGTGTAAGCGGAGAGGATGCCAATACCATATTAGAGGGCTTCACTGTCATCGGCGCAACCGACAGCGGTATGTACAACTCTTCCAGCAGCCCGACCGTCACCAACTGCACCTTCACCGGCATCACATCAATCTGGAACGGCGGCGGGATGTGCAACATTAACAGCAGTAGTCCGATTGTCACCAACTGCACCTTCACCGGAAACTCGGCAAACTACAGCGGCGGCGGGATGTACAACAGTTACAGTAATCCTACTGTCACTAACTGCACTTTCAGCGGCAACTCAGCCAACTACGACGGCGGTGGGATGTACAATTTTATCGACAGCGACCCGACCGTCACCAACTGCACGTTCACCGGCAACACGGCCGCAAACGGCGGGGGGATGTCCAACTTCTCCGGCAGCCCGACCGTTACCGGCTGCACGTTCTCCGATAATACGGCCGACGCTAACGGGGGCGGAATGTACAACGAATATAACAGCCCGCCTGTAACCAACTGCACCTTCAGTCAAAACACGGCCGGGGCATACGGCGGAGGAATGCACAATTATAACAGCAGCAGCCCGACTGTCACTGACTGCACTTTCAGCGATAACTCAGCCGGTCAAGGCGGCGGGATAGCCAACGAAAACAGCAGCCCGACCGTTTCCAAATGCAGTTTCTGGGACAATGCGGCCGGCGGGCATGGCGGCGGAATATACAATATCAGCAGCAGCCCGCTTGTAACAAACTGCGGCTTTTGGCAAAACACAGCCGGACTTCACGGCGGCGGGATAATGAATAATTATTCAAGCAACGCAACGGTAATTAACTGTATATTCGTAGATAATGACGCGAGTGCCGGCGGCGGCGGGATGGCCGAGAGCTTGGCCAGCGCGACTGTGACCAACAGCACATTCTTCAGCAACACGGCAGGTTACGGCGGCGGAATTTACATCTGGCAAGGCAACTCGGTAACAACAAACTGCATTCTCTGGGGTGATACGCCGGATGAGATAAACAGCAACGGTTCTCCCACTGTAACATACTGCGATATTCAGGGCGGCTTCCCAGGCGACAACATCGCTTTAGACCCGTGTTTCATCTATGCGGCTGCGGGTAATTTGCATTTGAAACGGGGTTCGCCCTGTATCGACGCGGGCAATAACGCCGCTGTGCCGGCGGGGGTTTTGCTCGACGCCGACGGCAAACTTAGATTCCGCGACGACCCTAATACCGAAGACACAGGCGTTGGCCCTGCGCCAATAGTGGATATGGGCGCGTTTGAATACGGGCTAACCGCTAAGTTTGGCTACGTCGATGGAAAGAACGTCAAGCTTACGCAGACCGATTGCGGCGGCAATAAAGTTATGTTTGCATTGACAGGAGGCGGTTTCGGCCTGATTGACCCGTGCGACTGCGACTTTGGGCAAATTGAGCTTTACGAAACAACAGAAAAATCAGCTTTGAAAATTTCCACTAAAAGCAAGACCGGTACACCCGTCGGCGATATAATCTGTAACGGGCCGATGAACAGTATTACCGCAAAAGGCGTTGACCTGCAGGGCGACTTTGTAATCTACGCTTATGTATACCCAAATTCCAAGGCATCCGTAAAAATAGCATTTAACACTGGTGATTTTCTTAACCTTCACAGTGGACTGCCGATAAAGTCAATTTCGGCTGCACAATGGCTCGGCGGCTCACTCGAAGCCCCCTCGATTGACAGCTTATCAATTAAGGGCAATAAGAAACGCGGCCTAGCGGGCGGCCTGTATATCGATGTTGACGTGGATGACGCTATTGGCAGCGTCAAAGTCGCTGAAGGGATAATAGGTTCGTGGGAATGTCAATCCGTTAAAAGCATCAAAGCCCTGTGGACAGATGATTCAGAATTCATACTTAATCAGACGCCCGACCCGCTGAATCCAAAACTTACGGCCCTGGGTAAACTAACCGTCAAGGAATGTTTAGAAGACACACACATATTATCAGCGGGTAATATTGGGGCAGTGGCCGTCGGCGGGATGGTGCGATCATGCTGCTTTGCGGGCATAACTGAAGGTATTACCGGTTTGCCGGCTGCCGAAGCGGCGAGTTTTAGTAGTGAGCCAGCCACAATAAAGAGTATCATGATTAAGTGCATGAAAGGCGAGGAATATGGCTGTGAAAACAGCAATATAGCCGCGGCGAATATTTTAAGCGCAAGTATCGCTTATCCAAACAACGACAACGGCGGCGTGCCGTTCGGGATTACTGCTGACTATAT
The DNA here is from genome assembly GCA_964387605.1 of uncultured Pirellulales bacterium. Classification (GTDB taxonomy): domain Bacteria; phylum Planctomycetota; class Phycisphaerae; order Sedimentisphaerales; family Anaerobacaceae; genus Fen-1362. The sequence goes on along the minus strand of CAYLYB010000038.1, from coordinate 8,849 downwards.
CAAAAAGCTGACTATCAAAGACGCCGAAGGCACTGAATCGCTAAAGGAGCTCAAAAAACAAAGCGATGTTCCTGCCGACCTGGATTTAGGCGACGCTGAAATCCGCCTTTACGAGCCATAGACCAGCTTTCCGGCAGGTCATCCCCCCCCCCCTGCCAGCGTGGCAGGGTCGTCCTCTAAACAGGCGATTTTGGCAGTAAAACAAGTCATAAGTGCACAGGCCGCAAGCGCAAAAGTCAAATGCCATAATACCTTAATTAACAAACACTTGTGCTCTTGTGCCCTTATACCCTTATGCTCTTGCAGTTTACTGGCACAAGCTTTGCGTATGATTAAGCGATATGGTGGCGGACTTGCTACAATCTGAAGAGGTAAGCGTATTAACGACTCAGGCGGACTGGGCCTGGCCTCAGGCACTGCGAGATATATTTCGCCCGCGAGGCGTGAACCTGATGGTCGCCGACGGTATCGATGAATTTGTAAACGTGCTGCGGCATCGCAGAATCCACACAACCATCGTCGATGCCGACTTGGAACGAGGGGGCCTGTGGGGCCTGAAAATAATCCGGATGGAATACCCGCTGATGCCCTGTATACTGCTGGCAAGCAACGCAACGGGGGCAATGCTCGAAGAGGCACTTCAGCTCGACGCCTTCAGCGTAATCGGCAAGCCCGTTGATATGAAAATTCTCAAAGAGCAATTAAATCGGCTGTTTGTCAAAAAATACAGCAGCCATATTTTTTCAGTCTAAATTCAGGTAAAAGAACGGTCATAAGTTTTTGAAAGGAGTAATAAAAAAATGAAGATACGACCATTGGCCGATAAGGTGCTCGTTCAGCGAGTAGAGGCGGAGAACAAAACAGCCGGCGGAATCGTCCTGCCGGACAGCGCAAAGGAAAAACCGCAAAGGGGCAAAATAGTATCAATCGGAGAAGGAAAACTCCTCGATGACGGCTCACGTCAAAAACCGCAGGTCAAAAAAGGTGATATGGTCCTGTTCACCAGCTACGCCGGAAGCGAAATAAAAATCGACGGCAAGGAATATCTGATTATGAGCGAATCGGATATTATGGCAATAATAGAAAAATAAGCCGACTTGCATCGCCGCGAATAGAATGTCCGGGATTCGGCTAAGAAATTGAGAAGGAGACAAATATGGCAGCAAAAAAAATATCATTCGGAACCGACGCGCGTTCGGCCATCAGAGAAGGTGTTAAAAAACTCGCAAGCGCAGTCAAAATAACCTTAGGCCCGTGCGGCCGAAATGTTGTTCTCGAAAAATCATTCGGCTCACCCACCGTCACAAAAGACGGCGTCACAGTGGCCAAGGAAATTGAGCTCGAAGACCCATTTGAAAATATGGGCGCACAAATGGTAAAAGAGGTCGCCTCAAAAACATCAACAGTCGCCGGCGACGGAACCACCACAGCAACGATTCTGGCTGAAAGCATCTTCGAAGAAGGGTTGAAAAATATCACCGCAGGCGCAAACCCTCTCCAGCTAAAACGCGGCATCGATATGGCCGTCGATTCCATAGTCAAGTCGCTTCAGAAAATGAGCATTCCAGTGGCCTCCAGCAAACAAATAGAACAGGTCGCGACCTGCTCGGCCAACCAGGATGCCGAAATAGGCAAAAAGCTCGCTGAGGCAATGGACAAAGTCGGAAAAGACGGCGTCATCACCGTCGAGGAAGGCCAGTCGCTCGAAACAGTAGTAGAGCTGGTCGAAGGTATGCAGTTCGACAAGGGTTATTTAAGCCCTCACTTCATCAATAAGCTTGAAAGTATGACGGTGGAGCTGGATAAACCGTATATCCTCATTCACGAGAAAAAAATCAGTTCGTTGAAATCATTTGTGCCGCTGCTTGAAAAGGTAGCCAAACAAGGCAAACCCCTGCTGGTCATATCCGAAGACATTGAAGGCGAAGTCCTTGCGACGCTGGTCGTTAACAAGCTTCGCGGCGTGCTTCAGTGTGCTGCAGTCAAATCGCCCGGTTTCGGCGACAGGCGAAAGGCACTCCTGAGCGATATCGCGGTGCTCACAGGCGGCCAGGCCGTATTCGAGGACCTCGGAATGCAGCTCGAAAACCTCGAGCTAAATATGTTAGGCAGGGCAAAACGCATCACTATCGACAAAGACAACACAACGATTATCGAAGGCGCAGGCAAGACCGAGGAAATCAAAGGCAGAATCGAGCAGATAAAGGCCGAAATCGAAAAATCCACGAGTGATTACGATATCGAAAAACTTCAGGAACGCCTTGCAAAACTGTCGGGCGGTGTCGCCCAGATTAAAGTCGGGGCCGCAACCGAAGCCGAGATGAAAGAGAAAAAGGCCCGCGTGGAAGACGCGTTACACGCCTGCAGAGCCGCGGTCGAGGAAGGAATACTACCCGGCGGCGGTGTCGCAATGTTAAGGTCGCTATCGGCCTTGGAAAATATCAAGGCCAAAGGCGATGAAAAAGTCGGCGTCGATATTGTCCGGCGAGCGGTCGTCGCTCCTATCAAGCAAATCGCCGTCAACGCAGGGCTTGACGGTTCAATCATCGCACAGAAGGTAATGGAAAGCTCCGACAAGAACTTCGGCTACGACGCACTTCAAAAGGAGTATGGCAATATGATAGAGTTCGGCGTGATTGTCCCCACAAAGGTGGAACGCATCGCGCTGCAAAACGGCGCATCTATCGCTTCGCTGCTTTTGACAACCGATGCGGTAGTGAGCGAAATACCCGAGAAAAAAGAGGCACCTCCCGGCCCGCCTCCGGGTGGAATGTATTAAAGCCAAAACAACTAAGGGCGGGCCTGAAAACCCGCCCTTAGTATTTGCGAATGGAGTTATGAAATGCCGTTTCGCTTTTACAGCAGCATAATATCGCAGGCGTCACGCCGGCTCGCCGCAGGTATGCTGTTAACCGGACTGGGTCTAATCGGATTCGGACTGCTGATTTACCTTTTGCCCCGCCTGTTCGCAACGCTGGCGGCATTGGTATTTTTTGCCGTTGGGGCAGTCGTTTGTATCACAGCCATTAAAATTTTTATGGCCCAGCGCAGAATAGATAAAGTCGTAAATAATGAGCCGGATGAATACCGTGAAAACGTTACAATCAGAATCGAAGACCACTAAAAGCTTATCAGCAAAGCAAATGCAGTGTAAAAAAACCGTGCAATCCCTTAATCACAGATTAAAATAGAGATATGAAGCTGCCGGAACTTCAAAAGTCGGATAAGTATGTTGGGCTGTATGTGGTCGATTTCGGCGACCGTACGGGTGTGGGCTTCACCGCCGAGGAAGTGGCCGAACTTTTCGAAAGCGAAAGATACAGGCACTGCAAGGCCTATAAAATTCACAAGGCCTACCCGAACGGCCGGCTGGAATTGAAAGGGGTCAGCCCCGATACATTCCAGCTCGAAACAGGAATGTTTTTTTACTCCAAAAATATCGATACCGCCCGCGACGATTACAAGCAACTCGTCAAATCAGGCGTCGAAAACAATCTGCCCTGCAGAGCAAAGATTCATCTGGCCAAATACAGCGATGACAAATACGCAGTGGCGTTGATTTATCCCGCGGAATATGACAGCGAAATAAGTGCCTGGCTTATCGAGCAAGATTACAAGCCGGCAAGCCCGGCCGAGGGCGGTGTATCCGCGGTTACGAGATATTACGAAACCGACCCGGCAATACTCGAACGACACCAGTTATGGAGTGATTCATCAATCAAAAGCCGAACAGGTGAAGAGCTTCTGGCGGCAACAAAGCTGGCTGTTCAAAGATAATCGATATTCTTAAAAGCGAATGAATTTCAAACGCGGAAAAAGTGCCTTTCTCGGCTCGCTCGCGGGCGCATTTTCGAGTGTATTCGGTGGCAAAACAAAAGAACCGTCCGCCGAAGACCTCAAGCGGGCCGACTATAACACAAGCACAAAACGGCTCAACGTAAGATTCACTGAAAAAATCCGGAACGTCTTTCGCTTCAAATGGATAAAAAAGGCGTAGGCGCCTTTCGAGTTTCACCGTGTAATAATTGCGAGATACCATATGCGGGACACAAACTACCAAACGAACAATCCGCCGGCTGATGAGCCGATTCTCAGTGAAAACGCCGTCACCGTTCTGCAAAACCGCTACCTGATAAAAGACGAAAAAGGCGAAATAATCGAGACCCCGGGTCAACTTTTCAGCAGGGTTGCCCGGCTTGTCGCATCTGCCGAGGCAAATTACGGGGCCAATGAAGAACAGATAAAGCAATGGCATAAAAAATACTACGACCTGATGGCATCGCTGAGGTTTTTGCCGAACTCGCCGACGCTTATGAACGCGGGCAGGCCGACCGGAATGCTGAGCGCCTGTTTCGTTTTGCCCATCGAGGACAGCATTGAAGGTATATTCGAGACCGTAAAAAATACCGCTCTCATCCAGAAGGCAGGCGGAGGGACCGGCTTTTCATTAGACCACCTTCGCCCGACCGGCGACCGCGTCGCTTCGAGCGGCGGAACAACGTCGGGGCCAATCTCCTTTTGGCGCGTCTTTTCACAAACAACCGATGCAATCCAGCAGGGTGCCTTCCGCAGGGGCGCAAATATGGGCATGATGAGCATAACACACCCCGATATAATCAGATTTCTGCATGCCAAACAGGACTTAAAGGCCTTCACGAATTTCAATATCTCCGTAAAAATCACCGACGAATGGATGAACCTGCTCGAAAAAGCCCCCGACACGCCCCACGTCGTTGAAAATCCCCGTTCGGGTCAAAAATACCTGCTGCCGAAACAAATCGATTTCAACGGCTATACCATACAGGATTTGTTCGAACTCGATAATGAAACCACCCCCGAGACGGATACTGCCGGACAATACTTTTCAGTCGGCGATTTATGGGAAATAATAGTATCCTGTGCGCATAAAACCGGCGACCCGGGTGTGGCGTTTATCGACCGAATCAACAGCGACAATCCAACGCCGACGCTCGGCCGAATCGAGGCGACGAATCCCTGCGGCGAACAGCCGTTGCTGCCCTACGAGGCCTGCAATTTAGGCAGTATCAATCTCGCAAAATTCGTAATCGATGCCGGCACAAAACCGGACATTGACTGGGCCGGCCTCGGTGAAACAGTCGAACTAAGCGTGCGATTCCTCGATAATATCATCGATGCCTGCCATTACCCAATCGGTGAAACCGCCCGAATAGCCCGTGCCAATCGCAAAATCGGATTAGGCGTTATGGGCCTTGCGGATTGCCTCTTTATGCTCTGCATCCCTTACGACAGCCGGGGAGGCGTCGAGCTTGCCGAATCGATTATGAAATTCATCAATGAATCGGCCCGCAAGACAAGCGGCGAATTAGCCCTACAACGAGGGTGTTTTCCGAACTGGCTCGACAGTATATGGAACAACGAAAGGCATACTAAGGTTCGAAACGCCTGCATTAGCTGTGTCGCACCGACCGGCACAATAAGCATCATTGCCGATTGCTCCGCGGGCATCGAGCCGCTTTATTCACTTGTTTTTATCAGGCAGGTCCTCGCGGGCAAAAAAATGCTGCAGATTAATCCTTTATTCAAAACTATCGCCGAAAAAGCGGATTTTTATAGCGATAACATCATCCAGCAGATACTAAAAACCGGCAGTATTCAAAAAATAAGCCAGATTCCCGCCGAAATCCGCCGGATTTTTAAGTGCGCTTATGATATCAAGCCCGAATGGCACATCCGTATGCAGGCCGCATTTCAAAAGCACTGCGACGCAGCCGTGAGCAAAACAATCAACTTCACCGAAAGAACCAGAGTATCCACCATAGATAAGGCCTATCGCCTGGCGTATCGTCTTGGCTGCAAAGGAATTACGATTTACCGCCAGCACAGCCGAGGCAATGAGCCGATGACGCTTTGCTAATCTTTGGGTGATTTTTGGCTATTTACACCCCAGCCGAACAAAAACCGAACAAAACCCATATCATAACGTATTTTTTATAGGACCACAAAATGGGGATTTTGCACTAAAGTGATGGCCATCTATTAGCCGATATTTGCGAAGAAGCAGAACAAAGTTTTTCTCCCCTCCGGAAAACATCGGGTAGCGAGGCGTTACTCGATGTTTTCTTTTTTATCTGTTTTAGCTATTCTGCCACTTCATTGTTAATCTGCCGTAGCCGTCAGAAAGCATTGACTCACATGTTTTTACCGTGGCATTTTTTGTATTTTTTGCCGCTTCCGCAGGGGCAAGGGTCGTTTCGGCCGACTTTCGGGCCTTCGAGCTTAATCTGCTTGACCTTTACCTCACCCTGCGGCGCCTGAGCAGCGGCCCGCTGACGCTCAGCCATCGCGAATTGCCCAACCTGGTCATGCGCGGTCTGGCTGACCCGCCAAACGCTTCTCGCCCTTGCGCCCGCTTCGAGATGCACCTTGAAGATGATATCCGTAACCCGCTCTTCGATATTGGTCAGCATCTCGTTGAACATCCGGTAACCCTCGCGCTTGTATTCAATCTTGGGGTCTTTCTCCGCCCACGAGCGCATCCAGATGCTGCCCTTCAAGTGGTCCATATTATAAAGGTGGTCTTTCCACGCACTGTCATAAACCTGGACCAGCACATACCGCTCGAGGTCGCTCAGCTCTTTGCGTAAAAACTCTCTGCCCGCCCGCAGGATTACCTCTCTTTTTTGCTCGCCGTCATCGAGCTGCTCAGCCGTAATACCCGCCTCGAAGCGTTCATTTGCCCACTCGGCAGCCGATGACGCATCAAGGCCGGCTATTATGTTGTCTACCTCTTCTATCAGTCTGCCGTTGTTATATGACTCGCTCAATTCCAGCAACTGCCTATGCAGTGTTTTCGGCTGGAGTTGCTGAATCCTCTCGACTGATAACCCTGCGTTGTATTTTTTATTCGCCCACTCCGCCAGCGATTCGAAGCCATATACGTTCGGCCCCTGCGGCCCGTAAACCATGTTCATCGCGAATTCGACGGGATACTCGATTTCGCGCCTCTTATACCTGGCCTTTGTCCTCTCGCCTATGAGTTCCTGAATCACTTCCGGCTTTTGCTGCTTCAACTCCTCGATATCGAGCTTTATATCGAATTTCGCCCTCGCCCATTCCGCCAGCCGGCCTACGGCGAAATCTTCTCTCAAAAATTCGGCAAGGGCGGAACAATCCCTCTTGTCAATCTGCTCCAGGGCTGCAGCGGTCAACTGCTCCTCTATCTGCTCAGGTGTTAAGTTCTTTACCTTGCTTACGCTCAGATTAACACTAAAAGTGCTCATCGCCCATTTGCATAAACCCTGCACGTCCCAGCTGCTGGGGTCTTCGTAATCCTCGAGATATTCCCCTAAAGAAAGCGATATATTATTACCGGCGTTTTCTTTGGTACGTTCCTTGATTATCAGCTCGATTTCATCGACCGACAAACCCGATATATCCGAAGGGTTTATCTCGACGCCGAAATTTTTCGTCGCCCATTCAGAGGCGCACTTAGCTGAATAATCCGGGTCGAGAATCATCTCGCAGCTTTTCTCTATCGCCCCCTCTATCATTTCATTGATAATTTCCTTCAGCCCCAGCCCGGCGAGAATCTTCTTCCTTCGGGAATAGAAAATCTTGCGCTGATAATCCATCACCTCGTCGTATTCGAGCAAGCTCTTTCGAATCTCGAAGTTTCTCTCCTCGACCTTCTTTTGCGCCTTGGCGATACCCTTGCTTATCCGGCCGTGATAAATCGGCTCCCCTTCCTGCCAGCCAATCCACGACAACGCCTTAACGGTCCATTCCGGTGCGAATACTCGCATCAGGTCGTCGTCGAAGCTGAGGAAAAACTGGCTCGAGCCCTTATCGCCCTGCCTGCCGCATCGGCCTCGAAGCTGATTGTCGATTCTTCTGGCCTCATGCCGTTCTGTTCCGAGCACATGCAGCCCCCCTATCTGAGGTACACCCTCTCCTAATTTGATATCGGTTCCCCGCCCCGCCATATTGGTCGCAATCGTTATATTGCCCCGCATAGTGCCGTCGCGGCCCTTGTGCTGATGGCCCGCCTTGGCCACAATTTGTGCCTCCCGCTCATGCTGCTTGGCGTTAAGCACCTCGTGTTCGAGACCGAATTTTCTATCGAGCGCAGCCGACAACGCCTCGTTTTTCTCGACGCTGACGGTGCCCACAAGGACAGGCCGGCCTGAGCCGCTGATTTTGTTCAAATCTTCGAGTATCGCACTAAACTTCTCCGGCACTGTTTTATAAATCACGTCGTCCATATCATCACGGATGCAGGGCCGATTGGTCGGCATAACGACGACGTCAAGTTTGTATATATTCATAAACTCGTCGGCCTCGGTAGCGGCCGTGCCCGTCATGCCCGCTATCTGCTCGTAGAGCTTGAAGAAATTCTGTAGCGTAATCGTCGCTAAGGTCTGGCTCTCCTCCTTGATTTGCACGTTCTCTTTCGCCTCGACCGCCTGGTGCAGCCCATCCGACCACTGCCTGCCGTGCATTAATCGGCCGGTAAACTCATCGACAATCACGACTTTACCGTCAACCACGACGTAATCTTTTTCCTTCTCGAATACGATATGCGCCCGCAGCGACTGTTCGAGCATATGAGGCCATTCCATATTCGAGCCGGTAAAAAACGAGCCCACCCCCGCCGCCTCCTGCGCAGCAGTAATCCCCTCATGAGTAAGGTGCGCCGACTTGCGGTCGTATTCCACCTCGTAATATTGTGTGGCGCTATCGAGCCGGCTCTCACTGTCGGCAAATTCCGATTCGAGCCGTTCTATCGTCTTTTGCACCTTCTCGATGCGCTCGTCGTCTTTGGCCTTCTTCGCCTCGCTGAGTTCGCCGCGGGCGTTGGCGAGCATTCT
>CAYLYB010000037.1:0-20262 GCA_964387605.1 uncultured Pirellulales bacterium | reverse complement strand
GTGGTCATCCCCGCCCAGCCGGGCAACCAGGGGCTATCGATAATGAAGCCGACGGGTATCGGCTCGACGACATTTCCGTTAATCACGCTAAGCAGCGTCTTCCATTGCTTTTCAGTCATTGTTTTTCCTTTTTAGAGGTGCCAGGGGGTTCTCATTGGTCTGGCGAGCATTTTGTTTGCCTCTTCGTCATTTATAAAGCGTTCATTTGCGGGGTCCCATCGCAGTTTTCTACCGAGGCGAAGGGCGATACCGCCGATATGGCAGACCGTTGCGGAGCGGTGCCCCGTTTCAACGTCAGTCACAGGTAAAGTTCGCCGACGAATGCAATCGAGAAAATTCTGACGATGGTCGTTGCTGCGATAAAGGTGAATTTCATCCGGAGCAATTTTAGAGTTGGTAAGCCGGTCAGGGTTCGTAAAGAACCTGTCCCTGCTGACAAATATCCAGCCATCGGTGCCTTCGAATCGGACGTGAGTTTCAGAACCATTTGGCTTGCTCGTTGAACATGATAATCGAACGCCGTTTGCATAAGTATATTCTACATCCATTTTCAACGGCGTCTCGAACAAGCCCTGTTTTGGGAATTCGGCTGTGCCGCCAACTTCGACGGGGCCTGTCCGGTCGGCGTCATTTCCCCATTGTGCGATATCGAGCATATGAGCACCCCAGTTTGTCAACTGACCCCAGCCGAAATCGTAAAGGAAATGCCAGTTATAATGACAACCCTGCTCGATATAAGGTCTGTATGGGGCAGGGCCGAGCCACAGGTTGTAATCGAGGCCTTGAGGCGGGGGCTGAACTTTCCACGAGAGCGGGTTTGTGCTTCTGTTTTCGGGTAGTTCGACTTTAATTGTATGCAGTTTTCCGATTCGGCCGTTGCGAACAAGCTCACAGGCAAACCGGAAATTATTATCCGAACGCTGATGGCTGCCTGTCTGCACGACGCGCTGGTATCGCTTGGCTGTATCGCACATCGCCCTGCCTTCGGCGACGCTGTAGGCAAGTGGTTTTTCGCAATAAACATCCTTGCCGGTCTTCATAGCGGCGATTGAGATAAGGGCATGCCAGTGGTCGGGCGTGCTTATTACCACCGCATCGACATCCGGACGGCCAAGCAGGTCGCGAAAATCACTGTAGGAGGAATCAGTGTTGAGTCTTGCTCTTTTTTGAGCTTCTTCTCGGCGCTGGGAATCGACATCGCAGACAGCGATTACGCGCGAGCTGTGTTTACGCGCAAAGGCGCGAAGATTCGATATTCCCTGAATGCCTGCTCCGATGATGCCTATATTAATATTGTTACTCGGGGCCGTTGCGCCGAATACAGATGCCGGCACAACCGAGGGCACGGCGTAAGCCGCACCTGCGGCGAGGGTTTTATGCAAAAAGTAACGTCTTGTTAATTTTTTATTGTTTCGATTCATCGCTATATCTATCTAAACAAACCGGCAGGGACCCGAAGGCCCCTGCCGGATTATAATATAGTCTTATTCGAATTTCAATTACTGAGCCGTTGCCCCTGCGGGAGCCGAGGGTTGCGGGCTTTTAGTTTGCGTCATTTGCACCTCAGGCGGCTGCAGACCCAGCTTGGCGAGCACGGCATATAACACGAAGCCAATCACAAAGGCGATTACCGGTGCGGGTCTGATATATCCGAATTTTTCTGCGTTAATCATCGGCAGTATCGCAACAACGAATCCGACGGCCCATGCGATGTAGCCGGCCAGGTTAACACCTTTGCGGGGCCCGGCCCACTTGCATCCGCTCAAAAGATAATCAGCAGCCATCGAACCGCAAATCGGCCCGAACGACGCGCCGATAATCGAAAAAACACTGACAAGATTAAGGGCGACGCCGGTCACCGCCAAAACTACCGATATGAGCCCGCCAATGGATACAGCCATAGTTTTATTTGCCTTGGGGAACATTGTGCCGATACTGTTGGCGGCAATGAAGGAGCTGAAGCAGGCGGGGGCGAAACTGGCCACGGCGAAAAGAACGAACATTGCCTTTGCAAGTAAGCCGCCCTGCTCGCGAATCACGGCGTCGAAAAGGTAGCTTTGCATAGTGGGGTGTTTTGCGTGAGCGCCGGCAATGGCTATTAAGGGCAATCCTCCGGCAATTAAAATCGCCAGTGCTATTCCGACAAGCCCTCCAAGCTGGACGTCTTTTTTGTTGCGGTTTCCCATTCCGAAATCAACGCCTGCTGCGCCTGCCGTTGCGAAAAAGCCGACGACAATCGCAATCATCGTTAGTAATCCCGTTGTAGCGTTGCCGCCGGGGGGCGGTGTATAGTCGCCGGCCGAGCCGACGTTCGAAAAGAAGACGACCAGTATCATAACCAGCGGCACAATCGGCAAAAATGTGGAGACCTTGCCTACATACTGAATACCTTTGACAGCAACAAAGACGGCAAGAATTGCCCAGATAACCGCTACCAAGATAAAGGCCGGTGTTCCCGGCGAGGCGTCAGTATTAAACGCCTGCAGAATGAAGCTGGTTGAAACGGCGATATTGACGGCGAGCCAGCCGAACTGTAACAGCCCCATCAAAAGGCCCGGCATTAAGAATCCGCCCGCGGTTCCGTAAGTCGAAGAGCCGACCACATACAGCGGGTAGCCGGTCTTCATCCCCAACAGGCCGGGGACGAGATAAAAAAGAAAATGGCACAACAAAGCGGCAATCACCAATCCCAGCAAGCTCATCACCAGTCCGGCCTGCGACAGGGTCCCGTTGGCGATTTCCCTATAGAAAACCACCCAGAGAAAGATACCTGCATAGGCGGGCGCGGTGCTTTTGTACCACGGGGCACGGTTGCCGGGAGGGTTTGGTTTAGCCATACTCAAATAGCTTGGCAACGTTGGGTTACTCATAATCGGTTCTCCTAATTATGACCTGCAATTTCACTGCCCGACTCCCGGTCGGGACATTGGTATATTTTAACCGAGCCGAATATATCAGCCGGCTGCGGTTCTTCTCAGCTCAGTAAAAGCCGCGAGATACAAATACACTATCGAGAATAATGACAACAGTAACGTGCTGTAGCGATGAAGAACCAAAAGTAATTGCTGCCAGTCCGTGCCGAATAACGGGAACATACTCAATACCGCGGATAAAATCACGGGCAGCGACAAGACCAGAACCAGCCAGAAGCAAATCTTCATTTTAAGCTCGCCCTTTTCGGGTGGTGTTGTGCTTTTGGGCTGGCGATTAAGGATTCTATTGAGCCAAGGCCAGTAATTTTTATCGAGGCGATTGCGGTCGGCCCATAACAGCGCCAGTATCGCGATACAGGCAGCAAAGACCGGAGCGGCTGTCGCGTGCACCATCAGCCAATAGCCGGTTATCGATTTGTTCAATATAATCACGGGCACAAAGCCGGTAACGACCAGCACGGCGAAGCAAAGCAGGGCAAGCAAAAAGACCAGTTTTCTCAATGCGCCGATTAAGCCGGCTTTTTGCCCGACGAAAAGAAGCGTTATAAAAAAGACAACGCATCGCAGCGGGTCGAGTATTCGTATCGGGCGGTCTTTGCCGAAGATATCGTCGCGCTTCGGCTTCGATATGAGATAGTGCAGGGCTATCACCGCAAAAACCGTTAGAAAACCGATTATAGAAACCGTGCGAAACATCTATTCCTTCTCGTAACTATTACTGTGAATCATTACGAACAACAACCTTAGCTACAAATCCAAGCGCCTTCAAGGCATATAGGACCAAGACGCCAAGAATAAGTAATGACGATAAAAGTGTAACAACTTTGAGCCAGGGCCTGAACACAAATGTAAAAGCAAATGCCTTAGTATAGGTTCTCGGCAGGTCCTGAAATGCAACCATCTGCCTGACGGTCCGGGCGCTATCGACAGGCGTATCAATGGAGACAGACGCGAAGAAGAACGGCGAATCGGTCGAGTGGCAATCTTCGCACTGCCGAACTCCGAGCGATTGAGCGGCAGGTCTGACATCATGGGCAATCGGCCACATATACGGGGCGGCTGATTCGTGCTCAACAGAAATCAGCCCACCTGCCGCCTCCAGCGTATACAACCTGCCGCCCGTAATATAGGCCGGCTTTTCACCCGCGGGTATCTTCGAGCCAAGCGATGATAAAATTTTGACAATATCATCTTCTTTCAAAGCAGGCCAGTCGCCCTCCTTCGATAAATCGCTTCTGGTAATTACCTTCGATGCCGCGGACCTGACTGTATCCAAATCGATAGGCGTAACGGCATCGCCGGCCATCGTCGCCCAATATGCTGGCCAGAAAATTTTATGCGGAGTGATTTTGCCGTCCTGTGCTTTTGCGAAAACCGGGTAAAGCAGGTGCGGCAGCACATCGGGAGATTTATTCGAGCCAGCCACGCCCAGTGCGTGCGCCCGGGCGGTCTTGGTTCGGACGGTCTCGGATTTCGGCCAGGGTCCCGAATGGCAGGCGGTGCAGCTTAGCTTTTCGAAATGAACCGGCGGAATGCCGGGATGGCTCGGGACGGGGGCAGTGAATCGGCCCGCGGTGGGTATCGGTATATCCTTACCGAGATGACAGCCTTCGCACGATGAGCCGGCTGCTAAAATATTTTTTGAATCATCGGGTTCGGCGCCAACCCCTCGAGTGATATTGTGCTTTAGGCCGTTGCTATGGCAATCCATACACAACAAGCCCGCTTCGAGATGAACGTCCTCATCCGCCATCCACTTTTCCGTTTTGCCGTCGCGCACGTCAACATTCGAATGGCAAAAGTAACAGCGCTGCCTCGGTATTTCCGTCGATACATCGAACCGCACCCAGTCATTATGGCCGAATGCGCTCTTGTCGTATTCGACTACCGGCGGCCTTGCGCCGGCGCCGGTCATAAAAGGCGCCCTGAAATCGTAAAAGCCCAGCCCTATTGTCGAGCCGGTTACGTAAGCGAATTCAGAAGAGGCGGTGGCGGCCCAGCGGTAATTATTGCCGCGGACTATCTGTATGGCGTAGCCGCTTGCGCTGCCCATATCCTGGCCGGGGCTGGTGTTATGACAGGCGAGGCAGTTTATTTCAAGCTGTCCGGTTACATCGGCACGCAAAACCTCGTCGGGGTCGTCGCTTTTATCTAGCATTTCTCCCACTCCGCCTCCGGGGTAATGCCGGCCAAACATCTCAATAAATTTGGCGGGCGTTAAGCCAATCGCTTCAGGCCTGAACGCTCCCGGCCAATTCCTGTATGATAACGGTATCTGGGTGGCGATAGCGGCATCGGCGAGTATCCAGGGCTGGCCCCTTCTGCCGGGCGCGACGTTGCCGTCGATTGCGTTGAAGTGCCAGCCGGTTTCGATTATGTCGTAACTGTGGCAGGCGCCGCAGGTTTGTCTGGTTGAGAAAGGCAGCGGCGGATTGTCCGCGGGGTGAATCTGGTCCGGCTCTTTTTGGGGTAACGGCTCAGCAAGCAATGGTATAAGATGAATCGCGTTTGTCCGGCTGCCGTCGGGTGTATCGCCGAGCATTTCGCTGGTTTCGGCGAATACCGCCGGCGCCAGGGCAACGACCAAAGCAAGTATTTTAATCATCAATCCTTTTTTCAATTGCGTCCAATCCCTGTTCGAGTAACTACGCCTTGAATTCATCCGGTTTGAATTCGAGTGTGCGGCCTGCCTCGACGGCATCATTGACCTTGAGCACCGTTACGGCGCTTTCATAGCCGACCTCGGCCGGGCAATTGAGTTTCCCTTTTCCGCGAACGGCGTTAAAGAAGTTTTCAAGGTGCGGCTTATGATAAGGTTCTTTAAGCTCCGCCGCCAGCTCATATTCATCGGGCACAGGCGATTCGCGGGCATCGAGCAAAACACCCTCAGCGGGTTTTTCTTCTGTTTTTTCGGGTTCTTCGGCCTTGATAACGTAACCTTTTTTGACCCACTGGTCCCATTCCGGGGCCCTCTGCTCGCGATACACCTGTCCTCTACTGGCTGATTCGGAGATAACGAGCGTGCCCTCGTCGCCCATAAAGGTCTCGAAATAGCCCTGGCAGCTGTTAGTGGTTATCGTCTGGTAAAATGCCCTGACAACACCCTTACTTGTATTGTAGGTGTAAACAGCCATCACATTATCATACCACTCGTGGGTGGCCTTATCATAATAATCGGTGCCGCCGCTTGCAATAACGCTATCGGGCGATGTGTCGAGGAACCAGTTATAAATATCTATCTGGTGCGAGCCCAGATCAACTATGGGCCCACCGCCCAGTCCTTTATACCAGCGCCAGTTTCTAAACTGCTCCATCGACTTGAAACCATATTTCGCAAGGGTCGCCTCGTCGATGGCCGCCTTTTGCGGGTAGCCCCTCGGCGGCTGAACGGAACGATTCCACTGGCCGTTGATTGTGGTTATCCGACCCAAAATATGGGCGTCTTTCAGCAGCTTTTCATAACAATATATATATCGCGGGTTACTGCGGCGCTGATGCCCGATTTGCAGCAGTTTGCCGGTTTCCTTCGCAGCGGCGACCATTTGCCGGGCGCCTTCGAGCGTATTCGACATCTCTTTTTCGCAGTAAACGTGCAGGCCGGCTTTTAAACAGGCAACCGTATGCTCTGCGTGCCAAAAGTCCGGCGTCGCAATTATTACTGCGTCGAGGTCTTTTTCCTTATCGAGCATCTCTTTGTAATCGACGTAGGTATTATGCTCTTGCTTGTATGCCTTGAGGAATCGTGACTGGTTCTGCTGGTTGTATTCGACCCATATATCACATAATGCTTTAAAGCGCAGGCCGGGTATTTTCACGGCCGATTCGAGCAGGATTCTTCCCTGGTCGCCGACGCCGATTATAGCCACATTTATATCATCCGTTTTTTGGCCGGCTTGTTCCTGGGCGGCAACCATCGGCGAAAAAATCAATCCCGTGCCTACGGCGGCCGTCGAGCGAATAAACTGGCGTCTGTCGATTCTGATTTTATTGTCTTTGCTTTTCGTGTTTTTATTCAACTTCAACTCCATAAACTTAACAAACCCGTGTTATTTCATAAAATCTTCGTTTAATACTATCCGGACAAAGCCATTGTTGCAACTACAACATCCAGCCCTAGCGATACACCCGCTCCAGAAGCTCGTTGGCTTGCGGCAAATTCGTAATCTTCATATTCGGGCCGTCCCATTCGATTCGCTCACCCGTGCGAATGGCGATATTACCCAGCAAAACAGCTTCGGTAAGAGGTCCGGCATATTCGAAATTCGAGCACGCAGCGGGGCCACCCTTGCAGGTGTCAATCCAGTTTTGCTCGTGTGTTCCCGTTATTCGTGGTATGGTTTTTGCAGGTCTGTTCACTTGCTGCATTCGCGATTCGGGAATGACCCGGCCGTCCATAATTACACCTTTGTCGCCTATGAATATGACGCCATTTGCGCTGAGGTTTCGCTCCTGCTCCAATTCGGCAGGTCGAGGCGGCATCAGGCCTCCGTCATACCACGTCAATTTTACAGGTGGTAAATCCCCGCGAGCACCGAACTCGTATCGAACAATCGACGCGTCGGGGTAGGTTTCCTTATTCTCGACCTTCTCCCAGTTCTTCACCACCCGCGACGAAACAGACGCCTCAACGGAAAGAGGATGTCCCAGCTTCAAGGCCCAAAAGGGCGTATCGATTATATGGCATCCCATATCACCCAGCGCTCCGGTTCCGAAATCAAACCAGCCCCTCCAGGTAAAGGGATGATAACAGGGATGAAACGGGCGCACGGCCGCGGGTCCGAGCCACAGGTCCCAGTCGAATTCGGAAGGCACACGCGGTGTCTCGGCAGGTCTTAAAATACCCTGCGGCCAAAAAGGCCTGTCCGTCCAGGCATGAACCTCACGAACAGCGCCTATCGCACCGGACCAGATTAATTCACACGCAACACGAATCTCTTCGCTCGAATGTCCCTGGTTGCCCATCTGAGTTGCCACTTTTGCCTCACGAGCGGCCTCGGTGAGCTTACGCGCTTCGGCTATCGACCACGTGAGCGGCTTTTGAACATATACATGCCTGCCCATTTTTATAGCCGTCATCGCTATCAGTGCGTGGGTATGGTCAGGCGTCGCTACAATCACGGCATCGATATTCTTCTGCTTTTCGAGCATCTTACGAAAATCTTTATACTGCGCCGCGTTCGGGTAGTTTTTGAAAATCCTGCCCGCAAGATGCCGGTCCACGTCACAAAGGGCGACGATATTTTCACCCTCACAGGCCCGCACATTATCTTTACCAATACCGCCGATACCCACAGCGGCGATATTCAGCTTTTCACTCGGCGGCTTATAGCCGGCTCCCCCGAGGACGAAACGGGGGACTATATTGAATCCCGCAACAGCCGAAGCAGCACCAGCAATAAAACCCCGTCGGGAAATCCGGTCCCCATTGGTCTGTATGTTTCGACTATCAACTCCTGCCATCACCGCACCTTTAAGCCAATATCAATTTATATCGACGCCCTACGGCGCCTATCAAAAACAAACTATTTTCCGAAGCCCAATTCGCAACAGCTATAACATCCAGCCCTCTCGATACGGGCTGTGCACAAGCTGGTTGCCGATGACACTGTTGCTGAACTGCATTTTTTCGCCGTCCCAGTCGAGCTTTTCGTAAGGGTTTCGAAGCGAGAGATTTCCCATTACCACGGTCTCGGTAAACGGGCCTGCATACTCGAAATTCGAATCGGCTGGAGGTCCGCCCTTGCAGGCGTCAATCCAGTTTTGCTCGTGGCCGTCTTCGCCGTTTTCAACGCGAGGCAGCGTCTTGGCAGGTCTTTTATATTCCTGCATTTTTTCCTCGGGTATTAAGCGGGGGTTTCTTCCGTAACAGCCGCACATCAACTTGCCCTTGTCGCCGACAAACAACACGCCGCCGTCGGTATCGCCCATCTGCCTGCCCGGCTCGAGTTCATCGGGTCTGGCGGGCATTATTCCGCCGTCATACCAGCTTAGTTTGACTTCGGGCATTGCACCGCGGGCAGGGAACTTGTAGCGAACGATACTGGCCTGCGGATACGTTTCGCGAACGCCGACCTTGTCCCAGCCCTGCCCTGCCATTCGCATCGAGGGGCACCCTTCGACGCTGACGGGGTATTTGAGTTTAAGCGCCCAAAACGCGGGGTCGAGAATGTGGCAGGCCATATCGCCGAGGGCGCCGCAGCCGAAATCAACCCACGCCCGCCAGGCAAAGGGGTGATACGCAGGATTGTAAGACCTTTCCATAGCCGGCCCCAGCCAAAGGTTCCAGTCCAAACCAGCCGGCACCGGTGGGGTTTCTTTGGGCCTGTCCATACCCTGCTCCCATACGGGCCTGTTGGTCCAGGCGTGAACCTCGCGAACCGGCCCAATGGCGCCATCCCAAATCCACTCGCAAAGCAGCCGTATACCCTCGCCCGAATGGCCCTGGTTACCCATTTGCGTCGCCACCTTCGCAGCCCTCGCCGCCTCGGTAAGTTTTCTTGCTTCGTAAACGGTGCGGGTCAGGGGTTTTTGGCAGTAAACGTGTTTGCCCATTTTGATTGCCATCATAGCAGCGACAGCGTGCGTATGGTCGGGCGTCGCCACAATCACCGCATCGATACTCTTTTCTTTTTCGAGCATTTTGCGGAAATCTTTGTATTTTTTAGCGTTCGGGTACTGGTTGTAAACGTCAGCCGCCTTATTGTCATCGACGTCGCAAAGTGCAACGATATTCTCGCCGGCCTCTTCACATCTTCTGGTGTTGTTGCGTCCCATACCGCCGGCTCCAATCGTCGCGATATTGAGCTTCTCGCTGGGGGGCTTCTGGCCGTTTGAACCCAGCACATAGCTGGGGACAATGGTAAACGCCCCAGCCGTTGCAAGGGCCGAACCGATTAACTCTCGCCGTGAGATATTACCTTTATTTTTTTTCTCTTTATCACCACTCTTAGCCATAACCGAATCTCCCGTATGTATAAAATTCAAGATTACCTGTTTCGTTCGAGCAGCCCCTGCGCCCGCTCCCGCACTGTTTCGCTTTTAGTGCTGTCCACAACCCTTCGCAACAGCTCTTTTGTTTCGCGGGGATGGGTTTCAATGGTAGCTTCGGCAATTTTTGCCACAGCCGCTTCCGCTTCCTGTTTTAATTCGGAGTCATCGAGGTAGCCGGCAGCCATCTGCAACGCCTCATACGATTTTACATCGCCCAAACCCGACAAAACCATCTGCTTTTCGGTAACACTCGGTGCAAGTGCCATCGCCTCTTTATACATTTCGATAGTCTCACCGGCGGGCCTGTCGCTTTCCAATCCCGCCAAACGAACGTAACCTCGCAAGGCCAACACACGATGCACCTGATTATCCGAATTTTTGGCGACGTTGAGCAAATCCGCCGCCGGCTGGGCCGTAGGCCAGTCCGAAAGCGCTCGAACTGCGGCATCTTTCATCTTGTCCTGCTTATCTAAAAGCGCTTCGCGAAGAACCGGCAGTGCCGCCGGGTCGCCTATTCTGCCAAGCACGCTCATCAATGAGCTTTTGACATCCAAATCTTTTGCTTCCGGCAATACCGCGAGAATCTTTGCGCCCGGCCCTTTGTCCGCGGGGATTTGACGGGCCACAACAACGACCGTTTTTTCAAGCTCGGCGCGTGCCGAGCGGGAAGCCGACATAAGTAAAGCGATTAAACCGTCAAGGTCTTCCGGCTTGGCAAGGTCCCGCAACGCCTTGATTGCTTCGATTTTCGCCCTGCTGTCATCTTCGCCGGCGATTTTCAGCAAAATCGGCACCGCGGCCGTCATATTACGCTGGTCGCAACTGAGTATAAGCTCGATTTTTTCCTTCGTCTGGGTCTGAGGCAGTTTTTGCATAATCACCTGGTCAACGTCAATGCCTTTAAGCAGATACAAGCTGTCTCTGGCTGCTTTTTGCTCTTCGCCGGCGGTCGATGCGGCGGTGCTTACAAGCAAATCGACAGTCGATGCATTGCCTAAATCGCCGAGCGCAACAATGGCCGCGATGCGAACCGATTCGTCATTGCTTTTTACAGCCGACAAAACTTCCGGGAGCACTGAGCTGTCTTTGCAGTCGGCCAGTGCCGCGAGCATCTGCACCTGCTGAACAGCCGGCAAATTCGGCAGTTGTGCCGCAGCTGCTTTCACTACATCCTTATTTGCCACATCTTTTAGCAGCCCGATGGCAACCGTCTGCATCTCGGGAGCGCCTGATTTGATGACCTCGACAATCGTATCGGCGGTTTTGTCGCCGGCTGTGATAATCACGCCACGCGCCGCGGCGGTGCGAACAGGCAATAGTTCTTTCGAATCGTATAACTGCCTGTAAATAGCCGAAGCCGAGTCTGTTTTTCCTTTGCTGACAAGCCGGTCCGCACAATTCAAATAAGCATCCAGAACACGCGTCCGCAGCATTCCCGTCGCCGTGACTTTGGCCTTTGCAAGCACTTCGGTGGCACAGGGGTCGGCTATATTACCCAGCGCCGCAGCAGCAGCGCCTGCAACCATTTCATTGGCGTCGGCAATGAGTCCGGCTAAAAGCGGCGTCGCTTTGACGTCAGCGCGAACTCCGAGCGTGTTTATTATTCCGATTTTCGCCTTGCCTTTTGCCTTCGGTAACGCCTCGCGCAGCGCATTATCGACGGCCTCGCCCGGTATCCTCTCCAGGGCATACCTTGCCATATCAGAGTATTTCTCGTCCGTCAGCATCGCCCCAAGCACCGGCACCGACGCCTCGGTGCCAACCATGCTCAACTGCCTGCACACGAATTGTTTGGCGGCATAAGCAGCATCGGATTCAAGAAAATCGTCGAGCTGTTTTTCGATTTTCTTCATTTCGGGCCGGCTGGCCGATTCGCGAATCATATCGCTGATTTTTATCAGGTCCGTTCGGCTGTCCCCGAAATCGTATTTCTTAATACCACCCAATAACCGACCCAATTCATTCACATCCGTCGCCGCATAAACGGCACTATCGGCAAACGCACAGCAAATAATAACAGCCACAACGGCCGAAACCCTGCCCCAGCGATTCATAATTCTTTCCTTTCTATACTCTATTATTAAAACCTTAAAACCGTCCTGTAATTTCGAACCTACTTTTGCTCACCAGCCGGCTCGGCATCGACGGCGTAATCACCCAGCGCAAACTGAATGCCGTCGAGATAATGCTGCAGTATGGCAGCGTTACAAAACACTTCGTTATTATGTCCGAGTCCGCAGTAAAACACCCTGCCTTTGCCGAAATTTCTTATCCAGCTTACGGGATTGTCTCTGTCGCTTTCTTCAGCGCCTTTTGCGTTTCTCGTGGCCTCGTCATCCAAATCGAGTGTCAAAAGAACGCGACAATTTTTCCTTAAGTTTAGCTGTTTGATTCGGTAAATCTCGTCTCTTATCCTGAAGCCCTTGCCATCGAATGCGGCGTTTAAAGGGTGGTTGGGGTCTGCATTTTTGATTGCCCATATTCCTCTCGAAGTCCATGGGTGTGAGTCGAACAATCCGCCCATCATTTCAGCCGCCTCGGGCCAATTATAAAAATTATCCGTAGCGGCGTGAACGCCTATGATTCCTTTACCGCCCTTGACGAAATCCATCAGGGCCTTGCGCTGGTTCGGGTCCTCGAATTCGAGATGGGTGGTATTATTGAATACGACCGCGTCGAATTCGGCTAATTTTTCGGGAGTAAACACGGCCATATCATTGCTTGTTACGACCTCGAAAGCGCCAGTCTTTTTGCCCATAGTCTCAAGCGTCTTATTTACCATCGGGATGCTGTCGTGAAAGTAACCCTTGCACAACCAGAAGACCAAAATTTTTCTCGGCTTTTTCGGTTTTGCCTTCGCTTCGGCGGGCATCATCTCTTCCATCTTCGCAAGCTCCTTTTCCCTTGGAGGTCTTAATTGCTGAGGTGAATCGGCCCCATACGCATTATTCGCAAAAGAACCAAATGACACAATTAAAGCCAGAACGAAAAACCCGGCCGACCAACCCAAACCTTTTATAAAACGATTCATATTTCAGCTCCTTATTTTTCAATATCTTTAAATTTTTCGAAACAACAATTCTCATAACAACCACGGACTGCGATTCGTCCGGGCCAGCATCCGATTGGCCTGCTCATTGCCGACGAACCGCTCTTTTACAGGGTCCCATTCGAGCATTCTTCCAAGCTGCTGCGCTATAATTCCCAGATGACAAACAGTAACCGACCGGCAGCCCATTTCGACGTCGCATATAGGTCTTGTTCGTGTGCGGATACAATCGAGCCAATCTGCATAATGGTCGCCGCTTCGGTATAAATGAACGCCCCGGGGGCCGACGCGATATCTTCGCAGCGATTCGGGCTTTGTGCGAATACCGTCACGGCTGACCTCGACGGTTCCCTCGCTGCCGTTAAATATAATCGACCGCTCGTCCCTGTTGTCATCTCTTACCATAATAACGCCGTTTTGATAAATATATGTGAGCATTTTAACATCTCTGCCGTCGGGAGGGATAATCCGGACAGGCCCGCTTTGGTCCATTCCGAGGCCCCACTGGGCAATATCGAAATGATGTGCGCCCCAGTCGGTCATCAGCCCGCCTGCGAATTCCTCATAATCGCGCCAGTGAGGCCAGCTCATATCCTCAACCGGCGGGGCAATCCGGGAATTATACGGGCGCCACTGCGCAGGTCCGAGCCACATATCCCAGTCGAGGCAATCCGGCTCCTTTTGGCCCGGCAAATCGCAGGGCACGGGAATCATAGGGAAACTCGAACGGCCGATACACACGTTGACGTTTTTCACCTCTCCTATACAGCCGTTGCGAACAAGCTCACAGGCAAAACGAAACTTGTCATCCGAGCGCTGCATCGTGCCAGTCTGTAAAATGCGCCCGCTGTCTCTGACCGCATTGACCATCCGCCTTGCTTCGGCAATTGTTAATCCCAGCGGCTTTTCACAATATATATCTTTGCCCGCCCTGCAGGCCTTTATTACCATAACGCCGTGCCAGTGTTCGGGCGTCGCAATCACGACGGCGTCAATTTTTTCGTCGGCCAGCAGCTCTCGAAAATCACTGTAGCCGGCGCATTTATTTGCCGATTCGCCCGATTGCTCGCTGTAATGCCGGTCAACCAAATCCTGCGACAGCTTCATCTTATTTTCATCGACATCGCATATAGCAACGACGCGGCACTGCGGCTGCCACAAAAACCTCGCAACCAACTGCCTGCCCTGCATCCCGACGCCGACAAAGCCGAGCGTTATCTTTTCGCAGGGTTTAACCTCGCCCGTTTCTGCAAACGAATTCGAGCTGATAATATAAGGCAAACCGATACCCGCGACCGCCGCCGAGCCGATACCTTTTACAAACTGACGTCTGTTGATTTTACGCTTCATTACTATTCAAAAGTTCCAGTTACAAATGCCACGGGCTTCTAAACGGACGTGAGAGCAATCTGCTCGCCTCTTCGTCGCCGATTATCTGTTCTTTGTCGGGATTCCATTTGAGTTTCCTGCCTGTTATCATCGAAATCTCACCGAGCAGAGCAACGCTGATTGAACGATGTGCTATTTCAGCAGGGGTAATCGTTTCCCTTCGGGTTTTGATGCAGTCTATGAAATTTTGATGATGGTCGCGGCTTTCGTATAAATGTATCTCATTTGGGCCGATGACCTCATTCAAAACAGCCGGCGGGTCTGCGTTCAAGCCGGCGCGGTTAACGTGAATCCAGCCCTTCTCGCCATACCAGCAGGTCCCCATACCGTGCGGGAGCTGCCTGTCGTTGGCGATAATCATCTCAAGCCCGGTCGCATAGTTTGCAATAATCCTGTATTGCATAGGCACATTATATATACCATCCGCCGGGTAAACGCCGTGCCCCTCGACTTCGACCGGCCCCGTTCGGTCCAAGCCCAGGCCCCAGTGGGCGATATCGATATGATGGCCTGCCCAGTCGGTAAGCTGGCCGCCGGAGTAATCCATAATCCAACGCCAGTCCCAGTGCATAATGCCCCTGTAAGGCACCCACGGCGCAGGGCCGAGCCAGAAGTTCCAGTCCGCCCCTTTAGGCACGGGCTGAACACGATTATTCCCCGCCTTGCCGCCCGTTGGCAGGCCTACCTCGACCTTCGAGACCTTGCCGATTCGGCCGTTTATTACCAGTTCGCTTGCCCTGCGGAAGTTATAGACCGAGCGCTGCCAGCTTCCCGTCTGCCAGATTATGCCGTATCGTTTGACCGCGTCGCAAATCGCCCGGCCCTCGCTGATGGTCCTGGCCAGCGGCTTTTGTGCGTGAATATCCTTGCCCGCCCGTGCGCCCATAATAGCGGGTATCGAATGCCAGTGGTCCGGCACCGCTATCGAAAGAATATCGATATCATCACGCGCGATTACATCGCGAAAATCGTGGTAGATTTTGCAGTCGTTGTTGCCATAGCTCAAATCCGTTTCTTTTTTTGCCGCCGTGCTGTGCCTGATATCGATATCGCAGACGGCTATAACACGGGTTTCATCCTTGCCCAAAAAGCCCCGCATATCCCACAGCCCCTGTGCGCCCGTGCCGATACAGCCGACCGTAAGCCGATTGCTCGGTGATATTGCGCCATTTTTTCCAAAAACCGATGAAGGCACAATATACGGAAACGTAATCGCACCCGCAGCGATACCCGACGCCTTTTTCAACAATCCGCGACGACTAATTTTTTCATTAGGTAACATCTTCGTATTCCTTTATTATTCAATTCTATAAATGCCAGGGACTGCGCATCGGCGTTCCAAGCAGTTCCGTGGCGGTGGGGTCGTTGATTATCTCCTCTGTGTCCGGGTTGAAGCGAATCTTTCGCCCAAGCAGCATCGCAATCTGTCCCAAATGCCCCGGCGTCGCCGAGCGATGCGCGACCTCACAGGGCGCTATTGTGGTCTGCCTGCTCTTTATGCAATCGAGTAAATTTCGCCAGTGGCCCGGCGATTTATAAAGGCGTATATCGTTAGGGCCGAACGTCTCTTTGAGCAGCTCTTTCGGCTGGGCATCCATTCCTTCTCTGGTCACGCAAACCCAGCCATTTTCTCCTATCCACTTCGTCCCCGTCACGCCTGACCAGCCCCTGCCGAGCGGAAATCTTATCCTGCTGGATATGAGCATTGTCAGGCCGGTCGCGTATTTTGAGGTCAGTTCGAATTGTGTCGGGCTGTTCCATACCTTGCCATCGGGAAAATCGCCTGTGCCTTCTATCTCAACCGGGCCTGTATAATCCAAACCGAGTCCCCAGTGCGCGATATCCACGTGGTGGCCCACCCAGTCCATAAGCTGTCCGCCGCCGTAATCGAGATTCCATCTCCAGTTTTTGTGCACACGTGCCGGGCAATACGGCGCGTATGGCGCGGGACCAAGCCACCTGTCATAATCAAGTTCCTGCGGGGGCGGGCCAAAGTCTTCGAGCCCCTTGGTCCCTTCGAAATCTCTTTGCCCCGACGGCAAAGCTACAATCACCTGATGCACTTTTCCGATTCGGCCGTTTCGCACCAGCTCACACGCAAATCTAAAGTGCCATTGCGACCGCTGCCAGCTTCCCGTCTGCCAAATCCTTCCATACTGACTCACTGCATCGCATATTGCCCTGCCCTGTCTGAAATCGTGTGAAAGCGGCTTTTCGCCGAAAATATCCTTGCCCGATTTCGCCGCCTCCACGGCAACTATCCCGTGCCAGTGGTCCGGCAGACTAATCACGACCGCGTCGATATCCTTGCGCGCCAAAACCTCCCGGTAATCCGCATAAACGGCACAGTCCTGGTTTTGATAATAGTCGTTGACCCTGTCAGCGGCATCCTGCAAATGTGTTTTGTCGATATCGCATACCGCCGCAACCCGGCAGTCATCCTCCACTAAAAACAATCCGAGATTCGTTCCCCCCTGCCAGCCGACGCCGATACTTGCCATATTGATTCGGTTGCTCGGCGCAATTGTGCCGTTGGCGCCCATCGCATTTGCAGAGATTACGTAGGGAAAAGCGATGTGCCCGGCGGCGATACCCGCTCCCCGTTTGAGAAGCTGGCGCCGATTCATATTTTTATTACTCGACATTAATAACCAACCAAAAACTGTCCGTTCGGCGTGGCTTTATTTATCAAATTGGGCATCGAAGGCAAGCTGTGAGGGCTTGAAATCCGCCTTCTTTATCGCCTCGCACGCCTCTTTTGCCCCATGCTCGCGGTCCATCCGGCTGTCTTCCCATTCAATCGACAAAGGCCCCTGATAGCCGATATCATTCAGCGCAACGATAATATCCTCGAAGCTGATATCGCCATGCCCGATTGAGCGGAAATCCCAGAACCGCCTGGGGTCGGCAAACTCCGTATGGCCGCCGAAAACACCCACCGTTCCGTCACCGTGTCCCCACCAGGCATCTTTCATATGGGCGTGGAATATCCGGTCGGGAAACGTTCGTATAAACTTCACGTAATCGACGCCCTGATAGCCGAGATGGCTGGGGTCGTAGTTGAACCCGAAGGATTTATGCCCGTCAACGGCCTTGACGGCTCGCTGGGCCGAGGCGATATCGAATGCAATCTCGGTCGGGTGAACTTCCAGGGCGAATTTTACGCCTTCGGCCTTGAAGGCATCGAGTATGGGTGTAAACCGTTTTGCGAAATCCTTAAATCCGGCTTCAATCATCGCCGGCGGCGTCGGGGGAAACGAATAAATCATATGCCATATCGAGCTGCCGGTAAAGCCGTTGACTATTTTGACGCCGAGTTTTTTGGCCGCCTTTGCTGTCGCAATCATTTTTCCCGCTGCGCGTTTGCGAACACCCTCCGGCTCGCCGTCGCCCCATACGTCGGGGGGCAATATGGCCTTGTGGCGTTCGTCGATATTATCGCAGATTGCCTGGCCCACGAGATGTGAAGAGATAGCGAAGACCTTCAGATTATATTTTTTCAACAGCTCCTTTTTGGCCTTGCAGTAATTATCGTCCTTCAGGGCCACATCGACATCGAAGTGGTCGCCCCAGCAAGCGAGTTCAAGCCCGTCGTATCCCCAGCCGGCTGCTTTTTGAGCCAGTGTTTCAAGGGGTAAATCCGCCCATTGTCCAGTGAATAATGTTACCGGCCTTGCCATTTTCTCTTCTCCTTATACTTACTAAACGTTATTTCCGTTTTCCGTTCTCTATTTTCCGTCCTCTATTTTTTCATCGGCGTCCATTTTTGACTGCTTTTTGCGCTTGCGACGACAGTTTCGATGAATAGCATTCCTCTAACGCCTTCATCCACGCCGGGAAAATCCAGCGCCAGCTTGTCCGGCTTTTGGCCTGCTATCGCACATTTGACCGTCTCGGCAAAGTTGCGGTAATTGTTCGCGAAGGCCTCGAAGAACGCCTCGGGATGGCCGAACGGCAGGCGGGTATTTCTGCCCGCCGCGGCGCTGTATGCGCCGACGTAATCGTTGCCTCTTTTCCAGACCTTTTCAGGGGCGTTCATCGCCCTTATATGCAGGTAATTCGGATGCTCCTGATGCCACTCCATGCTGCCCTTTTGGCCGTGCACCCATATGGCCAGGTTATTCTCTTCGCCGATTGAGATTTGGCTGGCGTGCAGAATACCTTTGGCGCCGTTATTGAATTTGAGCAGGCAGTTGCAGTCATCGTCGAGCTTACGTCCCGCAACAAAGGTCGTCAGCTCCGCGCAGATGTGGCTGATTTTAAGGCCCGTGACGTATTCAGCCAGGTTGGCCGCGTGCGTTCCGATATCGCCGACGCATCCGCCGGCACCGCTTTGCTTCGGGTCTGTCCTCCAGCCGGCCTGCATACTCCCGGTTTTTTCAAGCGCGGTGGCAAGCCAGCCCTGCGGATATTGCACAACCACCTTGCGAATCTTACCAAGCTCTCCCTTATCCACCATATCCCTGGCCAATTTCACCATCGGGTAGCCGGTATAGTTGTGCATCAATCCGAATACTTTGCGCGTTTTTTTGACAAGCGCCTGAAGCTGCTTCGCCTCTTTGGTAGTAAAGGTCATCGGCTTTTCGCACATAACGTGGAAGCCCGCCTTGAGGCAATCTCTGGCAATCGGAAAATGCCAGTTGTTGGGCGTTGTAATCGCGACAAAATCGATTCTTTGGTCTTCGGAAAGTTTCTTCTCGGCCTTGAGCATCTCCGTGCAGGTGCCGTATATGCGAGACTTATCGAGGGCAAGGTCTTTGCCCATTTTTTTTGATTTGGCAGGGTCAATATCGAAAGCCCCCGCGACAAGCTCTATTTCCCCATCCAGCCGGGCCGCTTTTCTGTGCACATCGCCGATAAACGCCCCCGGTCCGCCCCCTACCATTGCCATCCGCAACTTACGGTCGAGTTTCATTCTTAACCCTTTCAAAATCCACTTGTCAACAATGGTTTCCCTTTAAGACAAGACTGGTTAGTATATGCCCGCAAACCCCCTTCTGTCAATCACTTAATCGGCCCAACAAAAGCAGTTATGAAAAGGCCCGGATTGAAATGCAAACAACCCATTAGCCGTGCAAAATCGGCTGTTTTTATAAAGCTAAATCTTGCAATTTAATTAGTCGAGCCGTCGGCGAAAGCGGCAAGGGCGTATACAAGAGCCCCCTGCCAGTTGATGCAAATTTCATTCGTCGTGGCATCCTTTTCGATATCCTGCCAGCCGGTGGCCGAATGACCGCCACCGACGATATAACCCGGCCATGGCTCCCTGATGCGGTCGGCCCCCGAGCGCCTGTCGTGCGGCTCCATAGGCGGCTTATGACCCAAACCCGTTACATAACTCCTACCGTAATAGTTCCTGCCGAATATGTGGTCAATCGCTTCGTGCACCGTATTAACATAATCGGGATTCGGCGATATCTTATTCGCCATCATTAATGTAATACACATCCTCGCGAGCCCGCCGTTGCATCCCCAGCGGTACTCGCCGCCCAGGCACCTGCCATATACGTCCTTTTTCGCCTTGGCGACGAGCATATCGGCTGTAGTAAGTAAATCCTCTCGAATATCAGCAACGATATTTTCTCTTTTGCCTTGTCTTTTGCTCATAAGATACGTGAACATTCCGAGGTTTTTCACGTTGTTCCAGTCCCAGTAGAGGTTTATCTTGTCGTCGTTCGACCAGGTTGCTCTTTCGAAATCCCTGAGGTAATTCGGTTCGCCGGTTGTCTCCCACATTTCAGCGGCTGCCCACAATCTGTCGTCGTCATCGGGCGTCGGGTAATGGCCCGTCCTGAAAATACCCCGCTCAATCATAATGTGCTCAGGATGCTGCTTGAGATATTCATAACCACGCTTGGCCGCATCGAGGCATTTTTGGGCATAGCCGGGGTCGTATGGTTT
>CAYLYB010000036.1:0-20766 GCA_964387605.1 uncultured Pirellulales bacterium | reverse complement strand
AAGCACTCGACAAGCTGGGCGACCGTGTTCATAAACGGATTGCAGCAGCCCTTTTCGAGTCCGAATGATTTCGCCGCTTCTTTGGCCAAAGGCGAAAGCAGCTCGGCGTTATTATTGAAACGTGCCAGCGCGCCGACGGCGTAGCTGTCGCGGTGCCATTTTGCCCACTTGGCGGTCGATTGCTCGACGATGTATTCGTTTGCGACGTCGTGCCATTTTTCAACCGGCAGGGGGGTCTTGCCGTTGTCGTTGGAGGTTATGCCGCCGTGATAGAAGGTGTAGGTCGGCGGGTCGGTCTGCTTTAAAGATACGTATTCGGTCGAGCGCTCGAAATTCGGGATGTTACCGGCCACGCTGAGAATGGCTTGGGCAACTGCCTTCAAATCGGGAACCGCATCTTTCAATTCCTGCTGCAGATTGCGCAATTGTTTTTCGGTGGGTGTTTTGGTCAGACCTCCCGGTATGAGCGTTACGGGGTGAGTCGTTCTGCCCGCGATTAAATCCGACCAGTTGTTCGCGATTCTGTGGGCCTTGACGATTTTCTTGACGACGTCCGTTGCCTTTGCGACGAGCGGGACGACCGACGGGGCGCCGAAAAAGTCCGGCGCAGCCAGATATCCCACGTGCAGCGTATGGCTTTGAAGCTGTTCTGAATAGTGCATCAAAATTCGAAGCTTGTCCGCCTGCTCCGATACTTCCAGCCCCAGCGCCGATTCCACTGCTTTGGTTGCCGCCAATGAATGCGTGATGGAGCAGATTCCGCAAATGCGGGAGACAATCGTCTGTATATCCTGGTAGCTTCGGCCCCGAACCATTGCCTCGAAGAATCGCGGCGCCTCGGGCACCTGCCACTGAAGCTTTTCGATTTTGCCGCTTTTGACGTTGACGACTATGTTGCCGTGTCCTTCGACACGCGTTACGTGATGAACGTTTATATCCAGATTCTTATGCATTTGTAGGCCCCTGTTTGCTTCCGAAAAGAACCATCTTACCTTTTAATTGTTCCACGCTGAGTCCGTATTTTTCGATTACATCTTTTGCCGCGTCCGTGTTCGGGTTGTCCACGTAGCCGCGACATCCGAAGCACCTGAATCCAGACGACGGGCATCTGGCCCCGCAGCCGGCCCTTATAATAGGTCCGAGGCAAATCTGCCCGTAATCCCATAAGCAGGGATTGCCTTTTGCCTTGCATTCGACGCATACGGGATAATCCGGTATCTCTGGTTTTTTGCCCAAAAGCAGCGAGCGAATGATATATGTGAATTCCTTTCTGTCTATCGGGCAGCCGTGAATCTTATAATCGACTTTCACGACCTCATCGATTGCCTTTGTCATCGCGGTATCAAGATGAGGCATATTGGCCGACTCGCCGTAAACGCACTTTTTGACGTCCTGCAGGTCGAAGTTGTTTTTGAGCTTGTTTATACCGCCTATTGTCGCACAGGCGCCGAGTGCGATTAAAACCTTCGCCCTTGTCCTTATGACCTCGATGCGTTTTTCATCTTCGGCCCTTGTGATTGAGCCCTCGATGATGGCTATGTCGTATTCACGGCTTTGCTCGCTCATCGCCTCGCGCCATTCGACCATATTGACGACTTCGATGAGGTCGAGCAGCTCCTCTTCGAGATTTACGATTTGAAGCTGGCAGCCTTCGCAGCAGGCGAAATCGAAAACAGCTACTCTTGGTTTGTCCATTTTATATTGCCTCCGGTGCTATGCCGAGGTCCGAGTAACGAAATACCGGGCCGTCTATACATACGTAGAAGTTATTTATCTGGCAGTGCCCGCATTTACCCACGCCGCATTTCATTTTTCTCTCCAGGTTCAGGAAGATGTTTTCACGCGGCACGTTCGCCTCGTCGAGTGCGAGTAATACGAATTTATACATAATGGGCGGGCCGCATACGAATACGATTGCCGAGTCAAGCTCGACTTCTATTTTTGGTATCAGGGTCGTAACGACGCCGACGTTGCCCGTCCAGCAGTTGTCGGCCTCGTCGATTGTCTCCAAGAAGTGCATATCGTTCCTGCCTGACCAGCTATCGAGTTCCGAATGGAAGACCCGCTGGGCCATGCATTTTGTTCCCTGCAGCACCGTCAGCTCGCCATAGTCTTTTCTGTTGTCGAGTACGTAATTTATAAAAGACCTTTGCGGGACCAGGCCTATTCCGCCGCATACGAATACGATATTTCTCCCTTTTGCCTCTTCAATCGGGTATGTGCCTTTTCCGTAAGGTCCGCGGATACCGATTTTGTCGCCGACGTTGAGCTTGTGGATTGCGTTGGTGACGTTGCCGATTCTTCGGATGACCAGCTCGAAGTATCCGGTCTGGGTCGGCGACGATGAAATCGTAATAGGCGCCTCGCCTATTCCAGCGATTGATACTTCCACGAACTGGCCCGGCAGATAATCGAATGGCTCGTCGCCGTCGGTCACCAGTCGAAGATACATTTCCGTCGGGTTCATCAGGCGTTTCTTTTCGAGTGTCGCCAGCCGGGGCAGGTAAATATCTTTTTCAACAGCACTCCGTTCACACATTACCATAGCTCCTTATTCGAGAAGGATAATAACACAATCGAAATCATTCGATACCGAGGTCCTCGATTAGTCTGTTATAAACTTTTACCGGGTTTGCGATATCCGGCAGGCACGCGTCAATGCATCGGCCGCAGCCCACGCAGGCGATTTGTCCGCCGATTTTTTCGGGAACGTATTTTCCCTTTCGATACATACGATGCCTGAAACGGTCGGGGCGTTTTTTCCTGAACTCGTGCTCGCCCGCCACTTTCGTGAAGCCGTCGAGCAGACAGCCGTCCCACGCGCGTTCCCTTTTGCCGGTTTTGAAGTCCCAGTTTACGTCGTCCTGGACGTTGAAGCAGTAGCAGGTCGGGCAGACCAGGTTGCACGAGCCGCAGTTGAAGCAGGTCTTCGCCTTTTCCTCCCAGACGGGGTGGTTATAAGCGCGTTCGAGTAATTTGGGAAGATAAGAGGGCTTGCACTGCAATTGGTGCTTATTGAGTTTCTTTTCGTTTTCAGCCCGGATTTGTTGTCTTTTTGCCAGGTCTGTTTCGGATGCCTCGACTGCGTCATCGGCCTTTGCCAAAAGCAGTTCTCCTTTTTCGGAGCCGGCTTCGGCAATATAAGCATCGCCGATATCGGTGAGTATAATGTCGTATCCGGTTTCTACTGTTGCTGTTCCCATCGAGGCGGCAAAGACGTTTTTGGACGGTGTTACGACGTCGCAGGCGAATATCATGGCGTTGTTTCGTCTTTTCATATAATGGCTGTCGTAGTTATCCTGGCGGAAAAGCTGGTCAAGTTGGTTCATCGCTATCATATCGTATGGGTGCACGCCGATTAGCACAAACTCGGCGTCTTCGAAGACCGACTGATAGCCACCTTTGATATCGAAGGTCAGCAGTGTTTCGACGGGCGGCAGGAAGAACTTCTTCGGCGATTGTAGGGTTACATCGAAATCGAGGCGGAGCTGGTCAGCCGATTCAAGCTGGGCATAATCGAAACGGTCGCCTTTGGCGATGACGCCTATGACCTTCTGTTCGGCTATGAGTTTGTCCACGAATTCATTGAAAGCTTTTTTATCAATTTTCGTTGTTCGCATTTTGCGCCTCAGTCAGGTTCCTTTGAGTATTATTTATCTGATAACCACCCCGTTCTCCAAAAGCGATTCAGCTCGAAGCCGTATAGTATGGCAGACGGGCAAGGTCCGTTGCAATATCTATTGTGATTACTTTTATTTTTTTTGGGACCCCGATTCTGCACGGCGAGAAGTTAAGTATCCCCTTTATGCCTGCTTTGACCAGTGTATCAGCCACATTTTGGGCTTCCGGGCCGGGTATGGCGATAATGGCGAGGTCAATTTTTCGCCTTTTGAGGACATTGAGCCGGGATACGTCCTCTATGGTTACCCCGTTGATTTTTTTACCTACCTTATCGGGGTCATTATCGAAAGCGGCCGTGATATTAAGGCCATAAGCTGCAAACCCCGAGTAAGACAGCACCGCTGAGCCGAGGTTGCCGGCACCGACAAGGGCGGTTTTGTTTGATGTGTTCAGGTTCAGTATTTTTTTGATTTCCGAGGATAGGTTTTCGATGTTGTAGCCGATACCCCTTGTTCCGAATTCGCCGAAATAGGAGAAGTCCTTGCGTATCTGCCAGGCATTTACGTTTACCACCTCCGACAGCTTACGGCTCGATATGCTGCTGTTCCCGTTTTGCGTCAGAAGCATCAGGCCGCGAAGGTAAATCGGCAGTCTTCGAACAGTCTCGTTTGGAATCTTATGGTATTTCACAATTATACTACTTCAGAGTTAGTGATTGAGTTCACATTCACAAAGCACAAAACCGATAATGTATAAAATTTTACATAGCCCTGTCAAGCTGTTAACCGCAATTAAGCGAAAAAGCCGGTTTTTTTAATGGTCGGATAATCATTCCGGGTTTGTCAATGGTAAGCAAATCGGTCCATAATCGGCCTATAACGTAAAGGCGATACAATCGTCAAAAAGCACTTCGATTATATGGCCGTTTTATCGTGAGAGTCCAGATACGCGTTTTTTACAGGCTGAGAGGGTTTTTATGCTTTTACTTGAGGGGACGTTTTCTTTCGCAGGTTTGGCCCGAATCAGCCGAACGCTGCGAAGTGAATAATCAAGCTAAAGTGAGGGGGCGAATCTTACGAAGACCCACTGGTAAAGGAAAAAAGCGGATATCCCAGCAGAATGGCTTCGGGGGAGGGTATTCGGAGGAAATCATTTGAAGGTTATAAAGCGTGCCTCGGTATGCAAGGGGCTTGAGGTGACATTCGTTGCGCTTTTATTGGCAACGGCCGTTGTCTATGCGCGTTCGACCAGGCCGGGTATAATCAGCTCGTATACCGGCTGTTCGCCGAAGGTGCTTAGGGCGCTTGCCCGCGTTTATATGGCGCGGGGCGAATACGCCAAGGCCGAGCCGCTGGTCCAAAAAGCATTGAATGACATCAGGGGAAATGATAGCGCAGACGAGCAGAGATGCTCCTGCCTGATAGACCTTGCCTGGATATACAAAAATCAGGGCCGGCTCGGCGAGGCAGAGCGATTGTGCCGAGATGGCCTGCAAATGCAACGGCAGCTCTATTACAGCGACCACCCATATATCGCCTACACGCTGCGAATACTGGCTTCGATTTACCAGGCACAGGGCAGCTACACCCAGGCCGGGATAGCGCTGGATGACGCGATAGCGATTATGAGCAAGTGCCATTCGGCTGATGACCCGGTGATAGCTTCGTTTGAGGTCGATGTAGCGAGATTACTGGTCGCAGAGGGTAAGTTCACGGAGGCAGAAGCGACCTATGAGCAGGCGCTTCGTTCAATCAGCGAGTTTTACGGGTATGAACATCTCTACACTGCGGGTGTATTGGCGGATATCGCGAAACTATATTACCTGCAGGGTAAACTGGAACAGGCGGAAGTATTATTGAGCTTCGCGACTTCGGTTCAGCAAAAAGTTTACGGCGAAGAAAATCACCTGCTTGCCGGCAATTGGCTGGCAATGGCGCGGATTTGCCGGGCAAAAGGGGATTTGCCGCAGGCCGAACAACTGCTCGCAAAAACTCTCGGAGTAATTGAAAACGATGGACACAGGCATCCCCTGAAAGGCGAGGTCCTTGCCGCGATGGCTGAATTGTATCTCGAACAGGGCAGGTACGGACAGGCACAGGCCGTATGCCTCGAAGCGATTGGGTTATATAAAGAATCGGGTGAATTCGCCGATGACTCTTTGGCGACGGCACGTAATTGCCTCGCAAAGCTGTATGTCATTCAGGGTGAATATGCCCAGGGTTATGAGCTGGCCTGCAGTGTCCTGAAAACGATTGAGAGTGTCCTTGGCCCCGAACACCCCGCCGTGGCGGCGGTTAATGAGACGCTGTCGATGGCCCAGCAGCTCGAAGTATCGACTCGCCTTGCCGCAATCGAAAAATCGATTGGCTCTCGTTTCGCCTCGAATTAAATTACCATTTCAGCATAAAGCCGGCGTTCAGCCGTCCTTTGCCTTCTCTGGTATTTTCCGTTTCTTTGAGCGGATATCCGCAATACACAACGCCGCTGAGGTTATCGCCGACCTCGACAATCAAACCGATACCGACGGAAGCGAGAGTCTGGTGTTCGTCTTCAGTAGTGCCGTTGGGGTCCTCTATCTTAGCCAGGCCGTAATCAAGGAATGCCAGCGGTGCGAATTTCTTTATCTGCCAGTCGCTATCAGCCGACGGGCTTGTATACGGCTGTTCGCTGTCCTTAGATTGCTGGTATTTGACGATATCGAATTCGTATTGCAGTGATGCGATTAGTCCGCCGTCTGCTATGACATCGTATTCATCGTATCCTCGAATTGAGTACATACCGCCGAAACTTGTCATTTTCGCGGGAGGCAGACGGTCTTTAGTAACTATCCATCTCAATGTAGTGTTTAGCCGGCTTACCTTATTTGGGTCAAGCAAGCGGCTATATGAACCATAGAATTGGTGGATTGTAAAATATTTGTCTACATCACCCGGCAATGGCGGTCTTGACCTGTTAAATTCATTCTGGCTTGACCCCCCCATATTTGCTGAGAATTTATACCCAAGCGAAGCATTTGACACGTCATCAAACTTGTGAAGATCGATTGCAAAGCCCCCTATATCCATTGTGACGTCGCTCCTGCCTTCAGGAATACTAATATCAACAAGAAAAGGCGTAATTTTGCTCTCTTCATGGCTGTAGGAACCGATGAGGTCAACAAACCAGCCGTCGGTTTGAAAGACGTTATATCGAAGGTCGGCCCCAATGAATTTGCCGCTGCCTATGAAATCTATATCACCTGCCTCCGGGCTAACATCGAACTCGCTGTAACCTCCGTAAACGTTCATTCGCAGCTTCGGTCCCCAAATCGGGAAATCATAACTGCCGTATAGCAAATAATTTTCATCAATACCTGAATCCATTTTCGCCTGATACATCGCGGTAAATGTGTCGTCGTAGCCCAGCAGGTTCGAATTAATCACGCCCAAGCGCGGGCTCCACTGCCGGTCGTCTGTTCCAGAATTGTCAATCTGCAAAAACCAATGCCAGGGATTTACTTCGTATATCTCGTATTGCACCGCTAAAGTTTTGGGTTCGCTGCCTTTGCTGACCATTGCCGAGACGTATCTGTCGGGGTTCTGGTTCAGCAGATTCACAAAGTCGTCGAGCTTTTTGGCGTTTGCGACCTTGTCTTCTTTTACCGGCGACCATGCCAGGACCGCATTGGCGTCGAGGTAGCCCTTTTCCACCTCTGCCTGATTAACGTCATATTGCTTCACCTCCACGTCGGTCACCAGTGCCTCGATGATTTCGACGGGCAATATATCTTTGGCCAGCTTTCCGCTCTTGAGCGCTTCGGCAGGCACATATACATAGATGCCTGCGTAGTTTTTCTGCTTGTAAACGGAGAGTATATACTGCGTGAATCCCCGTATCGTCCTTGCGGATATTTTTTGTGGCTGGCCCGGGTTTAATATCACTTCGAATAACGGCGTGAAATCATAAATGTTTTCGCTGCCCGCCTGGGAAAGCGGCTTCTTCGACGAGTTGAACACAATGGGCATTTGTTCCAGTAATTCGGCGGTTGTTACGAGTGTGTTGCCGCTGAAAGTTACTTCTTTTACGTCGAGTATCTGGCTTGTGTCTTTGGCAAACGTCAATGTTTGAACAAGGCCCTGCTGTGTTTGGAGTCGAAGCTTCATATTTATTTTGGCAACGGCTAATGCGTACTCGGCCTCGATTTGTTTTTTCTTTGCGGCGAACTCTTTTTCTCCTGCGCTTTTATCAAGCTGTGCTATGCTTTGCTTTTTCAGTTGTTTTGCTTTTTCGATGTCGGCCTTTGTGAGTTTCTTCGCTTCGGCAAGGCGTTTTGCTTCTTTGGCCTGTTCTTCGCGTTTTGCCTTTTCGGCCTCGGCTGCTTCCCTCTTTTCTTTTGCCGCTGTCTCACGTTGTTGTTCCATCTTTTCCGCGTCATCGAAACTGCTGCCTGTAGTCGTGGCGAATAGTATTACGAACATTAAACAGCAGAACAGTTTTTTAATGTTAGTCATCGGCGTATCCTCTTTAATTAAAAGTAGTTATTCACAAGGTTTATAAGTTCATCGGCTTCACGTTGCCCTTTTTTTTAGCGAAATTCGCCGTATTAGTTCGTTGTTTGTCTGTTTGTTGATGCGCTGCCCTGATATATCAGCATAGCCGTGGTGTTTCCCTCTCGATTTATTAATCAAGACGGCGTCGCTGTTCCTGCAGTGTCTTGTTGTTTCGGTTACTGTGTTATCTTTTGAACGAACGCTCGAAGGCCAGGCTTAAAAAACTTGTTATCAGTATTGATAAACGCGTTTTTGTGTAATGTTTCAGTGATGACCGCCTATATTTTGCGCAAAAAAAAGCCCGTTCATTTGCGAACGGGCTTGAAATTACCACTTAGTAATTAGCTGCCTATTTCGGCTAATCTTGCCGCTACGAAACCTGCTACCGCTGTATCTTCACCTTCCACAATCGGATTCAGATATTTTGCGGCAAATGCCGTTGCCTGCTCTGTGTCAAGGCCAAGTTGTGTGAGCATCGTTACATACTGAGTCATAGCGTCCAGCCATTCGCCTGCCATTGCGTAGCTGGTTCCCTCTTCGGGATTCTGCAGGGCCGATGCAATCAGGGCCATTTGCTCTTCTGAAGGAGGTGCGCCGGCTGACGAAAACTGATTAACTACTTGTGACAGGGCCGCCGCGTATATTCCCTTGCCGTCCAGAAGCGTTCTCGCTGCACCCTGAAGCTGTGAACACATATTGCAGGGCTGGATATCATAAGAGTAGCCGCGAGCGTTGGCGAACAGGATTTCAACCTGCTCGGTGCTTAAATTCAGCTCACCCGCCAGCCAGCTCATCAGGGCCGGGCATCCGCCCAGTTCCATCCCGACGTATGTCGAAATCGGTGCGGCTTCGGCGAATGGTTCAATATCATCTTCGAGGACCCATGCTCGGCCGTCGGTAATCTTGTCGTTTTCGAGACCCGCTCCACGCATTACATACTCATAATCATCCGGCAGGACCAAATCCTCAGGGAAGGGTAAACGACCCTCGGCGTCTTCGAGCCATTCGGTTATCCGGGAGACGACCTCGAGTCTGTCGCCGACCTGTCCTTGGGCTAAAGAGCCCTTGAAATTTTCTCCAAAGGTCACGGTATCATAGGCGTCAACTACCATTGTTCCCTTCGACTGAGTTTCAGGGTATTCCGGATACTTCGGGTATTCCTCGGGGAAAGACGAGGCCACAATCACTGGTGTAGTAATAACCGGCCCCGGTTCGGTTGAGTTAATCGTTACTGTTGAAGAGACGTCAACGCTGCTGTCTTCACTGGCAAGATAAACAGCAAGGTCGAATGCACTGCCGGGGTTTCTTGGCTTGCCGTCCGGAATCTCTTCCATAGCGTCCAGCAGTCCAATCGCAGCTCTGTCGTCGACGTCGTCGTAGTATGTGCCGTTAGCGGTTAGTTGGGCGTCTTCGCCTATCTTAAGCTCGTCTGCGCTTACGATTGCTATTGCCGCTTTAGTTTCGTTTTCGAGTTCCTGCGACCGAATTGCAGGCCCGTTATTTGAGCCGCCGTTATCCAGTCCGAAGCCATAGACGCCGGTCTTGGCCCAGTGGTCGGAACTGCCGGTCACAGAAACGTTAAGTGCGCCATCCGCTCCTTCGGTATATATACTTCCGTTCTCGGAGATAATAGCAACGCCGCCTGTGAGCCAGTTGTCGGATATTTGCTGCATCCTTTCCAGATAACAGCCGGGCCCGAATGTAGTGACGTCACCGCTTATCTGGATATCGCCTTTACCGAGAATCCACAGGTTACCGAGGTATGTGCTCGTCCCGGGGCCGTAGCCGCCATACTGAAGGTCAACCGATAACTCTTCTGAATGTCCTTCGAGATACATATCACCGGAGGTGCATTTCCTGACGTATCCTTTGGCCGTGAGCTTGTTGCCGGCTTCGAGCAATTGGTCGCCGTCGCCGTTAACGTTGGTATTATTGTTCAAAAGAATATCCATGCCTGCGTGAACATCGCCGCCGAGATAAGTCGTATTGTTCGACGAGCTGAGCGTGACGTTTCCTGCGGCATCGAGATTGCCCGCAACTTCGAGGTTGCCGCCATCGTATCCGGCTGGTGCGCTGGCGGTGATAGTCATATTTCCGCCCGCGTATGCGCTGTCGGGAGTTGCTTTTAGATAAATATCATCGCCTGCTTCAATCAGCATATTACCATTTGAACTCAGTTTGCCATGAGCGAATATATTGGAGCCGTCGCTTGTAGGGTCAGCGCTGATTGTCAGGTTTCCATTTGTTGTTACTGCCCCGCCGGAACCATTGTGCGGGTCGGTCATATCATCCACGCCAAGGCCGATATCGTGACCTGCTTCGATTGTCAGATGGCCCGACGCTGTAATTGTTTTGCCTGCGGCCAATACAAGGTCATGGCCGGCGGCTAATGCCGCATCGGGATATGTAACATTCGTATGGTCGTTAAGCAGGATATCCTGGCCTGCCTTTATGTCCTTTCCCCATGCTTCCTGATAGAGATATATCTTTGAGCCGTTTGCCGTCATTTCCACGCTGCCGTTTGTGCTCTCGGCATTTCCGTGCATTCTCAGATAATGAGGCGAAAAGCCGTTTTTATTAGAAGTCAGGGTCATATCGCCGGAAGATTTAAGATTTCCGTAAAGACCTGCTGTTCCGCCCGCTTCGATTCCAAGTGCGCCGTCATCGACGGTCACATGCGCCTTCATTGATATTTCCTCGTACGCGGTCATTTTCAGATTACCGCTGGTAGTCTTATTAAGGGAAGGCCATGGATTCGGCCATGGAGACGAATTAATCGAAAGTTTGCCGTTCTCGGCATCTACTTTCTGGTCGCCGGAACCGTCGAAAACGCCGCTCACGACGGTCGAGCCGGGGCCTATTGTTATGTCTTCGCTGGCTATCAGGTCGCCTGCTGCGGTGAAATCGTCTTCGATAATCAAACTGCCTGCATCGACATCGACCGTGTCATCGAGATTAACACCTGCATCGCCCGCAAGATGGAGGTCGCCGGCGCCGGTTTTCGTAATCGAATTTTTCGCCCAAAGTGTTCCTGCACCCGCCTCGAACGCCTGCGTCGAAGTACCGACTGCGGTTACAACACCATCGAGCGTTATGCCGCTGCCGGCTGTTAGATTTTTGCTTACATCGATTCCGCTGTCGCCGATTATTGAGATGCTGCCGGTATCTGCGGTTACGTTTTCAGTGGCAACAACCTTGCCCGCCTTTGCGTTTACCATAATATCATCGTTGTATGCCTTTAGCTCGGTTGCGGTTATATCGCTCTGGTTTCCGGAAAGGTTTATGGCATAAGCGCCGCCGTCGGCGTTATCAGCCGTTGCGCCGATTGATTTCCACTCGTCGGCTGCATTTTGGGGCTTTGTTCCCGTTTCAACCGCTGTAACGGCCCCGCCCGTGCTTATGAGCGTAAGGTCCGTATTTTCCTGATTGGCAAAGAGATAATCATCGAGATTGAGGGACAGGCCCTGCTCCATAATCAGCGAGCTACCCAGAACGCTTATTGTGGTTTTCGGCGCCACGATTTGATGTCCTGCTCTAAGCGCCAGCCAATCCTGGCCCTGCAGCCA
This sequence comes from uncultured Pirellulales bacterium, assembly GCA_964387605.1. Lineage (GTDB taxonomy): Bacteria > Planctomycetota > Phycisphaerae > Sedimentisphaerales > Anaerobacaceae > Fen-1362. The sequence goes on along the minus strand of CAYLYB010000036.1, from coordinate 9,050 downwards.
TTCGCAATTTTCCAGTTCCGTTGCGCCAAGGCCGTCATTTGCCAAAAGTATATCGTTGCCCGCCATAAGTGAAACTCCGGGGCCGGTGTATGTATTATTGTAAAGTGACAGGTCTTGTCCGGCGGTAACATCGCCGTTTAAGGTTATTGTTCCCGGCTCGAACGCCAGATAGGATTCCCAGTAGCCACACGAGCATCTGCCGGTGCCTTCGACCCATCGCGATTCTGTTTTTTCGCCGGTTACCGATATTGAAATGTCCCTGCCTGCCTCAAGAGTGCTGTTTGCTGTTACATTACCCCAGGGCCATTCTTCGATTTGATAACAATCCCTGCCGGTTATTGTCAGGTCGATACCGGCGCTGACAGGGCCATCAATGAGGACGTCATTGCCGCGTATTTCGATATTGCCGCCGGATGTAATCGGGGCGGTCGAATGGAAATCACCGGGCAGTGTTTTGTCGTAGTCGGCATATAAAAGCGTATCACCTTGCACGTTCAATTCGCCGTTGGAGTGAATATTCCTGTTTGCTTTTGCCGCCAGGGTTCCGACCCCGTCTATTGCCGCCTGCGAGAAGATGTCGCCGGCCGCTAAAAGCACCTCGGCGCCGTCGGCGTCGATTGTGCCTTCGTTTGTTACGGTATTGTCGCCGGGATTAGGAGTGAAAAACTCCAGCGATGTTTCGGTTACGATGTGACTACCCATATGGGTCATATATACTTTTTCACCCGCGACCATAGTGATTATTCCATCGGGACAGCTTAAAATTCCGGTTGAGGTATTGGTAACTGATTTGCCGATGAGATAAATTGATTCGGCTGCGGTAATATGGCCGCTGTTTTCAACGGTGCCCGCGTTCTCGTCTCCGGTGAATCTCAGCTTCGGACTGGTGCCGTCCTGAAAAACAAAGCCGCGAAAATCCTGATTGCTCAGATTCAAACCGGAAGCGACGAACTTGCCGGCGTTGATGAGTGCATCCGGGCCGATGACGATGCCGCGAGGATTAACAACAATCAGTCCACCATTCGCCAGCAGGTTGCCCTGGATACCGGTCGCCATTCCATCGAGCGCGTTTACCCTGTTGAGAACGTAAGCGCTGCTGTTGACCTGATGAAACTGTGTTGTCGCGCCGGCGCCGATATCGAAATTTTGCCAGTTGATAACCGTGCCGTTGGCGACGTCGTTTATGTGCAGTTCACCCGACGTGCTGTAATCGAATGAGCCGACTCCGCCGTATGGTGTGCTATGTCCGCTCGGCAGTGTTCCGGGTGCCGGATTCGGATTGGCCAGCAGGGCCGGCAACGGTGCGTAGAATAACATCATCTGCACGAGGATACATATGAGCAGGTGTTTTAGATGGAACCTGCGAGAGATTGTTTTTAAGGCCTTCATTTTACTCCCCTTAACGTAATAAGTTGATTATTGGTTTTTCTCACAACGCCTCATAAAAAAGCGTCTCCGTTTTGGTGCTCCCCCATTCGTGTGAAATCTTCTATTCCATTGGGGCTATTTTATCTATTTTAACATTTTTTGTCAAGGCAAAAACCCCTCTATGGGTCAATCGCTACATAAGGCCCGATAATTACATCAGACCTATAAAAATAGAACCAAAGAGCATTCCGCATAGCATTGAAAAAACTTGCTTCATGTGCGAAATTTCCCCTGCCGACGTACTTTGAAATGCAGTGTATAAGGCAGTATGACCCTGCCCAGCCCCGCCCTGGAATAACGCTCCCTTCCGTGGGAGTGTGACGTAATTATTCACGGTCACCACAGGATAATGGGCAGGGCCGGAGTTGAACCGGCGACACGTGGATTTTCAGTCCACTGCTCTACCACCTGAGCTACCTACCCAGCGTGTACCAAATTAGAGAATTTAACAAAACCATGCTGCATTGCAAGAAAATTTGGCTGGGCCTGTAAGGATTTGTCCGGCGAAATGTTTTATTGCAAATTTATTCTGTAAGGGTGTTTTTGAGTGAAAAGAAACCGCCCACTCTCTCCAGTGGGCGGCTGTTAATGTCTGCTTTTTTATTTAGATACACTGGCTTTGTATTATGCTGCTGTTATCTCCTGAAGCTGAATACATCGTCGTTGGTTCCGAATATGCCGTCATAGCCGGCGGAAATCATGATGTATGAGTTTCTCTTATAAGGTGTCGGCGTGCTTGTAATAGCCGGGTTGGTTATTCTGTTATAGAACCATCTTGTTGGTCCCTCAGGGGTAGTGCTTAAATCAGCCATTGGAGGTATAGTACCTGATTCCCACGGAAGTGGCAGGCGAACAAGAAAGTGGTTATCCCTGAAGTCGTAGATATTTTCGACTGCGGGTTTAGAAAAGGTGTCACACGGGTCGAAGATAAGACTTCGGACATCAGCTTTATAATACAGAATTGGCATGCCAACTTTGTTACCCAACTGTTCCGAGCACGACTTAATATCTGCTCGGTTATACACGTCGGTCAAAACCGGGTAGATACCATCGGCTTGGTTGAACACATCTAAGTTACCCGCTCCGTATATCATATCCAGACGCACGGACTTGATATCCGCCTCGAGGTATCGTATCCTTTTCTTCAAACTATTTCTTTGTTCGAGCGTATATTTCGCAGGGTCTGTCTTTATGCACAGGTCGAAGGGATACATTAATTCCCCATCGGAATCATAAAGTGGCCCACTGCCTTCACTGGGAGGAGACACTGCCAGCAGTCTCGAGTCGGGGTGATAGCCCATACCATCCTGACCCACTATTGCCTCGCAAAGTTTCATAGCGCCGCAATAAGGCCTGACAAACGCATCGAACTGGTTCGAATCCGGATACTCATCCTGATGGTTATCGCGATACTCGGCAAGTGCCTTGTCGATATCGTAGAACTGTGCCTTTTGCTGAAGGTCCTTCGCGACCTTTCTTACCCTGTTCAGCGCGGGGACGAGGATGCCCAGCAACAGGATGATAATGCTCATTACCGTGAGCAGCTCAACAATAGTAAAACCTCTTTTAGTTTGTTTTGAAGTCATTTCGCTCTCCTTAACAACGTAATATAATAACAAAATGTCCAGAAACAACCCTACCATAGGGCATAACCAGTATACTTTATAGGACTCTTCGTGTCAACCCTTTTGAACGTTAATTTGGGAGAATTGGGGTTGACGTGAGAATATTGACTTATCTTGTTCTTATGTTTGTTATAATAAGGCAGAATCGTATATTAAAAAAAACCACTGAATATTCAGGATTGTGCGTCGATGAAGCTGGAAATGCGAGGACAAATGCGTCTGGAGCAGCAGATGAAGCTTGCTCCGCATATGATTCAGTCGATGGAGATACTCCAGCTTCCGATGTTGGCTCTTCAGGAGAGGATAGAGCAGGAGCTTAACAGCAACCCGGTATTGGAGTCGGAAGAGCCGGCCACAACGGAGGAGACATCTGCTGAAACGACGGTTGAGCCGGAGGTTTCAGACAGGACTGCCTTGGCCGGCGAGGACTTCAAAAGGGCTGATACTCTCGACGAGGAGTATCAGGAATATATCGACCATAGCGATGATTATCCGCGTCGACGTCAGCCGGATGAACGCGACCCGAAGCTTGAAGCACTCAAGAATACCGCAGCGCCGCCGCAATCGCTGCATGATTATCTCGAAGAGCAGTGGCGGATGGTCGAGGCGGACGAGCCGGTGAAGAAGGCGGGCAGTGTCATTATCGATTATATCGACGACAGGGGTTATCTGTCGGTTCGATTGGAGCAATTATACAGCAGGGAACGGGCGGATTTTTCGCCGCAACATTTGGAGAAGGCAATTGAGCTTATTCACAAGCTCGACCCGGCCGGCGTCGGCGCCCGTGATTTGAAAGAGTGTCTGCTGATTCAAATCGGGCAAAGCAGCGTGGATTCGGCAGGCCCACCACAGGCGGATATGGGCTTCGAGGCCGAGCTTGTTGAAAAGCATATGGATGAGCTGCTTGAGAACCACCTGCCTGAAATTGCGAAGAAGATGAATTGCACAATCGAGCAAATCAACCACGCGATTGACCGTCTGAGCAAATTCGACACCTCGCCCGGACTGCAGGTCGGCAGAAACCATAATCATGCCGTTACCGCTGACGTTATAGTGGAATACTCTGATGAGGCGGGCGATTACGTGGTGCGTTTGGCGGAAGATGGCCTGCCCCGGCTGCGAATCAGCGATTACTACGTCAAGATGGCAGGGGGCAAAAAGGTCGGCGAAAAGGCGAAGCAATTTCTGCAAAACAACATTCGCTCGGCCCACTGGATAATAGACGCGATTGAGCAGCGCAAGAGCACGCTGCTTAAGGTGACCCGTTCGATTGTGAATCGGCAGAGGGAGTTTTTCGACAGGGGCCAGCTTTATTTGAAGCCGTTGCCGATGTCGAAGGTGGCCGAAGATGTCGGGGTGCATATCGCCACGATATCGCGGGCGGTCGCGGGTAAATACGTGCAGTGCGAATGGGGGATTTTGCCGCTGAGGAAATTTTTCAGCGGCGGTATCGAAGATGAGCAGGGAAACGAGAAGAGCTGGGGAGCGATAAGGGCGAAGCTGCAGGAAATAATCGATGCGGAGGATAAATCGAAGCCCTTAAGCGACGACCAGATTAGAAAAGAGCTTGCCGAAGCGGGTATAACGGGCCTGGCGCGCAGGACCGTGGCGAAGTATCGCAATCTTCTTAAGATTCCGCCCGCCCGTCTTCGCAAAAAATACTGATTTTTTTTGCTGTTAGGTTTAATTTGATTAAAAGAGAGTTGAGATGAATTACATGGAAGTATTTTATCCGGAGGCCAAATTCGGAGGATTCACGGATATAGACGGTTCTATCACTTTCTTTGCACGTGTTAACTCACTCCTTGACCCGGCCTTTACCGTCCTCGATGTTGGCTGCGGACGCGGGGCCTATGGCGATGATACCGTGGCAATCAGACGCAATCTGCGAATAATCAAAGACAAGGTCAAGAAGGTCATAGGTATAGACGTTGATAAAAGCGCCGGTGATAATCCTTTCATCGATGAGTTTCGTATTATCGAGAGAGATTGCTGGCCGGCCGAAGACGAGTCTGTTGACCTTATTTTATGTGAGAATGTCCTGGAGCACAAAGAGAAGCCGGAACAATTTTTCTCCGAGGCCCGGCGGGTCTTGAAAAATGCGGGCTACCTGTGCATAAGGACTCCGAACAAATGGAATTACATTGCGATACTCGCAAGAGTCATACCCAATAAGTATCACTCGCGAGTTACCGGCTTTGCCCAGGATAACAGGAAACAGGAGGATGTATTTCCGGTAGTGTATAAGTGCAACAGCATTGGGAAAATCAGAAGGATGATGAAGGCATATGGTTTTGAATGCGCTGTTTATGGATATGAGGCCGAGCCGTTGTATTTATCATTTTCAAAAGTTGCGTATTGGCTGGGTGTTTTGCACCAGAAATACGCCCCTCGTTTTTTTAAGCCCGCAATCTTCGCCTTTGGCAGAGTTCGAAAGTAAAAGGATTTAACTATAGAGGGGCTGAGACTGGTTAAACTGCCAAAGCGAACGACGGTCGGGGCCGGATGTAATCCAATTATTTTTTTAAAATCGTGTTGACTATATATGAACATTATCATATATATGTGAGTATATTATCATATAGTAACATACTTGGAGAAATGTAATGGCGTATAAAAGTCGTAAGCCGGTTTATGAAAAACAGGCCGAGGTTGCAAAGGCGCTGGCGCATCCGTATCGGACCGCAATCATCGATTTTCTCAAAGATGGCCCGCAGTGCGTCTGTGATATCGCCGGGCATATCGGGGCCGAACGTTCGAACGTATCAAGGCATTTATCTGTTATGGTGGCCGCGGGAATACTCGAATATCGAAAAGAAGGGCTGCAGGTCATCTACAAGCTTAAATGCACCTGCATCCTCGATTTTTTTGGCTGCGTATCGGGTATGCTGAAACAGCAGGCGAAAGAGAGCGAACGATTGCTTAAGGTTCTTTGACGGGAGGCCGGAAGTGGATTTCAAACAAGAATGGAAAAAGCTGGCGTTGATTGTGGCGGTTTTCTTTGCCTGTTTTTATCTGCCCGTAGGGAACAGCCGATTCGATAACGCGATTACCGAATCGCTGCATCTCGTTAAGTGGTATGCGAGGGAGCATGTTTTGCTTTGCCTTGTGCCCGCCTTTTTTATTGCCGGCGCGATTGGGGTTTTCGTGAGCCAGGCATCTGTAATGAAGTATCTCGGCGCAAAGGCCAACAAGGTTCTTGCTTATGGCGTGGCTTCGGTGTCCGGCTCCGTTTTGGCGGTATGCTCGTGCACGATTTTGCCTTTGTTCGCGGGTATATATCGTATGGGCGCAGGGCTTGGGCCTGCGACGGCTTTTCTTTATTCCGGACCTGCCATCAACGTCTTAGCCATCATATTAACCGCCCGCGTTCTCGGCATCGAACTGGGAATTGCTCGTGCGGTCGGGGCGATTGCCTTTAGTATTATTATTGGCCTTATTATGCACTTTATTTATCGTAAAGAAGAGCTGGAAAAAGCCAATGGCCAGGTGGCTATGCCTGAGCCGCAGGTTAATCGGCCTTTGTGGCAAAATGCCATTTATTTTAGCGCTATGGTAGGCATTTTAGTTTTCGCCAACTGGGCAAAGCCGGCAAGTGACACGGGATTGTGGTTTTTGATTTATTCGGCGAAGTGGTTTATTACCGCCGTATTCGGTGCTGTTCTGATTGTCGTTTTGGCGATGTGGTTTAAGAAAAACGAGCTTGGCGAATGGTTCGATTCTACGTGGGGATTTGCGAAGCAGATTTTGCCGTTGTTGTTTTTGGGCGTTATCATAGCGGGTGCGTTATTAGGTCGGCCGGGTCACGAGGGATTGATTCCTTCGGGCTGGGTCGAAAGGGCGGTCGGGGGTAATTCTGTCCGCGCGAATTTGTTTGCGTCCGTGGCGGGGGCGTTTATGTATTTCGCAACGCTGACGGAAGTGCCGATTCTTCAGGGCCTGCTCGGAGCGGGTATGGGCAAAGGCCCGGCGCTGGCGCTGCTGCTTGCGGGGCCTGCATTGAGCTTGCCGAATATGCTCGTGATACGTTCCGTGATGGGGACGCAGAAAACGGTTGTGTTTGTAACGCTTGTAATTTTGATGGCAACGGTTTCAGGAATACTTTTCGGAGTGATGTTTTGATGAGCGAAGTTTTAGCTGACAAAACGCAAACAGCAGCAAGGCCCGAGAAGGGGCTTAATATATTCGAGAAATACCTCCCGGCTTGGGTTGGCTTGTGCATAGTCGCGGGAATCGTCCTCGGTAAACTCGCCCCGGGATTTGCCAAATATCTCGATGGCCTGGCGATTAGTGTCGGCGGCGCGCCGGTCGTCTCAATCCCAATCGCGGTATGCCTTTTCTTCATGATGTATCCGATTATGGTCAAAATCGATTTTGCCGAGGTCCTCAAGGCGGGCAAGAGCATCAAGCCGGTCGGGTTGACCCTGTTTGTCAATTGGGCCATAAAACCATTTACTATGTATGCGATTTCATTATTCTTTCTCGGCACGGTTTTTTACCATTTAATCGGGCCTGATGCAGTTGACCTCGTCAAGATGCCGTTCGGTCTTGATTTGCCGGTTGGCGCTACATACGGCGTAGGCAAAGTCATTTTGGCAAACGGCGTTAGAATGCTCGAAGTGCCGTTATGGCGAAGCTACCTGGCCGGCTGTATCCTGCTCGGAATCGCTCCCTGCACCGCGATGGTCCTGGTCTGGGGTTATCTGGCAAAAGGCAATGCCGGCCATACGCTGGTTATGGTGGCAATCAATTCTCTTACGATGCTTTTCCTTTACGGCCCGCTCGGCGGTTTTCTTCTCGGAGTCGGCCGATTGCCCGTTCCCTGGCAGGCGCTGTTGCTGTCAATTGCCATCTACGTTGCACTGCCGCTTGTAGCGGGATTCTTATCGAGAAAACTGATTATCGCGCATAAGGGGCAACAATGGTTCGAAGAAAAATTTCTTCACGTTCTCACGCCGATAACGATTATTGCGCTACTGATAACCCTGGTGCTGTTGTTTTCCTTTAAGGGCGAGGTCATCATTTCAAATCCGCTGACCATTCTTTGGATTGCGATACCACTGTTTCTTCAGACCTGCCTGATTTTTGTGATTGGCTATATTCTGGCGAAGGTTCTAAAATTGAGCTACGCAGACGCGGCGCCTTCGGCAATGATTGGCGCATCGAACCATTTCGAGGTTGCTATCGCGACGGCCACGATGCTATTCGGGCTGTCCTCCGGAGCTGCCCTTGCCACCGTCGTCGGCGTATTGATAGAAGTTCCGGTGATGCTTATGCTTGTTAAAGTGTGCCTGAGGACGAAAGGATGGTTTGGACAGGAATTGCGCCATCCGGAAAGCGAGGATTGAGATTATGAAGTTTGAACCTATTGGCATTATACATTCGCCATTCGAACAGGCAGCCGGAACGCCGATTCAGCCGGCCTTGGCAAACGGCGCAGAAGATCGCGTGGAGATTTTTCCCGAATATAAGGCCGGGCTGAAGGATTTGGAAGGTTTCGAGCGGATATGGCTGATTTATTACTTCGACAGGGTTATCGAAATGAAACTGACCGTCAAGCCCTTTATGGATGAGCAGCAGCGCGGGCTGTTCGCCACCCGTGCCCCTTGCCGGCCGAACCCCGTCGGCATATCATCCGTAAAGCTCATAAGAATTCAAGATTGCACCCTTCACGTCGCCGACATCGATATATTGGACCGGACGCCGCTGCTGGATATAAAACCGTATATTCCTAAGTTCGATTCCTTCGATGTCAAACGCATCGGCTGGCTTAGCGGTGATTTTCCGGCAGCGAAGCTCGCGGATGACAGGTTCTATAAAAAGCAGGGAGATTAAAATGAAGAAGGTCCAGATACTCGGCACGGGCTGCCCGAAATGTAAAAAGTTAGCTGAAAATGCAGAAGCCGCAGCAAAACAGCTTGCTATCGAATGCGAAATCGAAAAAGTAACCGATATCAATGAAATCATGAAATTCGGCGTGATGATGACGCCTGCATT
>CAYLYB010000035.1:0-20925 GCA_964387605.1 uncultured Pirellulales bacterium | reverse complement strand
CTACAATAAGAGTTTAAACCGGCAGGAGCCGAAGTTCAAGGTTTGGCGTAATGCGGGGCTTTTGCTGACGTATAAATGCAACGCCAGCTGTGAGTTTTGCTATTACAACTGCTCGCCGAAGCAGGGCGGGCTGATGCCGATTGAGTCGGCGATAAATGCGTGGCGGTCGTTAAAGGAATTGGCGGGCGAATCAGCTAAGGTGCATATCACGGGCGGTGAGCCGTTTTTGTATTGGGAGCATTTGGTCGAGATACTCAGCACAGCGAAAAAGGAAGGCCTCGGACCGGTTGATTTGATAGAGACAAACGGCTACTGGGCAAGCGATGAGAAAATTGTAACCGAGCGATTGAAGAAGTTCAACGAACTCGGCATAAATCGATTCAAGGTAAGTTGCGACCCATTTCATCAGGAATTTGTAGACATTGAGCTGGTGAGGCGATTGGCTGAAGCTGCACAAAAAAATCTCGGCCAAGAGCGGGTTTTGGTGCGATGGGAAAAATATCTCGAAAACCCGGTCGATATAAAAAAATTGAGCGAGGCGGAAAAAGAAAAGTGTTTCATCGAGGCGATGCAGGATTATCCGTGCCGATTCACGGGCAGGGCGGCTAAAAAATTGCCGGGGCTTGTCAGGCAAAAATCGGTTGAGGCCATCGCGCAGGAGAATTGCCGAGCCGCATTTCTCGGCGCCAAGGGCGTGCATATCGACCCTTATGGCAATATCTTTAGCGGAACGTGCAGCGGTATCATTTTCGGCAATATCAATGATAAATCGCTCGACGAGATATGGCGGCAGTGGCAGCCGGGCGATAACGAAATAATTGATTTATTATTTCACAAGGGGCCTGGTGGGTTGTTGACTGAAGCGTTGAAGGCGGGTTTCGAGCCGGACGAGTGCTATGCGGACAAGTGCCATCTTTGCACCAGTGTTCGGCAGTTCTTTTTCGACAAAGGGCTATACAATTCGACTATTGGCCCCGCGGATTGTTATACTGAAGAGCATTAGTTAGGGATTAGTTCCGGCCGGGTCCCTGACCGCCGGGGCCAAAACCACCGCGTCCGCCTCTGCCCCTGCCGCCGGGGCCCCACATCGGGGATTGTATTCCTCGCTGCTGCATTCGCTTTTGCAGGTCTCGGCGAAACTGCGTCATTTTGACCCTCGCGTCGGCGCTGAATCTTTCCGACCTTTCCCTCATCCTTTCAGGATTCATACGGGGTCGGCTTCTGTCATTTGCGTCTCGTGGGCCGAACCTCCGCCGTAAGGCGTCCTGCGGAGGCGGGCCGTTCGCGTCAGGCGGGCGATTGGGGTCTCTTCTTGCGAGAAACTCTTCTCTTCTGGCCTCCATTTCGTCGATGATTTTGTCCAGATACTCCGTGCGCTGCTGGCCTTCGGGCAGTGCGAAGTATCCGTTTACCTGTGCGGTCATCCTCTCCCGCATTACACTGCCCATCTGCCGGAAGATTTCCCGCCTTGCCTGTTCGTTGGCATCGCGAAAATCGTTGGAATCAAAGTATTCCCTGACCTGCCTTGGGGACATTTTTGAAAAATTGGGCTTGCTCATCCGGTGCACAGCCATCGGGACAGCGACAGCCAGGCCTGCAGCCAGTGCAGCGGTTGTTATCAGGATTATTTTATTTTTTCTTGTCATATTTTATTCCTGTTTTTTCGCGTCTCCGACGTGCCAGTCGGCGTAAAGATAGTTTTTTCCGCTCTTATAATTTTCATCGTTCGGTTTGCCGAAGCTCCCGTGCACCGCGTCGAAGTCGCTCATAACGTCTATATTTTTCTCCTTGACGCCTGATTGCGCCAGACGTGATGCGGCAATAGCAGTACCGCCCAGTCCGTCGGTCCATCCAGAGAATCTTTGGCTTCTTCCGTTGTAGTAGTAGCTGGTTGCCCCTGTTCTCAAATAGTATTTTTGCTCGGTATCCGCCTTGCAGATAAATACTTCCGGCTCCCGAAGCAACGGGCCTAAAAATTTTGTTATAGGGGGCGTATAATCGGGATTCTTCGGGTCTGTGATATCCCAGGGCAAGGCGCAGGCACGCGGCATTATGTCCCGGTTGTCGTCGAGATATGACCTGAAGGCGACGCCTATCTGCCGAAGGTTGGATTGGCAATATGCCCGGCGGGCCTTGTTTTTGGCTTTACCGAAGGCAGGCAGCAGTATACCCATTAATAGCGAAATAGTGCTGATTACTACCAACAATTCAATGAGAGTAAAGGCCGGTCGATTAGGCCAATTTGTGTTATGTCTCGTTTTGATATAAGTTCCCTTGCGCATAGAGTTATCTATCTTGTAATGACGCTCGAAACTAAGGGTTATTGCAAAAATATCAGCCAAGCTCTTTGCGGATTTCGGATGTGTAGGCGTCAATTTTGCCGCAGAGCGTTTTGGTCAGATTTTGGCCTGGCTGGAGCGATTCGGGCTGGATGCCGAAAAAGATGATTTTTTCGGGGCATTCGCCGAGCTGTCTGGAGAGATTAATTACCTGCAGTATGTCGGCTTCGTGCAGGGAGTAATTGCTCAGCTTTTTGACGCTTCGAACGTTGTCGGGCGTAAACCGTTTGATTTTGCCGGCCTCTGCATTCATTTGTGCGCAGCAGGTAATTGTCGTATTTGCGGGAATGACCCCGTTGAGATAGGCAAAAGCCATCTCACGGGGTAAAGTTAGAATCTTTTTGTTTTGAAGTGGCAGTAGGGGGTGCCGCCTTTTCTCGAATAATAGTCCTGATGATATTTCTCGGCAGGCCAGAACTCCTTGGCCTTCTCGACTGATGTAACGACTTTTAATCCCTTTTCCCGCAAAATGGCAATCAGCTTTTCGGCGATTTGCTTTTGCTGTGGATTTGTATAAAAGACTGCGGAGCGATATTGAAAGCCGATATCAGGGCCCTGGCGATTACGCTGGGTGGGGTCGTGGATTTCGAAAAAGAGCTTCGCGAGCGTTTCGTAATCAGTTTTGTTGGGGTCGAAGACGACTTCGACGGTTTCGGCGTGGCCAGTTTTGCCGGTGCAGACCAGCTCGTAAGTGGGATTGTTGACGTCGCCGCCCATATAGCCGGAAGTTACTGAGATGACGCCGGGTGCTTTTTGGAACCAGTATTCGACGCCCCAGAAGCAGCCGGCGGCGAAGTAGGCCTTTTCGGTTTTCGGTGTGGATTTGCTGTTGGGGTCGTTCGGGTCGGCGGCGGGGACGAAGACGAGGGAGATTGAATTGACGCAGTGCCTTATATTTTTTTCGGTGAGTTTTTCGCCGGTGAAGACGTGGCCGAGGTGTGCGCCGCAGTTGTTGCAGATGATTTCGGTGCGGTAGCCATCGGGGTCTGGAATTCGTTTTACTGCGCCGGGGATTTCGTCGTCGAAGGCGGGCCAGCCGCATTCGCTTTCGAATTTGTCGCTGCTTTTGTAGAGTGGGGCGCCGCATCGTTTGCAGGTGTATGTGCCGGGCTGTGTGTTGTGGAGGTATTTGCCTGTGAAGGGGGCTTCGGTTCCTTTGTGGATGATGACGCGTTCTTCTTCGGGGGTGAGGTCGTTATATTTCATTTTTTTATCTCCCTGCTGGACGGCGAAGACGGTAATTGCGACGGTTAAACAGGCGATTATGGTGTATTTTAGCTTCATTTTTTGTGCTTTTCATTAATATCGGCTCTATTATAGGTTACGGCGAGCGACGGCGGGGCGTTCGTATTAATCGGGGGCGGCAGGGGGGGGTTAGTGCGAGCTTGAGAGGAACAGGAGGAATATGCCGATGAGGACGCCGGCGAGTGCGAAGGCCTTGGAGCGCATACGGACCTCGCCGAAAATCAGTGCTCCGGCGAGAAACGATACGACCACGCCGCTGCTTCGCACGGCAATTAACAGCGAGATGAGTGCGCCTTCACAGGCGATGGCCTTGAAATAGGCGAAATCGGAGATGGTAAGGAAGATTCCGATGAGGAGTATATTGTGCTGCCATTTGAATTTTGCGAAGCGGGCACGCCGTGGGCGCCAGATTAATAAGGTGGCCAGGCCCAGAAGCGGGACGGCGTAAAACATAGACCATACCTGGACGCCGATTGCGGAGTAGCGGAGGGTGTGGATGAGATATTTATCGTAAAGCGCGCATATAGAGGCGAGGAGGACGGCGAGGAAGAGGAATATGACCCATTTATTGGTGTGAAAAACGATTCCTTCGCGGCTGCCGAGGATTGAGAAGAAATAGTAGGAGATGAAGAGAATGACGAATGCGACCCATTGCAGGGTGGTGAGTCGTTCGCCGAACAGCAGTATCGCGCCGAGGAGCGTCCAGGCGGGACTTGAGGAGGCGATGGGGGCGAACAGAGAGATGGGGAGATTTTTGATGGCGAAAAAGCCGAGTGTCCAAAGCACGCTAACCATAATTGCTTTTGTGAGGCAGTGCAGTTGAGGAGCGAGGCCGAAGACGGGGATATACAGGCCGAGGCGGGTCAAAAGCTCGGGGGCGAGAGGCGACAAAATCGCTATAGGCAGAAGCAGCAGGGTCTCGGTGAGCGTTGCGAAAAATAAAACGGGCAGCACAGCGTTTTCGTGGAGGACGTGCTTTCTGGTAATATCATAGAAGCCCAGAAAGACAGCGGAAAATACACCTAAATACAGCCACATACGATTTTGCAAAGCCCCAAATCATAAAAAAAGAATTTTCTAACATAAAGAAAGGCCGGCTGCACGCACAAATTGTAATAAAATGAGTAAACGGTGATCGCAAGGTTGTGGCGTAATCAGCGGCAACAGCTTACAATGTGGTTACAGCCAGAGGCCTATGGAGCTTGGGCGCGACAAACTGGTATTAGAGACAGCCCGGCGGCTGGCAGAGGCACAAGGGGGGGTGGTAAAGGTCGCGGGGACGTGGGGGTCGTATGCGCGGCTGCTGGTAGTGCAGCTTTCGAAGGAGTTATCGCGGCCGATACTTTATATATGCCCGCATATCGACGACGCGGACAACGCGATTGGCGATTTGCAGACTTTCAGGGCGGAGGAGGCCCAGCTTTTGTCGGCGTGGGAGGGCGAGGAGGAGATAGCCGACGCGACGGATGAGATTCGAGCGGAACGGCTGAAGACCGTGGCACGTGTTTCGTCGCCGGTGAGGCGTAATAATGACAAGAGTATTATAATCGCCGCGCCTGTTCAGGCAATATGCCAGCCGATTCCCAAACCGGATTTGCTGGAAAAGAGCAGTCTTAAAATAGAGGCGGGTAAAACCGTTTCGCCGGAAGAGGCGACGGACTGGCTGGTTGATAACGGCTTCGAGCGGACGGACAAGGTTGACCTGCCGGGGCAATTCGCAAGGCGAGGGGGGATTATAGATATTTACGCACCGTTGGTCGAGAAGGCGGGGCAAAGCGGGCAGACGAGGGCGTTACGCATCGAGTTTTTCGGCGATACAATCGAGAGTATTCGCGAAATCGATTTGGATACGCAGCGTTCGACGGATTCGGTTGCCGCGGTCAAAATCATCTCGGCGGTATGCGGCAACAAGCAAGACCAGCGGGAGCTTTTTGTGAACATACTGCCGGTGGATACGATTATCGTATTGGATGAGCCGACGGACTGCTCGGAGGTGGGAAGAGTATATTACGAGCGTGCGGAGGCGAAGGACCGGCTGTATGACTGGCCGGAGATTCATAAGGCGATTGAGGGATTTGCGCGGCTTCATATAAGCAGGTTCGCGACGGGTGAGCCGACTGAATTTATCAAGCTCGATATTCGCAGCGTTCAGCAGTATCAGCACAAGGCGACGTCGCTATGGGCGGGGCATAAGGAGGCGCTGAGTGAAATCGTGGCATTAGCGGAAAAGCCGGGGCAGAAGGTACTGCTATACTGCGAGGCGCAGGCGGAGATAGCGAGGGTAAGCGAAATTATCATACAGGAGCACAAAGAGATACCGAGCCGGCTTAAACTTTTGAAGGGATTCGTGCACCGTGGGTTTGGTATTCCGTCTTTGAAGACGACGGTTTTGAGTCATCAT
Organism: uncultured Pirellulales bacterium; assembly: GCA_964387605.1. Classification (GTDB taxonomy): domain Bacteria; phylum Planctomycetota; class Phycisphaerae; order Sedimentisphaerales; family Anaerobacaceae; genus Fen-1362. The sequence goes on along the minus strand of CAYLYB010000035.1, from coordinate 14,940 downwards.
GAATTGTTCGGTCAGTTCGCGGTTCGTCGAAGGCAGCGGCCGATGCGGCCGAGCGCACCGATTGATACGCTCGAAGATTTGCACCAGGGCGATTACGTGGTGCACAGCTCATACGGGATAGGCAAATATCGCGGTATAGAGATTATCAGGGAAAAAGGCGGACAAAACGAATACCTGACCATCGAATTCGATGGCGGCGTCAAGGTGCAGGTATCGGTGAATAATATCGCGCTGGTGCAGAAATATATCGGGACAAGCCCGAGACGGCCCAAACTTTCGAAGGTCGGCTCGAAGAGATGGCTGAGGCAAAAAGAAAAAGTAGCGAAATCAGTAAAGGATTTGGCGGTGGAGCTATTGGAGTTCCAGGCGAAGCGGCAGGCATTGGGTGGGTTCGCATACCCGGCCGATTCGAACTGGCAGGTCGAATTCGAGGAGTCGTTCCCGTATCAGGAGACGCCGGACCAGACGACGGTTGCGGCGCATATCAAGGCGGACATGATGCAGCCAAGGGCGATGGACCGGCTGCTATGCGGGGACGTGGGCTACGGTAAGACTGAGCTTGCGATGCGTGCGGCGTTCAAGGCGGTCGAGGGCGGCAGGCAGGTTGCGATGCTAGTGCCGACTACGGTATTGAGTATTCAGCATTACCGCACGTTCACGGAGAGGTACGCGGATTTTCCCGTTGTAATCGAGGTGCTTAACCGGTTCAGAACCACGAAAGAGGCGAATGATATTATCAGCAGGACGAGGGACGGCAAGGTCGATATTCTTATAGGGACGCACCGGCTGTTGAGCGGGGATGTTCGATTCAGGGATTTGGGGCTTGTGATAATCGACGAGGAGCAGCGGTTCGGAGTCGAGCACAAGGAAAAGCTAAAAAAACTGCGGGTCAACGTGGACATACTGACGATGACGGCGACGCCGATACCGCGAACGTTGCATATGGCGATGCTGGGCCTGCGAGATATAAGCTCATTGGCGACGGCGCCTTTAGACAGGCGAAGTATAGTGACGAGTGTTTCGCCATATAATGATGAGCTAATCCGCAGGGCGATAATCAGGGAGCTGAACCGGCAGGGACAGGTATTTTTCGTTCACAACCGCGTGCGGACAATCGACAAGAAGGCGTGGGAGATTCACAAGCTCGTGCCCGACGCAAAGGTGGCGGTTGCCCACGGTCAGATGAGCGCACACGAATTAGAGAAGGCGATGATTGCGTTCGTATTGGGCGAGACCGACGTGCTTGTGTGCACGACGATAATCGAGTCGGGTCTTGATATACCCAACGCCAATACGATGCTGATTAACGATGCGGACCGGTTCGGGTTAGCAGAGCTGCATCAATTGCGGGGGAGGGTGGGCAGGTATAAACACAGGGCTTATGCGTATATGCTGCTTCCCGCGAGCAGGTCGATTACGCCGATAGCAGGCAGACGATTGAAGGCCATCGAGGAGTATTCGCATTTGGGGGCGGGATTTCGAATCGCACTGCGTGATTTGGAGATACGCGGGGCGGGGAATATATTGGGGGCGGAGCAATCGGGGCATATTCAGCTTGTGGGGTATCAAATGTATTGCGAGTTATTGGCACAGGCGGTGCGGCATATCAAGGGCGAACCCAGCGAGGCGATACCTACGGCGAATATCGATTTGGGATTTGCGACGGCCATACCGAAAAATTACATACCGGCAGACCGAATCCGGCTGGACGTTTACCGAAGGATTGCGACGGCTAAAACGGACGAGGAGCTGAGGCAAATCGAGGGTGAACTGGGGGACGTATATGGAGCTTTGCCGGAAGAGGTGAAGATGCTGCTGAATTTGGCTCAACTGCGGATTATGGCAGCGGGACTGGGTATCAGGGGAATTGTAATTCAGGCGGGGAATTTAGTATTTACTTTCGCGGCGGACGCGGCGGAAGGAGCGAAAAAGCTATTCGGTAAGTCGGCAATAAAATATACTGCAGCAGACGCGAAGACGGTTTATCTGCACGTTGATAAAAGCTATCTGGAGCAGCAGACTTTGCTGGCATTTATACGAAAGGTCTTAGGAGGAAAAAAGAAATGAAGAAACGGATATCGGGCGTTTTGTTTGCGGTTATCCTGTTTTGCTTTTTAGCAGGCATTGCCTGGGCGGTGAGTATTTCGGAACAGCAGCAGCTCAGTAACTTTAAGGCCTCAACTCTCAAGGGATTGAGCGGGGTAGCTGTAACGGTGCAGGTTGTCCGGGACAGGCCTGAAACGCTTTCGCTGTTAAAAGAGGACAAGCTCAAGCGCGAGGTGGAATTCATACTGCAAAAAGCGGGGATAGAGACGCTGCCGCCCGCTCCGGAGGTCGGATTGTATGTGGTTCTGGTGAAGGTTGCCTCGGCTGACGCGGATAATTTAAGCTGCGCGGTGCACGTTGGGACATCGCTGATGCAGATAGTGAATTTATCAAGGGATACGACGATACGGACGCAGTGCCAGACCTGGCCAGCCGTCGGGCAGGGGCGATTCGGCGTTGTATCGATAGCCATCGCGAAAAGCATGGTGGAGCGGACGGCTAAAGAGCAGGCGAAGGAATTCGCCGACGACTACAAAGCGGCGAATCCAAGACCCGCAGCCAACACTCCCTAAGGCCGAAACCAAATTTTGAATTTAGTGTTGTATTCTGAATTATGCTTAATTAGACTCTGGCCGCGATAATATTGTGAACCGAGACGATTGGCGGCCAAGGGAATGGCAAAGAAAATCAAGGACACTACAAATCAACTGCTTAACGTGGCGCAGGATTCGTATCTGGAACGGACGAGCCGGCCTTTTTATGCGCTGGTATTTTTGCTTCCCTTTATCGCCTTTTACGAACTTGGCACAATCTTCATCAATACCGACGTTCTCAACGAGGCGCAGATTCGCGTGGTGGCGTTCGTGTGGCTGCAGGAGTTTCTCAGGCATATCGGGTTCGGGGGCAAATTTCTATGGGCGGCGCCGGCGTTGATGGTGGTTGTAATATTAGTTGCTTACCAAATTGTGTCGCGCAAGCAATGGTGGATTTCGCCCTTTGATTTTATACCGATGACCGTCGAATGCATTTTGCTGGCGGTGCCGCTTATCGTGCTGAGTTTGCTTTTACACAGCACGTCATCATCGAGCCACAGCGTGGTCGCGAGTAATATCGGCGTTGTGACCCCTCTTGCAGCCAAATACAGCTTAGCCACGGGGCATAGTTCGTCACTGCTCGCAGATATCGTGACGGGCATCGGGGCAGGCATTTACGAAGAGCTGCTTTTTCGGCTGATTCTGATATGCGCGCTGATGCTGTTATTTCAGGATGTTTTCAAGATGAGCAAGAGCAACTCGATTGTATTTTCGGTGCTGGCATCGGCGGCACTTTTCGGTGCTCACCACCATATCGATTTTCTTACAGGCCAGCCGAACCACGGTGATTTGTTCGACTGGACCAAGTTCATATTCCGGACAATGGCAGGCATTTATTTCGCTGTTTTATTCGCGATGCGCGGTTTCGGTATTGCCGCGGGAACACACGCTTTTTACGATATAATCGCAACGTTGATAAACGCACTTATCTTTCACCGCTAAAAAAAACCATTCCCTTCGGTCAGGCCACGATTTTTTTTCAAAAATCCCGTTGATGTTAATCGTTTAGATTTCGAGATTTGCAAAATAATCGTCCTATAAGTATCGGAAAAGGCCATATCACTACTGATAATGCACTTGAATTGACACCCTTGATTTTTGTATAATGAGGGCGTGGGAAACGGGTTCAACGATACCAATTTAAGGCGATGCTAAATATGGAATCACCGCAGATAAACGTAGCCATCGAGGAATTATCGTTCAGCTTATTCCAGCGTCCTTTGCATCCGGAGCTGTTCAGTATTTACGCGAGCAGGAGAATAAGAACCGAGAAATATGAGGCCCTTATCTGGGTAACGGGCTGCACACACGTTGTTAGTGTATTTTCAAAAGATGCCTGCCTTAGCGAGGTCATCAGCGGTCCCAGCCAGCAGCTTCCGGAGCGTGGTCTGATTGAGCGGTTTCAGTTCCGCGGCCCGCGCTCGCACAAATGCACATTAAGCAAAGGCGTCAGCTATATGACCGACTTTCAGGTGGAACGGCTGAGCGCAAATCTTTATCGCCAGAGCTTCACGGACCTCGAGCGGTTCGGAAGAGACCGCGGCGTGTTCGTGAGATTTCCGGAGCTTGAAATGGACGGGCTGCAGCCATTCTGCTATGTCGATTACGAGGCGCGAAAGACGGAGCTGCACATTCATACATTCACCGCTTATCCCGACCAGATAGCGATGATAAAGACGCAATCACTGTTTGACTTCCAGTAATCCCGGGATTTTCAGTTTAGCTTAGGGCTTAAGCTGCGCGTGTATTTTCAGCGATTTTTAAAACCTTATGCCGGCGTGCGAATAATCATCCCAAACGACTTCATGCCTTTTGCTGGGCATGTGTTTTGAGGGCGTCGATTTTTTCGCGGATTTCCTCAGCCATTCTGCTATTGGGGAATTCGCGAATTATCTCGGTGCCTGTTTCGAGCGCTTTGGACCAGAGCTTTCCGGATACGGCCAGGGAGAATTGAACGCCGAGGTTGTGCAGTTTGGAGCGGAAGACATCTCTTGCGGCCTCCTGCAGAGCAAGGCCTTCGTTGGGAGTGAGGTACTGGTCAAGCTCTCGTAGTATTTCGATACTGCGGTCGGTGGCCTGGCGTTTTACGGCGTCGTCCCAGGAATTGAGGAGGACCTTTTTGCGTTCTTCCTTTTTCTCAGCCAGCCGCTGTCTCATCGACAGGGCCTTGTCATTCGAGGGGTATTCCTTAATCAGCCGTTCGATTTGAGTGCTGGCCTTTGCCCATTGATGGTCGTCGAGGAGTTTTTCGATATGTGCTATAAGCTGGCCCATTCTTTCAGCGTCGCTTGCGTCGCGATATTTGTCGGCCTGGATGCGAAGCTGGCCGGCGAGCTTTTTGAAGCCTGTGCGCTGTGCAATTTCGTCGATGATTTCATAGGCGGCCTCAAACTCTTTTTGCTGCAGCTTATCGAAAACAGCGTTGCGCAGGGTCTGGGCGTCACTGTCGCGAAAGGCGATAGCCCTTGTTGTCTCGCTTGTGTGAGTGCCCTGATTGACCTGATTAAGGACTTGCCTCATTTTTTCCAGCTCGCTGGCGACCTTGTCCAGTTTGGAGTCGCTGTTATCGAGGATGTCGAGCATTTTCATAAAGGTTGTGAGCATTGCTATCAATGTCATCATAAAAAGCAGCGCTATGAGCAACCATATGGTAGGAGGGAACGTGCCCTGTTGTTTCGTGTCAAAAAAGCCGGTGAAGAATACCAGAAGAATGACGACTGCTACTGCGCCGTATATTATAAACACGTATTTGAAACGCATCATCGGATTGTTTTTTCCGAGGTCCATAGCTGCTCCTTAACAGAAAAATAATTGCTGCCAAGTATTGTAAAACCATTATAATCTATTTTCAGCTTACTTGTCAATAAAAGCAGGCGGGCTGAAATGTTCATAAATTACGGGGAGACACTGAAATGAAGACAATAAAAACCGTCGTTATAGCCGCTATTTGTTTGTCGGCCTTTATCAACAACCGGGCCTGGGGATTGGCCCAAAGCGACAAAGCCGACGTCGTTAAGGGCAACAATAAATTCGCGATGGAGCTTTATCAAAAGCTGCAAAGCCGGCAGGGTAATCTTTTCCTATCACCATATAGTATATCAACAGCACTTGCGATGACCTACGCGGGGGCACGCGGCGAGACCGAAAAACAAATGGCAAGTACGCTTTGCTTTCCGACGGTCGGCTTCGCGTCCAGCGAAAAGCCGATGACGAACGAGCGGTTCCACAGAGAATTCGGCTCAATAATCAGCAGGATGAACAAAGCGGGTAAAAAGGGTGATTATGAGCTTGTTGTCGCGAATGCGTTATGGGGTCAAAAGGGCTATGAGTTTTTAGACGAATTCTTGGGGCTTGTGAGGAAAAATTACGACGGCGAATTACAGCAAGTCGATTTCATTGGTCAGACAGAACAGGCCCGAAAGACCATAAACGGCTGGGTCGAGGACAAGACAAAGGACAAGATAAAAGAGCTTATCAAAAAGGGAATGCTCGATATGATGACGCGGCTGGTTTTGACGAACGCGATTTACTTTAAGGGCAAATGGGCAAGTGAGTTCAAGCCGGAGCGAACCAGCGATACGCCATTCAGCCTGGTCGGCGGGAAAAAGGTAACTGTCCCCATGATGAATCAAAAGGCCGAGTTCGGGTATAAAGACACCGGTGCGATACAGATATTAGAGATGCCTTATGTGAGTGAAGAACTTTCGATGGTGATTTTGCTGCCTAAAAAAATCGACGGCATTAAACAGCTTGAAAAAGAGCTGACAAGCGAGGCACTTGCTGGCTGGCTGGGCGGGATCGGCGAGCGCGAGGTTGAGGTGTATTTCCCAAAATTCAAAATGACGAGCGAGTTCGAGCTTTCAAGAATACTGGTATCGATGGGTATGCCGGCGGCATTTTCGAATGAAGCGGATTTTTCCGGAATGGCGGGCGATAAAGACTTAGCGATATCGGCGGTAATTCACAAGGCCTACGTGGACGTTAACGAAGAGGGCACAGAAGCGGCGGCGGCGACAGCGGTGGTAATAAGAGCAACGGGCGTTCGTGAGCCGCTTATTTTCAGGGCCGACCACCCGTTTTTCTTTGTAATTCGCGACAATGTTAACGGCAGTATCCTTTTTATGGGCCGGATGACAGAACCTGACAGTAACTAAATAATCCCTGTTTTTGGGCTGTATTTACGGCACTTTGTGTTCTGTAAAAATAGCCGCTGGGGACTCGAAATCGATATAACAACAAGCCAAACGTGCTTTTTTGGCTCAATCCGCATTTTTAAACCGACGTTTTCTTAAAAATCACAACCCTGCCTATCATTTGCACGTATACTTTAATTAGAGATTCGTTAAGAGAACGGGCGTTTTGGAAGGAACCAGCAATGATGGATGAGGCAAAACTGGCTGACGAATTAAATGAGCTGGTTAAGCAATTCAGTGATTCCGGGGACCCTACCTGCAGGCGTTTGGCCATGATGGCAAAACAGGCAGAGGATAAGCAGAAGCAGCTTCAAAAAAGCGTAGATTGCCTGCAAGAGAGCTTAGATTACCTTAGGGTTTGCATAAAATACCTGCTTTTGGACATTGAAGCGACCCGGCGGGAAAAAGATTATCTGCGAAATCTGCTTAACGAGCAGCAAGACGGGGAATAATCCCCAACAGCCCCAACCAGCCGAGAATATACGCATAAAAACACCCATACCCAAATCCTTTATTTTTCAAGCCAAAAGCCGGATTTAACCGGAAAGTCCGCCCCTTTTTTTGACGATAAAGCAGCAGGGTGCTTTATCTATAGTCCGGTAAGTGAACATCGGTTTTTCTTTGCCACTATAGTATAATAGAAAAGACTCTCGGTTGCGGTCATTGACAGAGTTGAAAAGATTTGTAGAATTGGAATAGTCCAATCATTGTCAATCCGCGGAAAAGGTAATCCAGGAGTTGTAAAAGTTGACGGTTGACCAACATTGCAGGTTTTGACGAGGTAAAAAATGTTCGAGCGCTTTACAGACAGGGCACGTAAGGTTATGGCGCTGGCCAATCAGGAGGCGCAGCGTTTTAATCATGAATATATCGGCACAGAGCATATCCTCCTTGGGCTGGTCAAGGAAGGCAGCGGCGTCGGCGCGACAGTTCTGAAGAATCTCGACGTGGATATAAAGAAGCTGCGCCTGGAGATAGAGAAACTTGTCAAGAGCGGGCCTGATATGGTTACGATGGGCAAGCTTCCGCACACGCCCCGCGCGAAAAAGGTCATCGAATACGCAATCGAAGAGGCACGGTCTCTGAATCATAACTACGTCGGCACCGAACATCTGCTGCTGGGTCTTCTCAGGGAGACAGAAGGTATAGCGGCACAGGTTATGATGAACCTTGGTCTTCGCCTCGAGGACGTTCGCCAGGAGGTTTTAAACCTTCTCGGGGCCGGCGTAGACACAGAGCCGGCTGAGCTTGGCATGAAGATGGGCCCCGCGGTTGCAGGAAAACCAAAGAGCAAAACGCCGGCCCTCGACAGCTTCGGCAGAGACCTTACCCAATTAGCCGCAGACGGTGAGCTGGACCCTGTAATCGGCAGAAAACGCGAGATAGAACGACTGATTCAGATACTATGCAGACGCACGAAGAATAACCCGGTGCTGCTCGGGGAAGCAGGTGTTGGCAAGACGGCCATAGTCGAGGGATTGAGCCAGCAGATAATCAATAAGCAGGTGCCTGAGATTCTGAAAGAAAAACGCATTGTCGTGCTCGACCTGGCAATGATGGTCGCGGGAACAAAGTACCGCGGCCAGTTCGAGGAGCGCATCAAGGCCGTTATCAACGAGGTGAGAAGGGCCAAAAACGTTACATTGTTTATCGATGAGCTGCACACGCTTGTCGGTGCGGGAGGCGCCGAAGGCGCAATCGACGCATCCAACGTTCTCAAGCCGGCGCTAGCAAGAGGCGAGGTACAGTGCATAGGGGCCACGACCCTCGATGAATATCGCAAACACGTCGAAAAAGACGGCGCTTTGGAACGGCGATTCCAGACCATCATCGTGGAGCCGCCTTCGAAAGACGAAACGCTCGACATACTAAGGGGGCTGCAGGACCGTTACGAGGCCCACCACAGGGTCAAGTTCACCGATGAGGCATTGTTTCAGGCGGTAGAGCTTTCGACCCGGTATATCAGCGGCAGATGCCTGCCAGACAAGGCGATTGATGTGGTCGATGAGGCGGGCGCCAGGGTGCGATTGAAGAATATGACTCCGCCGCCGGATATGAAAGAGCTCGAACAAAAAATCGAAAAGCTCCAGGCGGAGAAGGATGAGGCGGTACGCGCCGCCGATTATGAACGTGCGGCTTCTTTGAGGGATGAGGCGCAGCAGCTGCTGAATGATAAAGCTCAAATGCAGAAAAAATGGTACGAGGATAACAAGGAGGCGACCGGAGTTGTTGACCCTGAGGTAATCGCAGAGGTTGTCAGTAATATGACGGGCGTGCCGCTGACTCGTCTCGAGAAAAAAGAAACGCAGCGTTTGCTCGAGCTCGAGGCGGAAATTCATAAGCAGGTCGTTTCGCAGGATGACGCGATATCGGCGGTGTCAAGAGCGGTTCGTCGCAGCAGAAGCGGGATGAAAGACCCGAACCGCCCGATGGGCTGCTTCATATTTCTGGGTCCCAGTGGTGTCGGCAAAACGCTGCTTGCGCAGGCACTTGCGGAATTTATGTTCGGTGACAGAAACTCGCTGGTCCGGCTGGATATGAGCGAGTTTATGGAAAAGCACAATGTCAGCCGGCTCGTCGGTGCCCCTCCGGGGTATGTCGGTTACGAGGAAGGCGGACAACTCACAGAAAGAATCAGACGCAGGCCTTACGCGGTTCTGCTGCTCGATGAAATAGAAAAAGCCCACCCCGACGTCTACAATATTCTGCTTCAGATAATGGATGAGGGCCGCCTCACCGACAGCTTCGGCAGAGGGATCGATTTTAAGAATGTTGTGGTTATTATGACAAGCAACATCGGCGCCGAGCTGATTAAGAACAACAGCGGATTCGGTTTCGGCAAGAAAACCCCCGAGGCGAATTATGAAAAAATGAAAGACATGCTCCATAAAGAGGTGGAACGGCACTTCCGACCTGAATTCATCAACCGTGTGGATGATATAATCGTATTCAAATCTCTCACAAAGGAAGACCTGCAGACGATAGTCGATTATGAGCTTGCCAAGGTATTCAAACGGCTTACGGAACACGGCCTTAAACTCGAGATGGCCGACAGGGCCAAGGAATTCCTGATTGAAAAGGGCTACAATCCGGAGTTTGGTGCGCGTCCGCTCAGAAGAGCTATTGAGCATTATATAGAAGACCCGCTTTCGGAAGCAGTGCTAAGAGGTGAATTCAAGGGAAAGAACCTTATTAAAATAGATGTCCAGGATGAGGAACACCTCAAGCTCGAGGGTTTAGTAACAGAAGAGCCGGTTAAAAACGAAAAGACAAAGGTTTCGACCTGATACTAACAATAAAATCCCGTCTGTGTATCCCCGTTAAACGATTACTGTGGGTGCATTTCAACTTCCAGAGGGCTTTGCTGAAGTGCGATAAGCTTATCAAAATCCTTCTTATTCATCCACTGAACGCTGCCGTCAATTCTCAGCACGATTGCTCCAGGTTTGGAAAAAAGGGAATGATAGCTTTTTCTGACGTAAGCAAGAATTTCATCGGGCGGTGAATCAAACTCTATCCACCTTGCCCTGTATTGCAGACTTCCAAGACGCACGTGCCCCTCGAGCGACTTCTTTATTCCCTCTATATGCGATTCCGGAGGTATCGAGCCGTTCTTGGCTTTATAGTCGCTGACAATTTGCCCTAAATTCTCCATCGCCCGCATGGCCTCGGAACGGTTAATCCTGTTTTTCAACTCGACCATCCCGACTACGGATAGTAGTGTACCTGTCATCACAATTACAAAATTCATCAAAATTCGTTTCTGTTGTTTATTCATAGCGATTTTCATTATTCTTTTTGATCATTTGGTTTTTACTCTATCATCTTCGACGCTCAATCTGCCTTCGGCAAACAATCTGATTGCCTCGGGATAAGCGACACATTCCTGCTCAAAAACCCTTGCCGCCAATGTATCCGGTGTGTCGTCTTCCTTAACGGGGCAACATCGCTGGACAATAATAGGGCCTTTGTCATATTCGTTAGAGCAAAAGTGAACCGTGCAGCCGCTTACCTTGCACCCGGCTTGCAGAACCGCCTCGTGCACGTGGTGGCCCCACATACCCTGCCCACCGAAACTCGGCAACAGGGCCGGGTGGATATTCATCACCTTATTCTCATAGCAGGGAGGGATTTTCCACAAGCACAGCCAACCTCCCTGCACAATAAGTTCGACCCCGGCGGCCTGTAATTCTTCCCTCAGGCGATTGCTGAACTTGTCTAAATCCGCAAAATCCTTCTTGCGAATGACTTTGACATCCAATCCTGCGGCCCTGGCCCTTTCAACGCCGGCCACTGTAGAACGAGAGCTTATTACAACAGCGACCTCGGCGTTGAGCTTTCCCTGCCTGATGTACTCAACGAGGTTTACCAGTGTTGTGCCTCCGCCGCTAATCAGAACTCCCAGTCGAATCGGCTTCATCTTTTTGGCATCAGCTGGTTTCATCTCGACATCCCTTTCAAGGTCCAGCGCACGATTTACAAGCTGGTCCGCCTGCTCGTTATCCTTCCTGAGAATATGCCGGACCTGCCAGTTATCAAAATCTTCGAGCAGCGCGACAGCTTTCGCAAAAAGAGGTCTCAACTGTTCGCTCTTGACCTTATATTGCTTGTTAAGCTGCCTGACCAAAAGCTCGCTGTCGCTGTATAAAGTAACTTGCTTTGTTCCGAGTGATTTTGCGGCCTGAAGTGCCCTGAGAGCAGCCGTATATTCAGCGACATTATTAGTCGCTTCACCGAGGAAAACCGCTTTGGCAAGTAATTGTTTACCCTCTGCATCAGTCAGCACAAACGCAGATGCCGCCGGTCCCGGATTGCCTCTGCTGCCTCCATCAACATGAGCAATTATCTTTTCCGTCAACGAATTGTCTCCACTGTCAACAAAACAACCTTGAAGTTGCCGCTGATTCTCTTACTCCTGCGAAGAGCTGGAGCTGAGCACTAGGATTCGTGTACAGTTAGGACACCGAATCACTTCATCCCTGGTCATCAACATATTGACGCTCTCGGTTGTAACGCCCATGAAACAGCCGCCGCAGGTATAAGCCCCCGTCCGGCCCTCATGCTGCTCGATAATTGCAACGGCTTCGCCGTCGTATGTTTCAGCGACCCTGTTGAAAATTTCCAGATACTCGGCAGGAACATCCTTGGCCGCCTCATTCCACTCGCTTTGAATCTGGTCTATCTCGGTCTCGTACTTGGCCCCCAGTTGTTCGGATTCCCTGCGAATCTGCTCGAGTTTCTGTTTTTGCTCATCCACCTGCTGCTGTATTTTCTGACACTCGGCCTGGTCGGCTTCTATGTCCTTCATCAACTCCAGAATCTGCGATTCAACCTTCGAGTTGTCTGCCCTTGTCGTATTCAACTGAGTCAAAACGGCCGCGTATTCCTTATTCGTCCTGGCGGAATTCAACGATGCCCTGAGCTTGGCAATATCCTCATCCCTGCTCTTTAGTTCGAGCTCAAGGCGATCCGATTGTATCGTTGTAAGTTGAATCTCTTCTTTTTTTGCTTCGAGTGAATTTTGAAGTGTTCTAATCAGGTTTTCCTGGATTATGACAGCCCTTCTGCACCTTGTAAGTTTCGCCTTTGCCGCTCTAAGACGGTTCTCAACGCTCTGAAGTCTTATCAATGCCTGTAAGACAGGGCCCATTTATTACCTTTCAAAACCGCACACTCACTTTTCAAACCAACAATTATGCGCGCTTTTATCAAATTACGCAACTGAATTTACAGGTATTTCCTGTTAAAAACAGTTTGCCATCCGCTGCCGAGCTTTAAACCGGGCCAATTTCCATTACTCAGGCCTGCTTCGTATCAGAAATGCGATTCCCCGCACCAGCAATTATCATCTGTAATGGGAAATCCCCTGTCCGAGACTTCGCAAAACGTCTGGTAGGTTCGGCCTGTAAAAAACACCGACGGCGGGTACCTGCGACACTCCCCCCGTTTAGACTTCGAACCCTGCTCAGCGAGTTGGCTCCACCACTTGCACTCTCGACAGTGCGTATAGGTGCGTTTCATTTCTTTTCCCCGTCACCGATACCCTGCTATTATTTATCTATACGTCTGCACATCAATGACAGCAGAGACCCGCTGGCTTAATTATAAGACTATCGAGCTGTCTAAAACAAGAGGTGAAATAAGAATCTTTGGCTGTAATTTATGTTTTATGGCGATGTGTGCTATTTGAAGCAAGGTTTATGTATAAGTATCCCCGCAAAGCCGGGCGATATCTCTGGCCACAATATCGGCTATGATGGGGTCCCATTGTGGCTCGGAAGGGCTGAGATCGCTTCCGGCCGGCGGTGGCGTTACCGGCATAACGCCATATTGGGCCTTTGGGCTCGGGCCTTTCCGGCGGGCAGCGGTAAGCTGGCGATGCTCCGCCATAATATCCTCGGCAAGGTCAAAACGCGGAATATCGGCCTTTCCCGCGTTTTTAGCCGGGCCGCCGGGCGGCGAACCGGGAATAATATCCTTTGCCCGCAGCACATCAGGCCTGCGTACCCGGTCGGAATTTCGAATTTGTTCGTTTTTCTCAGTCATTTCGATTAACCAAAATCCTTCTCTTTGCCTATTTTAACGTATATGCATATACTTTTTCAAGCATTAATCTCGCTTGTCCTAATCATCCGAACCTAAAAAAATAAAAGGACCTGCCCTCCGGCAGGCCCTTTTGCATTCTTCGGCACCCGGTAAAAGTAAGTTATTCGTCGTAATCTTCAATCTGAACCGGCCCGGCCTGGGAGGTCTCCATCAACCGGCGGGCCTTGGATATGAGGTCGACAAGCTCGATAACATCAGCGTCGCCTTCGAAATCCTCTGTCAGTGTTCGAGCGTTATCAAGCACCGTATCGAGTGTAGCACCCTTTGCCCAGTAGCTTTTGCGAAGTATTTCCGCGAATTCGGCAGATGTGCTTGCAAGCTTGAACTGCCTGCTTGCATCATCAAAACTGTCTTTAAAATCATTTGTGCGGATAGAAGACTTGAACTCGGTTACGTCCTCGGTCTGCGGGTCCTTGTACCGGACAAAGGTTGTTGCAATGGTCCCTTTCTTTTTCGGCCACAGTTTCAGCTCATACAAGGCCGTTGTCGAATGGCCCGCCCCGATTTCGCCGCCGTCGTATTTATCGTCCCTGAACTTGTCATCCGGCACGTCCCTGTTCTCATATCCGATAAGCCGATAGCTGCGGACAACGTCAGGATTAAAATCGACCTGTATCTTGACGTCTTTGGCAATCACTTCAAGCGTTCCGGTGAGGTTGTCTTCGAAGAGCCGCTTTGCCTCGGCTATGGTATCGATATAAGTGTAATGGCCGTCGCCTTTGTCGCCGAGTTGCTCCATTAAAACATCGTTGTAGTTGCCCATTCCAAAACCGATGGCCGACAGCGTAATACCCTTATTGGCCTTTTCCCTGATGACCTTGAGAATATCATCGGCGCCGGTTTGACCAACGTTTGCAACACCGTCCGAGCAAAGTATTACCCGGTTGATATAGCCGGTCTTAAACGCCTTCTCTGCCATTTCATACCCGATTCTGATTCCCTCTTCGGCGAAGGTGGAGCCGTCCGGCGATAACGATTCGATAGCGGCGATAATTTCATCCTTGTCATCGAGACTTTTATGCCCCAACACTTTTCTGCCCCTGCTGCCATATACAGCTATACCGATTTTGTCTTCGGAACGCAGCTGGTCAACCAGCATGCGCAGTGATTTTTTCACAAGGCCCAGCCGGTCCTCGCGCCCCATCGAGCCGGATACATCAATCACAAATGTCAGTATGGCCGGCTTACGGTTTTCCTCGCTGACCTGCCTGGCCTTTAGGCCAATCCGCAGTAGGTGGCTGTTTTTGCGACCCTCGCCGAATGTCCAAGGCGCCGCTTCCATATACACCGCGAAATCATCCTCCTGCGGGGCGGGATAGCCGTATTTGAAGTAGTTGACGAATTCTTCGACCCGAACCGCCTCATTGGGAGGCAGGTGGCCGTTGTGCAGATAACCGCGCACGACCGTGTAGCTGCCCGTATCGACATCCGTCGCGAAAGTGCTCAGATGGTCGTCCTCGGTATCGATGAACGGATTAACGCCGTAGTTTTTGAAAAACATC
>CAYLYB010000034.1:3697-21035 GCA_964387605.1 uncultured Pirellulales bacterium | reverse complement strand
AACATCGACCACGAATTTTTGGCCCTTGTATTTTCTGACCTGGATAACCCCGATATGACCCTGCTTCTCGACGATATCACTCGATATACCCTGACGGGCTGCGTATTCGTCGATGGGGACAAGCGTCCTCTTGAAATGCGAACTCGGCTCGACGCTTTGCGTGCCAGTGTCGCCGCCGGCCGTTTCTTTGTCGGGTATTTTTCGTGAGTTTGACTGGTTATCTTTCATATTTTCCGGCTTATGCATCTTCTATTGGCATAGCAAACAACGATAATCTAACACCGACGGGCGAATAAAGCCAGCAAAAACTCCGTGACCCGTGGCTAATTGCGGGTATTGTTAATGTGCGTAAGCTCGTTCGTTCAAAAAAACATTCATGCTGTTGATTTTGCCGGCCGATAGTCTAACTTTTATCGGAACCTGCTTCCTGCATATCGTCGAGTGTATCCAGGACTACCGGGAGATAGACGTAAGCCGGTCCGCCTCCCATCACTACTGCTACTGAAGCAGCTTCTAAAATTTGTTGTCGTGTAGCCCCAGCATCCAGACAGTTTTCAATGTGCCCTTGGATACACGGCTCACAGTGCAGCGCTACGCTTATGCCTAATGCGATGAGTTCCTTTTCCCTGAGGGTCAGGGCGCCGTCTTTCATAATTTTGGTGAATAATGCCGCGAAGCCCTGTGGGGTGTCGGGTATCTCGGCTTTCATTTTTCCCACATCCATTTTGAACTTTTTGGATGCTTCTTTTGTTTTGTTCATTTCTTTTTTTCTCCGTTGTGTGGTTCAGATTTTCTTGAATGCCTCAGGCAGCGATTCAATTATATCGGTTGCTATCATACTTATTTGTCCGGTTTTGTTGGCTGCTATATCGCCGGCCAATCCGTGGACGTAAACGCCGAGCACCGCCGCGTCAAAATTACTCAGACCCAGTCCCATCAGTGCTGCAATCACCCCCGTCAAAACGTCACCCGCCCCGGCGGTAGCCATCCCGGGATTGCCCGTATTGTTGATATATACCTTGTTGCCGTCGCTGACAACGGTGCCGGCCCCCTTGAGGACGACGACAGTCCCTGTTTTTTTTGCGAACTGCACCGCCTGTTTTTTTCTGTCAGCAGGTATTTCATTTCTGAAAAGGCCCGCCCACAGCCGTTTCATTTCGCCCGGATGTGGCGTCAAAATGACATCCGCTTTTACGTTCTTTGGCCAATCGGTAATTTTGCACAAATTATTCAAACCATCGGCATCGATAACCAGGCGAAGCCCTTTTTGTTCGATGAGTCTGTGCGCAATAGAGCGAATGCCCTGCGTTACTCCCACGCCCGGGCCGAATGCAAAGCAATCGTTTTCGCCGATTAGATTCAAAATCGTGCTAATAGCGCTGCCCGCGATTCTGCCTGCGGCGTCTTCAGCTAATGCGACGGTCGTGAAAGCCGGTTCGATTGCCGCGACGATTGGTAAAGCGCTCTTGGCCGTGGCAACGCGAACCAGGCCCGCCCCCGCCCGCAATGCGGCCCTGCCCGCAAGCGCCGCTGCTCCGCTCATCCCTATACTGCCCGCGATAATGCAAACCTTGCCGAAATCTCCCTTATGGGCTTGCGGCTTTCGTGGTTTGAGCTTCGGGATTTTTTCTATTGTTTTCATAATCGCCTCATTCGGCCTTGTTATCGATTTTCTTGTTTATCAATGTGGCTGTTACAGCCGCCGAAAAACCATTGTCGATATTCACCACGCTGACCCCTGACGAGCAACTGTTGAGCATTGTCAAAAGCGCTGAAAGCCCCTCGAAACTCGCGCCGTAACCGACGCTCGTCGGCACCGCTATTACCGGGCAGCTCACAAGCCCGCCGACGACGCTGGCAAGCGCGCCTTCCATTCCCGCTACCACGATAATAACGTTGGCATTTTGCAGCTTCGGCACGTGAGAGAGCAGCCGATGAAGGCCCGCAACCCCGACGTCGCAAATCAGCTCGGTTTGCTGCCCCATAATCTCCGCTGTTACCTTTGCCTCGTAAGCAACGGGCAAATCGGCTGTGCCTGCGGTTACTATCGGCAGCGCCGATTTCGACGGGGTGAGCTTTTTTTGTTCGAGCACGATTGCCCTTGCTGATTTCTCATAACGGGCAAGGGGAAACTCACCTGTTTCGGCGATTGCTTCGAAGATGTCTTCTTCGGCCCTTGTGGCCAGGACGTTATTGCCCCTGGCTGCCAGCGCCGTGAAAATTTTCACTATTTGCTCAGCTGTTTTGCCGGGGCAGTAAATAACCTCGGGGAAACCCTGACGAATCTGGCGATGATGGTCCACTCGGGCAAAGCCGAGGTCCTCGAAGGGCAAATGACGAAGCTTCTCAATGGCCTCGTCTATTGTTATTTCGCCCTGCTTGACCTGCTGCAGTAATTGTTTTAACTGTTCCTGCTGAATATTGCTGCTCCCCAACCGAATAGTAATTTGCTCTTTTTCAGTCCTTTCAGCTGCTGGCGTTCGGCTCGAGCGTCAAATCCGCGAAAAGCCCCGCCTTATACTTATAATACGCCAGTGAAGCTACCATAACGGCGTTGTCAGTGCAATACGGTTTGGGTGCGACGAGCAGCTTTTTGGCGGGATTATATGATTCACACATCTCCGAAAGCTTGTCCCGCAGCGAGCCGTTTGCCGCGACCCCGCCGCCGAGCAGGACGGTTTTCGCTGCTGTGTTTTCAATTGCCCGCCGGGTCTTTTCGACCAGAACGTCAATCACCGCTGCCTGAAACGATGCAGCGATGTCGGCGATTTGCTGCTGGCTCATCGAACCAACCGTGTCTTGTCCCTTCATATCCTGACCCCGGCAGTGATACAGCACGGCGGTTTTGAGGCCGCTGAATGAAAAGTCCAGCGATTCAGGCCCGAGCATTGAACGCGGAAAATCGACCGCCGAGCCATTGCCTGTCTTCGCTGCCTTTTCGATTGCCGGGCCGCCCGGGTAGGGCAGTTTCAAAATCGTGGCGACCTTGTCGAAGGCCTCACCCGCGGCGTCGTCAATACACCTGCCGAGCAGATTCAATTCGAGCGCCGAATCACACTCATACAGGCAGGTATGCCCGCCGGATACAATCAGCGCCACGGCAGGCAGTTGCAGGGCCTGCTCTGTCAGCATAGCCGATTGCAGGTGCGCGTGAAGATGATTAATGGCTATGAGAGGTTTATCCCAGAACACGCTCAGGGCCTTCGCAGCCGTTACGCCCACGACGAGGGCGATAGTCAAACCCGGCTGATTGGCCACCGCGATTGCATTAATCTCATCTTTGGTGATATTGGCTGATTCGAGGGCCTCGGTTATCACGGGGTATATATTTTCAAGGTGGGCACGCGACGCAATTTCAGGCACTACCCCGCCGTATTTTTCGTGCAGTTTGGCCTGCGAGGTAACGATTGACGATTTGACAATCGTGCCGTCGGCGACAATCGCACCGGCTGTCTCATCACAGCTCGTCTCGATACCCAGAATGTTTACGTGTTCGTCCTGTGCTCTCATAGTATAGATATTAAGCAACCGGCTGAACGAAGTAAAAACAAAAGCGGGTTACGTTTGGGCTTAATTTATAAGCTATGGCTTTAAAGCGGGCCTTTACTCAGCCTGCGTGCAGCGGCGAAGCTGCTCTGATATGATTTGCATTATGACCTTATTGTCAGAGGCCTCGGCTAATACCATCGCTGTTTCGCATGTCTGTTTTGCCTGCTCGAACTGCCCAGAAGCCGTATAAGCCGACGCCAGTGTCGCAAGAATCGAGGCGTTTCGATAACCGGTCAATTCAGCCGCTCGCTCCGCTAAAGGCACCGCTGCATTGGGGTCGAAGACCTCGCTGTTTGGGTCTTTGCATAATAACCACCCAAGCCCGTCGAGCGAGCGGATATTGTCGGGCTGAAGCTCTAACGCCCGGCGAAAATGCTCGACCGCTTCTTTAACCTGGCCCTTCGCTCCTAAGAGAACGGCCAGATTGGAATGTATGTCCGCGTTATCAGGCATCGTTCGAAGGGCTTGGCGATAATGGGCGATTGCAGAATCGATATCGCCTTTTTTTGTCATTGCCCAGGCCATATTACAGTGAGCCACGGTATAATCCGGCTTGATTTCGAGCGCCCTTCGAAACTGCGGGATTGCCTCGTCAATTCTGCCGTGCGCGCGAAGTGCCGCGCCGTAATTGTTGTGGGCCGTGTAGTTATTCTCGGTTACAGCAAGGGCACGCTCGAAAAGAGTAATGCTGTTTTGCCAGTATCGCGTCTGCGTTCTCGTGCCCATAATTAGCAAAATCAATATCGCTGTTCCAATGCCGCAGGGCACGACCTTATTGATTTTCAATCTTTCAGCAAGCTCGGCAATCCCCCACACTACTATTATAAGAATACCTATCGAAGGCAGGTAAGTATATCGGTCGGCCATCGCCTGATTCCCGACCTGTATCAGCCCTATTACGGGAATCAGCGTTACTAAATACCACCACCATCCGGTAAATAGATAGGGATGAGTTCTCAAAAAACGAATCGAAGCCAATGTTACTACTACCAGCAAAACGACAGACAGCCCAACCTTCCAGATAGCCAGACCGCCGGCCGGGTGAGGATATAAAATCGTGAGATTTACAGGATACAGAATTTTTCCGATATACGCCGAATAAGAGACCAGGGCGTTCGATAACCTCGTTTGAAATGGCAGAGTCTCCGTCAGTTGCATCGCGCCGCCTTGCCGCTGGACAACGAATGTTATAATACCTGATACGGCTGCGAGTAAAAATAAAGGCAGCTTTTCAGCAATGAGCCGGCCCGCCGGCTGGGTCTTCGTTGCAGAATCGGATTGCACGAACGCAAACCGCTTCAACGGCCATATATCAAGCAACAGCAGCACAAAAGGCAGTGTAACCAGCATCGATTTTGCCATAAGCCCCAAAACAAAGGTAAACACCACTACCAAATAATTTATCAGGTTCCGGTGTCGCGTGTACCTGAGGTAGGCAATCAGGGTCAGCATAAAGAATAGAACGCTTAGCACGTCTTTTCGTTCGGCCGCCCACGCAACAGACTCGACCCGCAGCGGGTGAAGTGCAAAAGCAGCCGCTACAAAAAAGCTGCGCCATACCCCTCCGGTCATCTCTTTAAGCACCCGGAACAAAAGTAAAGTGCTGATGATGTGGATTAGAAGATTCATCAAATGATGACCGCGGGCGTCAAGGCCGAATAGCTCGCAATCAGCCATATGGCTCAGCCAGGTAATCGGGTGCCAATTACTGCCACGATTTGAGGTAAAAGCCCACAGCATTGATTTGAGTGTGAGGCCGCCGGTGACATTGTCGTTTTCAACGATGTAATGATAGTCGTCGTAGGATACAAATTCGTTATCGAGCACGCCCTCGAATGCGATGAAGGTAGTCACAGCCAGGGCTAAGTAAAGTAAAGCAATAAGTATTTTGTCGCTGAGCGCTTTCATACAACTAATAATATCGGCTCAATCGCTGCTGCTGTTCACTGGATAAGACCCGGCAGAAACAGTTTCACAGGTAATGCCCGCCTTTTGCTTGATTTTTTCAATGTCCAGCCCACGAATGTAGTTTACAAGGTTCCCAAATATACTGTGAAATCCGAAATCGCCCTTTGTCATTTCTTCGATGGCTTCGTCCTTACTCCATCCCTGCAAAGCGATTCGATAAACCGCGCACATTGTCCCGGTTCGGTCGGCGCCATGCTGGCAATGCACGAATACGGGCGTAAGGTCCTTGTCCGTTACAATGCTCAGAAATCGTATTACTTCTTTTTCTTCCGGATGCCATGCCTTCATATAAATATGTTCGTAATTTAGACTGGTCCCTTTAAGCTTGTCACGGTCAGAATGAAAAGAGCGCAGACTGACGACCGTCCTGATACCCAGCTTCTCCAGTTGCTTCATTCCCTCATTGCTTGGCTGTGCTCCTCGGTATAAGTCTTCTGAAACCTTATGGAAATTCGGGACTCCCGTAAGATTTATCTTTTCCGCCCATTGCCGATTCACTTCGTTGGCGTTATTAATCTTCACATGTTTATCACTTGTGCAGGCCGTGAAGTGCAGGCAAATTACAAATATTAAGACCGCTAATAATCCTCGCTTGATTTTACAGCATTCGTTCATTGTCATCTTTCTGTTATGGCCTCTCGTTATTTTATTTTCTTGCGAGGGATTTGATTAGCAATATTATTTGCTTACAGACGCTTTTGCAGACATACGGAAGTGAAAATCGAATCGGTATGAGTGCGGGGATGGCAAAATCTGTGCAGACTGTCTCAGGGAAATCATCGCCGACGATTTTAATGTCATCAGGACTGAAACACCCGAAGCCGATTTGCCTCGCAGCTCTGACTATAGGAATCTGGTCGGGAGCCAAATTAATCAGCCTGCCGCATATCATTTCGCAGGCAATCGGGTCTGTCGAACCGGCGAGATAACCCAGTGGCCTTGGCCTGCCGTTGATGGGACCGGGACCTTCCATAGCAATAACGCCGTCGACAATCGTGAGAACCGGGTTCAGGCGTTTATATATTTCGATGAGAAACTTGCAGAATCTTTTTTCGCTGCCGCCCTTTGCGTAATGCCAGTAGGCCTTCCACTTTCCGCTCACACAGCCGAACATATTTTTGACTGCGATTGTTGCCACAAGCTGCTGGTGTGCCTTGAGTTTCGGCAGGTTTATGATGGCGTCGGCCTCCAGGGCCACCGAGCTTACACCCACTTTGACGCCTGCTATCTCGCATTGAATAGGCCTGTTTAGTTGCCTGATGGGCACATCAAGTTTTTTCAAAGACACTTCGATGTCGATTGCTTTTGCGCAATTTCGGATATTCCCCCAAGCCGGCGAATCGGCCACGAAAGGCCTTGCGCCGAAATCCTTCAATAATTTGGCTGTTTCGATGACTATCGCCGGGTCGGTTTGTGTGGCGCAGTGACGTGGCTTTGGCGCGATGAAATTCGGCTTCAGCAAAACTTTATCGCCTCTTTTGATAAATCGTTCAAGCCCGCCAAGCAACTTGAACTGCCCGCCGATTGCATCGGCAATGGCCGATTCTTTGTATTCAGTGCATCGCCTTATTGCAACGATTGATTTTGCTGTTTTTTGCATTTTTTGATATGGCTTTAATCAACGCGGTTAAAGAACTGAGACGCATACGAAAAGTAAAACTCGAACGGTCGGCTTTTGGCCATCTCTGACAAAGAACCTGCCTGCTGCGGTTACCGGGTCCGGATTATGCTCCGATGGTGCCACTAAGAGAAAATCGCCCGGCTTCATAATCGTCGAAAAGCCGGCCGAATAGAACCGAACGTCGGATTCTCTAACTCGTTCGGCAAGAACCGGGCTAAGACCTTCCGTTGAACACCAGATTACCGGCATCACCTGGACGTTCGCCATTGGTATTGTGCCCGGAATTTGCCTCGCGATAACCTGCAGGCCGAGTGTTCCGGGTCCGGCTTCGGTTTCTTCAAGTGTGCCTTGCCGTCCTATGTATGATATTTTTGTTTTACGGCCCAGCCGGGAAATTCTAAGCAATTCCGCCTGGCCGTTTGGTATCAATAGCGATGAAGTATAAAGTTTCCTGGCTTTTGATGATTCCAAAATTCCGGTTATCGTGTTGAAGACGCCGACCCTGCCTGTTGCAGCGCGTAGTCTGTTTGCTGAAAAACCGCCGGGATTGGAATATCGCAGCGAACTCGAATCCAGCATCAGCCATATTTCATCAAGGGAACGAATGTCCCCAGCGGGCAGTTCATAGCTGATGACGTTGATACTGGTTGCCGAGAGAATCTTGGCTTGAGAATTTTTGCCGGTGGGGGCTAAGTCGCCGATTTTTATTCCCTTGATATCCGGCTCCTGCCGACCGCCGTCACAGCCCGCAAGTGAAACTGCTACTGCGAAAACAAAAAACATTCTGAGCAGACGAGTCATCATTATTAGGTTAGCCGGTGCAGGTATAACTGTCAACAAAATGGGCGCCGATTAAATTATTCTGCGTCTTTATCTTCTTCGCCGGCCTGGCGGACCTGGTCGAAAAACGGAGTGCTCTTTCGCTCGACACAGATTGCCGCGTAAAGATACATTGCAGCCGACCACGTTTGCCAGTCTTCGCCCTGCGGTGTGCCGTCCTGTGCCCTTATCCATTCGTTGAAACCGAACTCGACATTTGCCACACGTGCCGGCTTGATTAGCTCCGTAAGGGCAAGCAGCTTTTTGGCGGCAAGCTGGTGCCTGCCTGCCGCCACTAATGCAGCGACGTAGAAGCCGCAGATGAAGGGCCAGATACCCCCGTTGTGGTATTCGCCCGGCTGATTATATTTCGCATAACGAGGCCGCCAGTCTGGGTCACCCGGCCGTATGTAAGGAAAGAAATTCGGGGGCATATTCACCGCTAAGTCCTCGTTTTCCTTTAATGATTTGCTTTCATCTTCAATCCAGCTTATCAGCGAATTGGCCCTCGAATGTGAGGCGATGCCCGTGAGAATCGCCAGACTATTGCCCAGCAGGTCAAATCGCTCGCTCCTGTAAACCTTATATGACCACATCGCGTAATAAGGCTTGTGCCTGAGAACCAGCCCCTCGTGCACGTGCCGGTTTTGCCTGTCGCCTTTGACGGTGAATCTGCCCATCTGCTCTTTAAGCCGGGCCGCTCGTTCGTGCTGGCCGAACAATCTCAAATACGCGTAAACCACTGTGTTGACGAATAACCCATAACCAAGGACCCATTGCTCGTCACGCCAGTCGCTGGTCGGCAGTTGTGTAACCGCGACGCGGTCCGAAGGGCTTTGGTATTCCATCCATAGCATCGCCTTGCGGGCGGCTTCTTCGAGAAAATCCTGTTCGCCGCTTACCTGGCGGAAAAGCGCAAGCGCCATAAGAAACAACGGCGTGCAGTCGCTTGAGCCGCGGTCATCTCCGTCGTGAACCAGCGAAGGTATGTGGCCCAGCCGGCTTTGGTGCTTCGCAACCGTCTCGAATGCCCTTCGCAGCGGCTGAATTAATTTTTTATTTTCCGTCAGAAGAACGCCGAGCGATGAAATCATCAAATCGCGTGTATATGGCTCAGGGTATCCCCACCCAGCCGTGCGAGGCAGCCCCCTGTATGGCCCGTGAGCGTTGTGAAGCAGTGCTTTTATCGCCGCCTCTTTTGCTCTCGCTATCAGCGATTTGTTTGTGCCGTTCATTTTATGATATTCCCAGCCGTTCTGACGCAATCTCAATAAATTTCTTTGCTACAACGCGGTAGTCGAATTTCTCCACTACGCGCTGCCTGCCCGCTTCGCCCATTTTCTTTCTCAGTTCCGCATCGCACATCAGGTCCATCAGATACTTGGCGATGTCATGCACGCTTGCCCGGTAATCCACTGTGCGGGGGCGTTTGAATACGACTCGGTGTCCCTGCTCGTGGCCGGATTCACTGTCGAGTGTTGTCTCTCTTATTCGAACCTCCTGTGCTATGTTCGCCAAAAAAGCGGTCTGGCGATGTATCATTGTATCCAACAGCCCCATTGCTTTTATGCTGATGACCGGCTTGCCGCACGCCGCCGCCTCCACCTGCACCATCCCGAAGCCCTCAAGCCGGGATGGCGCCGCGTAAATGTCGCAGGCAGCCAGAAGATAAGGCATAAAATTTCTCGACGTAACGTTCGTTGTATAAATGACGTTCTTGTCGATGCCGAGGTCCGTCGCTAATTGCAAATCCATAAGGTTCTGATGTTCCGTTCTCGGCTGGGGCCAGACCTTGCATACGTATTTCCAGTCCGGCGCCTTTTGGTCTATCAGCGACAGTGCCTGCATCACTTCCTGGGCGCCCTTCGAGGTTGCGTCGCCGCCGACCGTTAATATCATTATCTGGTCGGGCGCTACGCCAATCGCTTCCCTTACGGCGACTACCTTCGGGTCGTTTTTATCGCGGGGTTTGAACGCGTCGGTATCACAGCCGACCGGCAGCACCTCGATATTCTTGCCGCTTAGCCCGTCTCGAATGTAAACGTTCTTGACCCATTTGCTGGTCACGAGAATCAATGGCAGTGATTCGAGAATCTCGTGATAGTCGCCTAAATAGCCGTCGGCCACCAGCCAGGGAACCGGCTGAACGCCGTATCGCTGGGGATGAAGCACAAGATAAGGCGTATGCCCCCAGTATCCCACGCCCACAACCACGTCCGGCTCGAACCAGCGGTAATACCATTCCTTCTCCTGTGCCGACTCGAAGTTTACAGAATGAACATCGACCCCAAGTTCCTCCAGGCCTCTGTGGAGTAAATAACCCTGCGTAGCAAGGCCCGCCGGGGAGGGGGGGTAATCGTAAAGCAATAAAACCTTCATTTTCCAGCACCTTAATACGTTGTTAATATTTTGTTTTTCACCGTGTACCAAAACGCCAGAACGCCTCCTGTTTTGGGCAGCATTTTGCCTCGAAACTATCGGGGGCAAATCCGTACATTTCGGTGATTATTTTGTATTTCTCCTGCCAGATTTTGTCAGGCAGCCACACCTGGATGTCGGCATCGCGGACGGGCTTGGGCAGGTGCTTGCCGCCCCCATCTTCGTAGGCGAACATCCATAGCTGTTTGCCTGAAATTTCCTTTGTATTGAATAGCGATAATACCGACCTGGCGGTTTCCTCGTGCCGGAGGTGCCGGGTGTATTCGCCCCATTTGCTGTGTGTAATCACGAGGTCGAATTTATCCATCGGCAGCATCGACATTATTGTCTTTTTCACGTCCTTTTCGGCAAGCGGCTGTTGTTCCGGGCCGTCATCGAGGTCGCCCATTATTCCTTTGGCCCCGAGATGCTTCATCACGCGTATAAATCTCTCCGAGCGTTCCGCGTCGCTTTTCCTGCAAAGCGCCATAACGGTCCACCGACAATCCGAGTGCAGCAGCATCAATCCCCCGGCCCACAGCGTTTCGTCGTCCGGATGGGCCACGATTACCGCGCAATTGTTATATTCCCACGTTTGCCCGCCAGCCATATTGCAACCTCTCAATATCCGAATATCATCCCCGATTACATTTGTTTCGTCAAGAGCTTGACATTCAAATGGTTATTTGTAAAGTAGTTATACTGTCGTATCGGCGGTTTTGTTTGGGGTATAGTGTAATGGTAGCACAACTGACTCTGGATCAGTTAGTCTAGGTCCGAATCCTAGTACCCCAGTACTTCGACTCGTTCGCCCTTTTACAAAGGGCTTACTCGCTCAGTACAAGTTGTTCGTTCTGAGGTATTGAGGTGAACGAGGAGAAGTATCCTGAGCGACCGAGCAATAGCGAGGGAGTCGAAGGATGTCGAAATTGTGGTTCGTCTATATTATCGAATGTTCCGACGGCCGTTTTTATACAGGGGTAACGGATAACGTCGGACGAAGATTCCAGCGACATAAAAACGGTCAGGGCGGCAGTTTCACGAGCAGATTTGGCGTGAGAAAGTTACTATATTATGAAAAGTTTTCTGCTCGGCGCGATGCATTCAGGCGAGAAAGGCAACTTAAGGGTTGGACAAGAAAAAAGAAATTGGCACTAATTAGTGGAAATTTGTCGCTACTCAAGAAACTTTAGCCAATGTTGACAGTCACTCAAAGCATTCCTGTTGCCGACAAAAGCGACGAATCACCTGTAATCAAAGATTGCCGAAAATCAATTAATTTATAAGCGGCGATGACATGTTTGTTTTTACCAGTCGAACTCCGCGATAATCGGCGTGTGGTCGCTGGGGCGGGGCTTCAGGCGGGGACGCTTGTCGATATAACAATTTGTCGATTTTTTGACTAATGGCTTTGTAACCATAATATGGTCTAATCGCCAGCCGAGATTGCGTTTCACTGCATTGATGGGGCGGTAGTCCCAGAAGGTATATTGGCCCGGCTCTTTGCAGTGCAGCCGAAACACGTCGGTAAATCCCCAGTCCATAACATTCTCTAACGCCTTATGAACGTCCGGATGATAACAGACGTGGCCGAGTAAACCCTCCGGGTCATAAACGTCAATTGCTTCGGGCGCGATATTTAAATCACCTACCCATACGACCGGGTCGGTCGGCTTGAAATTTTTCTCGAAGAATTTACGCAGCCGGGCGAACCAGTCGAGCTTATACTGGAATTTATCCGATTCGGGCGAGTATCCCTGCGGCACATAAGTATTAACTACGACAAAATCGTTGATTACCGCTCTTATAAGGCGTGGCTCGTCTTTTGGCTCGTCATCCAGCCCGAATTGCACATCTTCGATTCTGCTCTTTGCCAGAATCGCGACGCCGTTATAACTTTTTTGACCTTTGAAAACGTAATTATAGCCGGTTTCGTCGAATGCCTCTTGCGGAAAATCGACGTCCTGGGTCTTGGTTTCCTGCAGGCACAGCACGTCCGGCTGATTTTCGTTCATCCAGTCAATCACGATTGGCAGCCGGGCGCGGACCGAATTAACGTTGAAGCTCGCTACAATCATAATTGCACCGTATTCATTTGCGGTTTTTGCGTTTTCGGCTTTTGGCTAACGCAAATCGAGCGAGCAAATAACTCAGCGTGCTTTCAGCTCCCTGATTCGCGTTTACGCCGCCTTCACCAAGCCCGTCGCTGCATCCTTTGGTTACTCTGTCATAAAGCGGGATGCCGAGGTCGTTTTCACCCAGGAACCATTCGAATGCCTTTCGCCGCAGCTTCAGAAAATTCTTATTCCCCGTGGCCTGGTATGCCGCGGTCAGCATCATTGCCGTTCCCGCTGCTTCGACTGGCTGCTGGTCGAATTGCGCCTTTTTCTTTCCTTGCCAGAACCAGCCCCGGCATCCAACGAAGCTGAAATGACCCGCCCCCGGCTTAGTCGTGGGGTTGCCGTTGTAAGTGCTTGCTAAAAGAAACTCGCACGTCTTCTGCGCGATACTAAGATACTTGTCTTCGTTAAGTGTCATTGCCGCCATAAAAAGAGCGTGCGGGAAAATGGCATTGTCGTATGTGAGGAACTCCTCGAACCATACCCAGTCCGGCCGATTGTTTTCCTCATACAAATGCACGAGGGTATCCGCCGACCTTCTCAAACGCTGCCTCATATCTTCGGCTTGCGGAAATCGCGTAAGATAATCCGATAAACCCAGCATCGAATGCGCCATCGCACGGGGCGGCTGTTTTTCAATAAGCGGAGCGGATATGTCGAATCGCTCCTTCACTACCGGAACATATATCGCCGAAGGAGGCATTTTCAAAAGCGCCCCGTATGCCCAGAGCACGCGGCCGAGCGCGTCATTGTCCGGCTCGGTCCGCTTCCACGACCTGTCGAATAGCATAAAGTTACGAACCGTCCCGTCGTTCTTGTGAGCGTAAATGAGAAACGCCAGATACCTGTCGAGTAATCGCAGGGCCTCTGGGTTGCGATATAAATGGTAGTGTCTTGTGGTTACAATGACGGCCCTTGCGTTGTCGTCAGTTGCATAACCCTCCTGCCGGAGCATAATTGTAAACTTAGCGTGCTGGAAAAGCCCCGTATCGTCTGTCAGTCGTTTGAGGTGTATCAATGACGGCTCAGGCAGAGTTTTCTTGCGCGTAGTTTTTTGTTCCCGGCGTTGTGCCATTTCATACCCACCTTATCATAATAATCGGTTCATTCGGCACGCGAATCTTACGGAGATGTTTTGATAACGTCAAGCTAATCACTCGTCATATTTTACCCGTTGCAGCAGGGGGGGGTATTGCAGCATAAATTCTAATGACGAACATAATTTACGGCAGGGGAGTAAATTTTTTTACAAAATCGACTTTTTTTCGTTCACATTTGTATTTCAATACGTATAATATAATACCAATACAGTAGGAATAATGGGGATTAGAAAATGAAGCTATCGACAAGAACAAGATATGCGATGCGTGCAATGCTGGGATTAGCCGAAAACTACGGGAAAGGACCTGTGCAAACAAGGATTATTGCCGAGCAGCAGGATATTTCCGTTAAATACCTCGAACAGCTTATGGCGGCGTTGAAATCAGCCGGCCTTGTAAAAAGCCAACGGGGGGCAAAAGGCGGATATATTCTGGCTGCACAGCCGGATAAGATTAAACTAAGCGACGTCTTCGATGTTTTCGAAGGACCGGTTACTACCGTCGAATGTGTTGTGAATCAGAATTATTGCGCTAAATCCGCGGATTGCGTGGCAAGACAGATATGGAGCGAGGTCCAAAAGGCCGTAAGAGGCGTTTTGCAGTCGAGAACCTTAAAAGATGCGCTTGATATGTCGAGGCAGGTCAGGTTGAATTATCAAATATAACGATTGGGAGCTTATTATGAGTGCGATATTCGAAGACATCACGGCTGCAATCGGTTTCACCCCGCTTGTTCAGATAAATAAGCTCGGCTCGGGCAAGGCGACGATTCTCGCCAAGCTCGAATCACGCAATCCCTGCGGCAGCGTCAAAGACAGAATCGCGCTATCGATGATAGAGGACGCTGAAAAGAAGGGATTGATTAAAAAAGATACGGTCATCATCGAGCCGACAAGCGGCAACACCGGTATAGGCCTTGCTTTTGTCTGCGCCGCAAAAGGTTACCAACTGATTTTGGCGATGCCGGAATCGATGAGTATAGAGAGAAGAAGAATACTAACGCTGTTAGGCGCGAGGATTGTCCTGACGCCCGCGTCGGAAGGAATGAGCGGGGCCGTAAAAAGGGCAGAAAAACTTATTGCAGAAGAGGCCAATGCCTTTATGCCGCAGCAATTCAAAAATCCTGCCAATCCGCAGATTCACCGTGAAACTACGGCCAGGGAAATTTGGGCCGATACCGACGGCAATGTCGATATTCTTGTTTCGGGTGTGGGAACGGGAGGAACGCTAACCGGCTGCGCTGAAATGCTCAAGCAGCGTAACAAAGAGCTTAAAGTGGTGGCGGTTGAGCCCAAGGATTCGCCTGTGCTTTCGGGCGGAAAACCCGGGCCGCATAAAATTCAGGGAATTGGTGCGGGATTCGTCCCGGATGTGCTGAATGTTGATATAATCGATGAGGTGATTCAGGTCTCAAATGACGACGCGTTCGAAACAGCCAGACAATTGGCGAGTAAGGAAGGAATATTATCGGGAATAAGCGGCGGGGCGAACGTATGGGCCTCGGTACAGTTTTCGAATCGGCCGGAATGTGAAGGAAAAGTAATAGTGACGTTTATATGCGACACGGGTGAAAGATATATATCAACGGAAATGTACGATAAGACCATTTAATAATACAATGGAGAGAGAGCAGGGATTGGCTTTTTGGAGAGGACCTTACTATGGCTAAAGGCG
Source organism: uncultured Pirellulales bacterium (assembly GCA_964387605.1). GTDB lineage: Bacteria > Planctomycetota > Phycisphaerae > Sedimentisphaerales > Anaerobacaceae > Fen-1362. The sequence goes on along the minus strand of CAYLYB010000034.1, from coordinate 5,766 downwards.
AATTAACAGATAAAGAGCTTGAAGCGCTGGTGGATGAAATCGTTTCTACCTATCAGGGCGATTTGGGAATAAATTTTATAGACGCAACGAATCTGCCCGTGCGTGATAAAATTCTGGAAATCTTAGACTTGCTTTTCGAAGCGATTTTCCCCGGCTATACCGGCAAAAGGACGATTACTAAGACCAACATAAAATTCGTGGTAATAGATATTCTCTGCCACATTTACACCGAGCTTTCGTCCCAGATAGAGCGTGCGTTAAAATACCGCTGCCGGCTGGAAAAATGCGACACGGGCGATTGCCGAAGGCTGGCCGAAGATTCCACCGTGCATCTCTTGACGCAAATTCCGAAGATTAGAGAAATGCTCAAGGGCGACGTCGGAGCCGCCTTCGACGGCGACCCTGCCGCAAAATCGTATGAGGAAATTGTTGTCAGCTATCCCTGTATAACAGCAATCGCGATACACCGCGTCGCACACGAGCTTTATCTAAAGGATGTGCCCCTGATACCGAGAATTATGGCCGAATGCGCGCACGCCAAAACGGGCATCGATATTCATCCCGGTGCCACAATCGGCAAAAATTTCTTTATCGACCACGGAACGGGTGTGGTTATAGGCGAAACAACCATTATCGGGGATAACGTCAAAATCTATCAGGGTGCGACGCTGGGTGCGCTGAGCTTCCCCAAAGATGAGCGGGGTAGAATAATCAAAGGCGGCAAACGTCATCCGACAATCGAGGACAATGTAACAATTTACGCCGAGGCCACGATACTGGGAAATGTAACAATCGGCAAAGGAGCGATTGTCGGGGGCAATGTGTGGGTAAAGGAATCTGTGCCCGCCGGCGTTACTGTTACAATGGCGAATCCCGAACTGGTTTACAAAAAACACGAATAAAGAATAAAAGAACCCTCAGATGAGCAAACAATTACAGGAAAAAATCAGCAAGCTGAAGGCCGAGAAGAACGCTGTTATATTAGCGCATAATTATCAGCCCGGCGAGATTCAGGATATAGCGGATTTTACGGGCGATTCCCTCGGATTAAGCATAAAGGCCGCGCAAACGGATGCGGACACAATAGTCTTTTGCGGCGTGCTGTTTATGGCGGAGACCGCCGCAATCCTGTCGCCGGATAAAACGGTGCTTTTACCCGACAAACACGCCGGCTGCCCGCTCGCAGATATGATAACCGCCGAACAGCTTAGGCAATTGAAAGAAAAACACCCCGGTGCAGTTGTGGTATGTTACGTCAATAGCTCGGCCGAAGTAAAGGCCGAAAGCGATTACTGCTGCACGAGCGCAAATGCCGTCGAGGTCGTCGAATCGATACCGCCGGATAAGCAGATTATCTTTGTTCCCGACCAGCACCTTGGGCGGTTCGTAAGCGACAGGACCGGCAGGGAAATGATTTTATGGCCCGGCTATTGCTCCACACATGTGGCCATAACAGTTGACGACGTCGAAAAGGCAAAAGCCGCATACCCCGACGCGGTTGTAATGGCGCACCCCGAATGTAATGAACCGGTTAAGGAGTTAAGCGATGAATTGCTTAGCACGGGTCAGATGCTCAAGTTTGCAAAAAAAAGCGACGCTAAAAGATTTATCATAGCTACCGAAAAAGGAATCATTCATACGCTGAAAAAAGAAAACCCCCAAAAGGAGTTTTACCCCGTTACCGAGCGGGCGGTTTGCCAGAATATGAAGCGTATTACGCTGGATAAGGTGCTATGGTCGCTCGAGGATATGCATTATCGGATAACCGTTCCCGAGCCGGTAAGGACGCGGGCCAAAACCGCTATTGACAGGATGGTCGAGATTTTACCCGCAAAATAGAGAGGGCTTCGATTAATGGCCGATGAGAAAAAATATCATTTAGAGACGCTGGCGTTGCACGCGGGCCAGCAGGTGGATTCGGATACAGGCAGCAGGGCGGTGCCGATTTACCAGACGACCAGCTATGTTTTCAAAGACAGCAAACACGCTGCGAACCTGTTTGCGTTGAAGGAATTCGGGAATATTTACACCCGCCTGATGAACCCGACCACCGACGTGCTCGAAAAACG
>CAYLYB010000034.1:0-3597 GCA_964387605.1 uncultured Pirellulales bacterium | reverse complement strand
TCGGGAATATTTACACCCGCCTGATGAACCCGACCACCGACGTGCTCGAAAAACGCTTAGCTGCGCTCGAAGGCGGCGTCGGGGGTCTGGCCTTGAGCTCAGGCCAGTCCGCCATTTATGTCAGCATATTTAATATATGTGGAGCGGGAGGACATATTGTTGCCTCAAGCTCCCTTTATGGGGGGACAGTTACGCTTTTTAGCCATACGTTTCGTAAACTGGGCATCGAAGTAACGTTTGTTGACCCGCGAAAGCCGGATAACTTCGCAAAGGCAATAAAGGAAAATACCCGGCTTGTTTATATCGAGAGTATTGGCAATCCGAAAAACGACATTTTGCAATATGAAAAAATAGCCGATATCGCACACGAACAAGGCCTGCCCGTGATATGCGACAATACGGTCGCCACGCCTGTATTATTCAGACCCATTGAATACGGTATCGATATCGTTGTTCACAGCTGCACCAAGTTCATAGGCGGCCACGGCACCAGTATCGGCGGTGCGATTGTCGATTCGGGAAATTTCGACTGGGCTAACGGCAAATACCCCGAACTTACAGAGCCGGACCCAAGCTATCACGGCGTGAAATACGTCGAGAATTTCGGCAATCTGGCGTATATCATCAAGGCGAGAACTCAGTTCCTGCGCGATATGGGTTCGTGTATGTCACCCTTTAACGCGTTTTTATTTTTGCAGGGCCTCGAGACCCTGCACCTGCGTATGCCCCGCCACAGCGAGAACGCACTCGAGCTCGCCAAGTGGCTCGAAAATCACAAGCTCGTTACCTGGGTGAATTACCCGGGACTTCCGTCGCATCCCGATTATAAGCTGGCGCAGAAGTACTTACCGGCCGGGCAGGGGGCGATTCTGGGCTTCGGCATCAAGGGCGGCGCTGAAGCAGGGATAAAGTTCATAAATAGCGTCAAACTCGCGAGCCACCTCGCCAATATCGGCGACAGCAAAACGCTTGTGATACACCCTGCGAGCACAACGCACCAGCAATTGACCCCAAAAGAACAGCTTGCAGCAGGTGTAACGCCGGATTATATTCGAGTCTCGACCGGCACTGAGCATATCGATGATATAATAGCCGACTTCGAACAATCGCTCGATATAAGTCAAAGGTAATAATTATGTGGGAATATACGGATAAGGTTAGGGACCACTTTTTTAACCCGCGAAACGTCGGTGAGATTGATAACGCCGACGGCGTGGGTGAGGTCGGGTCGCTAGCGTGCGGAGATGCACTCAAGCTGACGTTTAAGCTCGGTGAAAAAGGCAGAATCAAAGACGCCAAATTCAAAACCTTCGGCTGCGCCAGTGCGATTGCGACGTCGTCGGTATTGACCGAGCTGATTAAAGGCAAGACACTCGAAGAGGCGGCGAAGATAACAAATAAGGATATCGCCGACTACTTAGGCGGACTGCCCGAACAGAAAATGCACTGCTCGGTTATGGGCAGAGAAGCACTCGAAGCCGCGATTGAAAATTATAAAAACGGCGGAACAAAAAAACACGAGCTTGAAGGCAAAGTCGTCTGCACCTGTTTCGGCGTTACTGAAAATGAAATCGAAAGGGTCATTCGCGAAAATGACCTTGCCACCGTCGAGCAGGTAACAAATTATTGCAAGGCGGGCGGTGGCTGCGGTGGCTGCAAAGGCGAGATTGAAAAAATCATCGAGCGTGTGCAGGGCGAAAAAGAAAAAGCCCCGGCCGTTGCCGCACCGAAAAAAGGGCGCAAACTTACCAATATTGCGAAGATTCAATTGGTGCAGCAGACAATAAACGAGCAGATTAGACCCGCCCTGCGGGCACATGGCGGCAATATCGAGCTGATTGATGTCGATGGGGACAAGGTTATCGTTGCCTTTCGGGGTATGTGTGCCCAGTGCCATTTGACCGAGTTTACGATAAAAGATGTGGTTGAGACGAAGCTGAGGGAATTTGTCAGCCCCGACCTTTACGTCGAGGAAGACAAAGAATCAGCCGACCAGCCGCATCATCACAGGGGCTAACCGATGAAGACCGTTTATTTCGATAACAACGCGACGACAAAAGTGGCCGAGGAAGTGCTCGAGGAAATCAAACCGTATTTCTCCGAGCTTTACGGCAACCCTTCGAGTATGCACACATTCGGCGGACAGGTCGGCCTGAAGATTCGCGACGCCCGCGAAAAAGTCGCTATGCTGCTTGGCTGCGAGCCGGGCGAAATCATATTTACCGGCTGCGGCACCGAAAGTGATAACACAGCCATAAAAGGCACACTCGCCGCATACCCGAACCGGCGAAAAGTCATTACCACGAGGGTCGAGCATCCCGCTGTTCTGTCGGTCTGCAGGGAGCTTGAAAATCAGGGCTATACGATTGTTGAGCTTGGCGTTGACAAAAAAGGCCGGCTCGACATTTCGGAGCTCCAAGAGCAGCTCGATGACGATACTGCCTTTGTTACGATTATGTATGCCAACAACGAAACCGGCGTCATATACCCGATTGAAAAAATATCGCAAATCGTTACGGATAAAGGCGTTGTCTTTCATACTGACGCTGTTCAGGCCGTGGGCAAAATCCCGGTTAATCTTTCAAAAAGCACTATCAGCTTATTAAGCATATCAGGTCACAAGCTGCACGCCCCCAAGGGAATCGGCGTACTATACGTCCGCAAAGGCACACGATTGGCCCCATTTATGGTGGGCGGCCATCAGGAGGGCGGCAGACGAGCCGGAACCGAAAATGTCCCCGGCATAATCGGACTCGGCAAGGCCTGCGAACTGGCCATGAAAAATTTCGACGAGGAAAACAGCCGCGTAAAATACCTGCGTGATAAGCTCGAAAAGGCAATTTTGAAAAAATGCCCCGATTGTATGGTCAATGGCGATACCGATAACCGCCTGCCCAATACCAGCAATATCAGCTTCGAGTTTATCGAAGGCGAGGCGATTTTGCTTATGCTCGATAAACTCGGAATCTGCGCCAGTTCGGGTTCCGCCTGCACGTCCGGCTCGCTCGAGCCGTCGCACGTCCTGCGCGCTATGGGCGTGCCTTTCACCGCCGCTCACGGCTCGATACGCTTCAGCTTGAGCCGGTACAACACCGAAGATGAGATTAATTACGCAATCGAGAAAATCCCGCCCATCGTCACCCGCCTCCGCGAACTCTCGCCATTCATCAAAGAATAGGGCCGTTTTCTCTATCGGGCTTTGAATGCTTGCTTGCGTCTATTTCGCAGATTGACTGTTTATCTTATCGAGAAGCTCAATTGTGTGTTTGAGAAGATTTGTGTTACCGCAGTTCCCGTGGCCCGGCACGACAATTTTTGCATCCTTATACTTTGCCAGCACCTTTTCGACCGACCGGGGCCATTGTTTCATATCCGCGTCTGCCGTGTAGCCGGCATTCGTTGTATCAAGCGACTTAACCATACATCCCCCGAAAAGTATTCGCCGCTTGTGGAAATAAACTACAACATTGTCAATGGTATGGCTCGGTCCCGGGTAATACACCTCGATACTCTCATCGCCAATATCGAGCGAGAGGCCCTTTTGAATATCGAATGTATGGTTCGGTGGCTTGAAGTTGATTCTCTTGCAGGCCTCGT
>CAYLYB010000033.1:0-21967 GCA_964387605.1 uncultured Pirellulales bacterium | reverse complement strand
GTCAGGCGTCCAGCTTATCACGCCCGTATTGGCGTCTATAGTCATGCCCGCAGGTGAGCTAAGTAATGAGTAAGTCGCAGCAGGTATGCCGTCCGCATCGACATCGTAACTGTACGGCTGATTGACCGTAGCCGTTGTAATCGCCGTTGAGGTAATCGTCGGCGCTATGCCTGCTACATCTATATCGAAGCCCTGTGTATCGCTGCCTTCACTGTTGGCCGCCTCGACCGTTACGGCATTGAGGCCCAATTGATTGGCGTCGGGCGTCCAGCTTATCAAGCCTGTATTGGCGTCTATAGTCATGCCCGCAGGTGAGCTAAGTAATGAGTAAGTCGCAGCAGGTATGCCGTCGGCATCGACATCGTAACTGTATGCCTGATTGACTGTAGCCGTCGTTACCGCTGCCGATGTAATTGTCGGGGCAATGCCAATGGTAGTAAAATTCCATACTGAGCCGGTAGTTGTTCCGCCAGAATTTTTCTCATCAATACGCCAGTAGTATTTTGTGAAGTTTGCAAGTGTACCAGGTTCAAAGGTTGTTTCAGTCTGGTTACCCTGGAAAACGCCGGGACTGGCGGTTCCAAAATAAACATCATGTGAGGTAGCACCCGAGCCGGCAGTCCAGGTTAAATCAGCATTTATACTGATACTTGCGGCTCCATTCGAAGGATTCGGATTAGTGGCCTGACCGGGAGGCGGAGGCGTTGTAACACCAGTGATTTCGATATCATCAATATAGAACTGGTCATGGATAGTGCTCATATGCGACGCAATACGAATCTGAAAATTACTAATCATGTTGTAGCTCGACAAGTCAATATCAGCCAGAGCGTAGGCAGTAGTAGCATTTATAGTGAGCACAGTGTGCCAAGTCCCATCGTAAATCTGGACATCGGCATAATCGCCCGTTTCAAAGCTGTCAGCTCTTCGCCTAAATTTAAAATGCGCCTCAGTAACACCGGTCAAATCAACCGTTCGAGTCGCTACGCCATTACTATCCCGCAGGCGCAGGTGATATTCGCCCTGATTCGGTTCATTATCAGCCACAACGTTCGAATCGCCGCTTAATGTCCAGTTATCGCTCCATCCTTCCCCTCCTGCGCCGTTGCCGCTTTCGAAATCATCCCATGCTAAGGGTCCTAAATTTGTAGTAGCGGATGCCGTGTCCGACCAGGCCGTTTCGTTTTGCGCAGCTGCACTATCACGGGCTTTTACTCTAAATGTATATTCGGTAGCAGCGCTAAGGCCGTTAGCAATATATACAGAGCTCGACTGCCAACCACTGTTAGCATTTCCGTCGTTTGTACATTCGAAATAATATTCGACCGGAAGAGTATCATCGGTAGCAGTTGTTGCGGTCATCGCAATCGAGGTTAGGCCTGTCGCCGCCGGCAGTGAGGCCCAAGACATAACATTCGGTTCCGGCGGGTTCAAATCCGGCGTGTAGATTCCCACATAGTCCTGGTCTATTATATCGACTGTAACATTACTATAGGTTCTGCTGTCAGGGTCAAACAAGTATTCATTTTTTGCCGGAATAACAGTTCCAGACCAGTTTTCCGGCACTGTAAATTCATAATAACCATCAAAATCCGTTATATCAGAGCCGCCGCCATTATCCGCCGAGACCAACACGCCTTCAATCGGGGTCTCGTCAGATTCCAATACGTAACCTGATATACTCACACCAATAGAGCCAACGATACGCAGTGAAGGGTCGCCGAAGATATTCCAGGTATTGAACATATCAACTCCGCCGCTTCCGTATTCATCCATCATCTGGCAGGAACCGGCATAGCAAATCGCTCCAAAAGAATGGTATGTCTCCGAGATGAACAAATCGACCATCTCATCCTGAGCGCACATAGGAGGATCCCAGGACTGGTCAATCGATGAGGCATAGATACCTACAGCCCCTGTTGGCTCAGTAGCATTGGTCGCCCGCAGCCAGGCCTCGGCGAAACAGGTCTGACCACCGAAGTTGCCATTCTGGCAAGCTACAGAAAATATAAACGGCAACATATTGTCGTTTGTCAGAGCATTGACACCAGTGATGTCGAATCCAGTTGTGGTCCATCTTGTTGCAGAACCATGCCCACAATAATTGATGATACCCCGGCCGGCATTTACGGCATTCAAAACCATTGAAGCACCCGGGTCGCCTACGGCATCTTCGCCACCCTGGTTTCCATCATAAAGCTCGTCTACCAGGGTGTAGCCATAATCGAGCAGGTCAGTGCGGATATTCCTAATATGCTCCCAGTCGAACTCGCCGTCATCACCGCCGTCGCCTTCGTCAGAAGCTATGCCTGTGCCGCGCCAGAACCAATCCTGTTGCGTTGCCGACAAGCTCTCATATTCGATAGTTCTCTGGACCTGAGTGTCAACCTGGGCCGCGTTCTCAGCAGAGAAACGACCGACGAAAATATCGGGATAATCATCACTTCCCGCCAGTTTTGAATAAGATGGATCAGATTCGCCTCCCAAGACCAATGGTGTCGCAACCTGAGCACTATCACCCACGAGCAATACAAAAGCCAAGTCGCTGGTGTCATAAACGTTTTGTATATAGTCTTTGATGCTCGTGGAGTCGTTGCCGATTGTTGAAACGCCGACAAGTGTAGTATCGATTCCGATACTGTTCTTGTGGTCCACCAACGGCTGAACGTTACTCAGCCACGAATCATCAGCAATGATGAGCATATCGCCCTGTTCATCGAGGGCGGAGTATCGAAGGTCTCCATCTGTCAGTGCTTCTTCAGTATAGTTGATAAATCGAGTGCTATAGACATCCTGAAAAGCCCTGCTTGGCGCCCGTATCCGGCCGGTTCGACTCAAAACATTGCTGCCGCCTTTTCCCGCTGAGGTGACTTCAACAGTCATCTCTGTATAGACCCTCAGTACTCGCCTGACAGGATTATATTGAAACGGATTGACCGTGATGGCGACACCCCGGTGGTCACGCATAATATACGGTTCACGCAGCACCGCCAGTGCCCCAGGATAAAATTCATCCTTTTGATAAACATTACCAAAGGTATAGGGGATATCTTTGGGATTAACATTACGGAGGAGAATACCCTTCGACGGAGTAATGTCTATATCCTCAATCTCATAATACGAGCTATCTACAACGCTCACTACCATACGCTGGTCATCAGGAATGATTACACTGCGGGAAACCTGCGGCAAAGCCGGCAAACCGACGTCTTTATTTACACCTTCACCCTTGAGGTGTATCCGGGTATAGAGCCGGCCTTCAATCTCAACCGAATCCGATTTGTAATCTTCGAATTCAAAATGAACTGTAATATTATCGCCTGTATTTTTCAGCAGGTTCGTATTGGCTGAGCGTTTTCTCGCCGCTTCCGCCATCTGAGGGATAACAGCAACAAAACACAGCAACGATATCAAAGTTAATAATAATCCCCGCCTGCCTGCTGCCGTGAATACGGAATGTGCGTATACCTTTGATCCTCTACAGATAATATCTCTGTAAAGACTCATAATCCGCCTCCGTGCCAATCGAGGTAATCCTCGACAATAGTCATTGCTACGACGACTCCGCATTTTCGCCCCCCTCCTATACGTTCCTTCAAATCCACCCTCTCATGTCTCAAATGACTGAGACTCCCCTTTCTATGAAGCGATGATTATACCATATTTCGCCTTAATTCTCAAGAACAAACTCCTGCTTTTCTAAGCTAAATGACAATAATAATATCGGACTCGAAACACTTTCTTTTCTGTATAACCATCAGTTAATTATGCAGTTATGGCCATTGCTTTTCATAGAAAATGTCAGTTCAGGTAAATCGCATAACTGAACAAGTGAAAAGAGGAAATGAATCAATCGTTAGAGCCGAGGGTTTTTTCCAGTAAAACCACAACCGATTCTATGGCTTTTCTAACAGGTTCGGACAAGCCGGTCCCAAGAGCGATTTGGGCCGGCTGAATTGCTATGAAGAACAACCGCACGTCAATTTGAGATTGAAGCATCTGAGCAAACAGATGCGGCGAAAGGCAATGCGTTGACAGGGCGAATTTTTGGAGTTGTTCGGGCCGAAGCAGTTTTACCGTCCCGGCCTGCTCGCCAAGGTCTACTGCATCGACAATTATTAAAGTCTTGGGTGCTTTTTTTACAATCTGCCCGATATAATTTTCCGGTACCGTTCCGGCATCAATAACATCCGCTGAAATTCTGCCCTTCAGCCGTTCACAGAGTTCCGGGCCGAGACCGTCATCTCCTTTGAGGGAATTGCCAATACCAAGAATCATAACCGGTGATGGAATTGATTTGAGCAATTCTGTAAGCGAAGGGATTTCCATATAATCAGGTGCAACCGAGGTATTAGCCGCCAATGAAAAACCACCTACAGCCGTATGTTCAGCTCGCATTTACATTTGGGACAAAGGATTCGCATAAAATCGGGTGTTTCGGGGCTCTTTTTGGCTTTTGTCTGAGTTTTTTCCTGCGGCATAGCATCTAATTCCTCGCTTTTCGCCAACAGCAACGAAGGATTAGTATAAGCGAGCGGCCCGAGCTTTTCATACAGCCAGACCAGTTGTTTTTTTGTCCCGATTAGCGCGCCGCATTTTTCGCATAACTGCAGGTCATACTTGTGTTTTTCGATAGTTTCATTGCGGTCGAGCGTAGCAAGGTCCCATTCATTGGATAGCGATATTCCTTTTTCAGTAGTGCAATTATCTGCGCAGTTGCCACAGAAAATGCAAGTATCGTATTTGAGCGTGATTGTTCTGGTTGGTTTCTCGGCTTTCAGATCATCTTCCATTGTCAGTGCCTGAGTTGGACAAACGTTTACACAGGCCCCGCAGCCAATACAATCATTCTCATCGAATTTCGGCTTTCCCCTGTAACGTTCGGGTACCTGACAGGGCTGAGCGGGAAACCTGGTAGTAAATCGCGGGGAAAAAACCGCATTGACCGCTTCTTTTAATTCTCTTAGTTTTGGTAGTTTCATTTTTCTTTATCCTGACCATATTTATCAACGACGCTTTTCTCCCAAAGCGATACTCCGGAAGCATAAGCGCCTTTTGCTATCGCGTGTGCTGCAGTGGGCGATGTAATCAAAATGAACACCGCGCATATAATCGCCTTGGCACTGATTGGGCCTGACGCACCGACAAGTGCAACGCCAAGCAACAGAAGGATTGTGCCAAGTGTAACACACTTGGTCGAGGCCTGAAGACGGTTATACACATCGGGAAATCTCACAAGGCCGATACATCCGAATACATCGAACAAAACGCCTATAGTTATCAAAATGTAACCAATTACGTCAATCATCAAAAGTTCTGCCCTCCAGGTATTTTGCCAGAGCGATTGTGCCGATGAAACTCAGCAGCGCCCATGCCAGTGCGACGTTTAAGTAAAAATCCTTGCCGGTAACCAGTCCGAGCAGCCCGCAAAAACCGACTATTATAATTCCGAGAATATCGATAGCCACCGTTCGGTCCGGGGCGCTGGGACCCCGGCCGACCCTGTATAAGCATAAGAAGCAGCAAAGCAGCAAAGCAATATAAAGAACGTAAACCATAAAAGACCTCGTTATTCAAATATCCTTTTTATGAACCACTCGAACTTTTCGGCGATGTGGCGGGTGGCCTGCTCAATGTCATCGGATTTGACGTAAATCCAGTGGATATACAAATAGCCATCATCGGTCAGGTCCACTGTCAGGGTGCCGGGTGTCAGCGTAATCGAGTTTGCCAGGGCGGTTATGCCGGATTCCGTTTTAAGACTGGTTTTTATTTTCACAATACCGGGTTTGATGGGCATCTGTGGATGCAGCGCACGGTAAACAACGTCAAAATTAGCCGCTATTACGTAATAGAAGAAAACCGGCAGATAAACAAGGAACCAGAAAACCCGCACGGGAGAAATGAATACGTGATGCTCCTTGGGCAGTATTTCGTGAAATAGAAATGCTACAAGAGCGGAAACAACAAGCCCGGCAATAATAACCTGACCGTCGAGGCCGGCATCGGTTACAGGCCAGGTCAGCAGGCACCAGACAATAAAAGCAAGCACAAGATAAATAAATCGTCTTTTCATATTTTTCACCTGATTTACGAACCTGCTATAAGTGCTGTAGCATATCCGAAACGCTGCACTAAAACATTCACGGCCGGGTCAAGTACTGTTTGGCGCAGTGAAGGGACGAGGAAGAGAAGCCCCATTGTTACACACAAAACCGCCAGCAGTGCCATAGCAACAAACATAGTTCCCCTGTTCTCACTTACCTGCTGAAGATTATCAGGTAGCTCGCCCAGAAAAACATACCGTTGGATTTTTAATAAAGCCAGTAGCGTGACGAAACTGCCTAATACTATAACAGCAGCAAGAGAATAGAACCCGGCCTGAACCGCGGCAACGACGATAATTAACTTGCTCCAAAAACCGTTAAAGGGAGGGATGCCGGCAATAGAGGCGGAGGCAATGGTGCAAGTAGCCCTTGTCAGCGGCATTACAGAGCTTAAACCACCAAGCTCTTTTAGCTGCCTTGTACCGGTTGCCATTTCTACAGAACCGCTTGTTAAGAATAAAAGGGACTTGGAGACGGCGTGGTTGAGAATATGAAACAATCCGCCAAGAATTGCAAGAGAAGCCCAGGCAGTGTTGCCGCCTTTTGCAAGAATCAAAGCACCAAGACCGATGCCGAGCATAATATAGCCCATTTGGGAAATGCTGGAATATGCGAGAAGCCGCTTAAAATCCCACTGGCCAACTGCAAGAAATGAACCAACAAATATACTCAGAATAGCCAGTGTTATAAGAATCCAGCCAATAGGTACAGAAACACCAAAAACATTGAAAACAAAACGACAAAGAACATACACTCCGAGTGCTTTTATAAGAACTCCGGAAAGCATAGCCGAGATTGGAGCAGGCGCTGAAGGATGCGCATCGGGCAGCCAGGCATGGAACGGAACTAAAGCAGCTTTAAGCCCCAACCCGGCAATGAATAATGCCAGGGCAAATGACAGCCCGACATTCATACCGCGGGCCTGGACTGCCTGCGAGATATAGGCCAGATTCAGAGTGGCGGTATTGCCGTAAACAAGGGCGATGCCAAAAAGCACCAGAGCACCTGCCACGCTGCCAAGCACCATATATTTAAAGGAGGCCTCAAGCTCCTCATGCCCACAGCCGAAACCGACGAGGGCATAAGAGGCAATTGAGGCAATTTCCAAAAAGACATAAATGTTGAAAATATCACCTGAAAGAACAACACCATTCATGCCCGCAATCATCAGCAAAAACAGACTGAGGTACTTTGATTTGGCGGTGTACTGCTCCATATAATGAGTGCTGTATAGCATAGAAGCAGCACTGACAACGGAGATTGCCAGCAACATCAGCGAGCTTAAGCCATCAAGGACAAGATTGATTCCGAGAGGTATTGACCATCTGCCTACCTCATAGGTGGCATTCTTGCCGGGAGTCTGCAAAGCCATCACAAGTAAAGCAAGTACTATTAGATTTGCCAGCAGTGTAGCGACACTTTTGCCTTTCTTTCCAAACAGAGGCATCAGAAACGCACCAACCAGCGGCAAAACAATAAAAACAGGCAGCGGCACAATCATCCTTTGAGCCTCCTTATATTAGTGATATCGAAAGTGCCGTATTTTTCATAAGTTCTGATACAAATAGATATCATCAGCGCCAACGAGCCAAGACTGATTACAATAGATGTCAGGACAAGCGCCTGCGGAAGAGGGTCAACGCTTGAGGCGAGAAAAGCAGGCAATATATTACCGGCAGAATCCACCGCTGTTTTATCGAGAATCGGCGCTTCGCCGCCTAATCGAAAGCCCAGCATAATAAGAAAAAGATTGACGGCATATTCCATTATCATAATACCGATAACAATCTTAACCATATTCTTCTTGATGACCGCACATAGCAGCCCGATTGTGAACAATAAAAAACACATTGCATACGGCATATTAACTCTACTCCTTTTTATCACTCTGGCTTTCGGGCCTGAATATCGAAAGCGCAAGGACCACCAAAAACAGAGACGCACCGACCTTTATACCTATGGCGATATTGGACAACGGTATTGTACCGGCACTGACGAGTCTAAAAGCTGTATTGTGCCCGGCAAGCCATTCGTTGATAAAGTTATAAAAGAAGCTGTCGGCACCAAAACATAAGCCCAAAACAGCAATAGATGCGAAGGCAAGCGCACCGATACAATCCCATTTCGAAGCTGCCGACAGTGAAAAATTTTCTTCGGTGAATTTTCTGCCAAAGGCCAGCAACATCAAAACATAAGAGGAAGCGAGAATCACGCCTCCCGCGAATCCGCCGCCGGGCGTAAGATGACCAAACAGGATAATATACACACCAAACAGGATTATCAACACCTTGACCCAACTGCTGATAGTTTTGACTATTACGGTCATTCCATTCATTTCTCAGCGTCCTTTATTTGCTTGCGGGGAGTTTTACGCAGTATTACCGTAGCCCCAATAATGGATGCAAACAGCACGGTGGCCTCGCCGAGAGTATCGTAGGCCCTGAAATCAAGTATTACAGATGAAACTATATTGGCAGCGCCGGTCTTTTGCAGGGCCTGAGCAATATACGCCTGCGAAGCGGTACCGGGCAGTTGAGCAAAGACAGGCGAGCCAAATGGAGGAAGTGTCCTGAATACTTCAATGCCAACAAGAAAAATAAGTAGAATAACAATAGCAGAAACAACCGTTCCAAAAAGCTCGCGGTCACCCGTGATAAAAGTCCTGTCTCGCGAGATAGTAGCTCGAATTAAAATAACAAGGGCGAGCACTTCAACAACTATCTGTGTAATAGCGATATCAGGCGCGGCTAAAAACAGAAACATAAGAGAACCGATATAACCAATAGTACCGACACAGATAACTGAGCTGAGAAGATTATCCGTCCAAACAGATATTACCGCAGCTATAAGCAAAAACACGAGCAGAATATAGAATATAGCCATTGTTTCCTCACCACACAGAACACAGAGCATATAGAATCAACAACAAACCTACAGTTACCCAGGTAAGATAAAGAGGCAGTATACCGCAATGTAACCATTTGAGAAAACCACTCACCGCCAGGCCAAGCCGGCCGGTTTGGTCGTACAGATCAAACCATCCTTTGTTTTGAGCCTTATACATTTGTTTTAGGCCGTTCATATTCGAAACTGTTTTGTAAAAATGAGTGCCGGGGATAATCATATCGTCGTTAGGTAAAATCTCACCGCAGGTCCAGGTCGGCACCGTTCTCGCCTTTCGGGCAATCCAGCCGACCAGCAGGATAAGCGTGCCAAGGCCAATACCGACGATTATGAGTATGGTAGCAAGACCTGACTGCCACGTCCCGAGGGCAACGGCATCTGGCTGCAAACCGAGAGCAGGGTAAATAAACATTCTCAAAGGAACATAATAGAAAACACCGAACAATACACACAGAGCCGCAAGCACCAACATCGGAGAAGTTTCGAAAAACGAAACCTCTTTAGTGTTCTTAAGCGAATCAGGCAGACGTGATAGAAACAGTGAGTGTATAAGCTTGACGAAAGAAGCAAGCGTAAGGGCGCTCCCAAACATCGCACAGGTAAGCCAGACAGGCCAGAGTTGCCCTGCAGCTTCTGACGTAGATATCCCCATATTTATAATGCCCTGATATACCATCCACTTCGATACAAAGCCGTTAAGCGGCGGTATGCCTGATATACTAAGGGCAGCGATAAGACAAGTAATGAACGTTACGGGCATTTTTTTCGCAAGCCCGCCGAGGTTTTCGAGTTCTGCTGTGCCGGTTGCCTGTTCGACTGCACCGCCGCAAAGGAATAAACAGCACTTGTATATCGCATTGTTAAGCATATGGAAAAGACCGCCGGCAATACCGATGGGAGTGAAAGTAGCTATGCCGAGAATCATATAGCCGACCTGGCTGATGGCGTGATAGGCAAGAAGCTTCTTTAGATTGTGCTGAACCATTGCCATCATAACCGCGATTATTATTGTAAACGCACCAACGGCAACAAGAAGCAACTGCAATGAAGAAGAGGTTAATATGAAAAGATTACGGACGATAACAACAAATAGATAAATGCCGAGAAGTTTATCTATAGAGGCGGGTAACAGGGCCATAACGGACGGATGTGCATATTCACCGCTGGCAGGCAACCACGTGTGAAGCGGCATTGCACCGGCTTTGGTTATAGCGGCGAGAAGAAGCAGCAGAAAAGCAACAACGACAATCGGCTGGTTGGTCTGGAGCCGGATAACCGACATATCAAAAGTGCCTGAAACAAGCCAGACTAAAAGAATACCTATTAAAAAAGCACCATCCGATGCGCCAATCAATGCGAAGCTTTTAGTTGCGGCGAAATTCGAGTTCTTGCCGCCGGTTGTTATAAGTATGTAAAGAGAGCAGGTAACAATCTCCCAGAATATGAGCAAGTATAGCAGGTTTTGTGTCAATAAGACCCCGGCTGAGCCGCCGATTGTGAGCAAAACGGCGCCGTAATATTGCCCCAGTGAAGTTGCGGCAGTTATAGATTTGAGAGAATAAATGGTAATAAGCAATCCGAAGCCCGCGGCAAAAAGAAGCATGAATTTATTCAGCGGATTGGCAAACAGGACAAGCGCAATTTGTCTGCCCGCAATCTCGAACGTAAGCCCGGAAAAGCCGGCATCTCCACAACTAAACACATTAATGCAGAGGACAAAAACCCAGATAGAAACCAAAAACGCCACTATCGGTGCCAGCAGACGGATTTGCTTAGGCAGGAAAAGCAATATGAAGCCGACAACCAACGGGGCTACTACAATCGTAAGCAGTTGATTATCCAATATCCAAACCTCCGCTTATCATCGAAATTCCTTCCTTATTCGTTCGGTTTTGGCACGACTGAGTTTGAGCAGCGATTCATAATCGTGAAGTATATTGCCGCGACCGTCCTTCACGACAGCAAGCCGTTCGGTGCAACTGTAACAGGGGTCAACTGCGGCAAGGGTAATAGTAACATCCGAGATATTAGCCCCGATACACGATGCCTTAAATGAAGGGACATTGACGAAACTGGGAGCACGCATCTTGTGGCGAACGGGCCTGTTGCCGCCGTCGCTGCGAACGTAATGGAAGGTCTCGCCTCGCGGGGCTTCGGCACGGCCGCAACCCTCGCCGGGCGGTATCTGCCTGACTTCAATTGCAACCGGCCCTTTGGGCAATTTATTAATTGCCTGTTTAATGATTTTGATTGACTCACATACTTCGAGCAGACGAACGACGACCTTTGCGAACACATCACCTTCGGGCTGTGTTATCACATTCCAATCGACAAGGTCATAGGCCGCATACGGGTCATCGCGCCTGACGTCAATAGCCAGGCCGCTTGCCCTGGCAGTAGGCCCGGCGACGCAATAACTAATGGCATCTTCCTTAGTGAGAATGCCTACGCCCTTGAGCCGGGCGTGAATAACTGGGTCATCCAATACAGCCTTGATGAGCATTTCCATTTTTCTTTCGATTTTGTCGATCTCTTCAATGATTTTTGGTTTGAGCTCGTCGGGGATATCCTCCCTGCAGCCGCCTACCTTGACGTTGCCATAGTTATTACGATTGCCGGTAATAATCTCGAGGAGGTCAAGGACCGGCTCGCGATACTTCCAGGCCCACATAAAGACTGTGTCATATCCGATGAAGTGACCTGCCAGCCCAAACCAGAGAATATGACTGTGGATTCTTTCAAGCTCGTTGATTATCGTTCGGACATAGAGCGCACGGTCAGGAGGGGTAATGCCTGCGAATTCCTCGACTGCCTGAACATAGGCGAGCGGGTGCGAGGCGGAACAAATGCCGCATATACGTGATACTAAAAACGGCACCTGGTCGAACTGCAAAGTTTCGCTGATTCCCTCCATCCCGCGATGGTTATAAGAAATACGCATGTCAATATCGGTTACGGTTTCGCCATCAATGGTTAACTGGAAGAACTCCATTTCCTCCTGCAGCGGATGAAACGGGCCGACCGGCAGAACGGGTTTTTTAATTGTCTTTTTCATTTTTCACTTCTTTTCTCAGAGGATAAACACCTTCAGGCCAGTCGTCGGCAAGAATCAGCCGACGCATATCGGGATGATTGCGGAACTCAACGCCCATCAGGTCGTGCATCTCCCTCTCAATCCACTGCGCGCCCGGGATAACCGGCGAAATGGATTCGACGGAGGGTTTTTCGCGGTCGCGAATCAGGGACTTAACTGTAAGGACGGTTCCGGTCTCGTCGTGGGAGAAATGATACAGGATTTCATAATAATGGTCGGAATCAATAACGGTTGCGATGACAAAACGGCAGCCGAGGTTCTTGAAGACAAACTCGTTGACCTTATACGCGTTTTCCGACTCGCAGATGAGGAACAGCCGGGCATCAGTAGTTTTTTCAACCCTAACGAGTTCGTTTTTTATTTTCGACAGTGAATTTGTAAGTTCCGCTCTATCCATAATAATATCCGCTAAAGTGCTGATAACGCCTTAACAACACCAGATATCATCGCCTCTGGTTTGGGCGGACAGCCCGGCACATAGGCGATAATCGCGTTTGGGTCGATTTCTTTTATGATTTTGTCAACCGGGCCGACTACGTGATAACCCTTATGAAAAATCCCCGTCCCGCACGCACACGCGCCCATAGCGAAAACGACGCAGGGTTTGGAAGTCTGCCGATAGACCTCACGAAGCCGAGGGGCCGCCTGAGCAGTAACAACGCCGGTAACCAGCAATGCGTCGGCGTGGCGTGGTGAGCCGACAAGCTTAATGCCGAAACGCTCCACATCAAATCGAGGCGTAAGCAAATCCACAATTTCAATATCGCAGTTGTTGCAGGCACCGGTATTGACGTGGAATACCCACGGAGATTTCTTCAAGGCATTAATCTTCCAGCTCATATCATTACCTCACAGCCAGCTTATACCGTAAAAACTCCCAATCGACGCAAGGACAACGGCAACGACCAAGGCAAGCCCGCAATAAACCCAGAAGAACTTCATCGCCTGGTCGATACGGACACGCGGATTGGTATTTTTTATCAGAATTATCAGGACAAGTATGACCACATACCAAACGATTCCAAGTGTAATACCACCCCAGGTATTGCCAAATCCGCCGAGGAAAACGACCACCAGAAACATCGGCAGTGCAACAAGCATCATAGCACTGGTCAGGTTCCAAAGCGCCAACAAGGCCCCCGAGTATTCCATTAACACGCCGCTTCCAAGTTCCGTTTCAGCTTCAGCCATATCGAAGGGGACATAGCCGATTTTCGCGTGTATGCAGAGCAGACTGATAATGCAGGCGATTGCCCCGGATATGCTTGCGGCGGGCACAACGGCAGCAGTTTGGGCCAAGCTGAGCGAGCCGTGCGTCTTTATAATCGCGACGATGATAGCAAGCACGAGTGGTAATTCATAACTTATAACAAGCTTAATCTCGCGAGCAGTCCCGACGGCTGCGTGCGGGCTTGCACTTGCGCTGCTGCCCAAGATAAGAGCCAGCGAAGGCAGCACCATAAGATAGAGCACTACAATCAAATCGCCCACGAACGCCCTGCCGGGCCAAAATGCGGCAACGCCGAGCACAGTTGATAAAACCAGAACCGATGCCATGGCAACAAGCGGAGCTGATATAAAGAGGAGTTTATTGGCCTGTTCGGGAATCAGGATTTCCTTTGCCAATAATTTTCTGACATCCCAAAACGGCTGCAAAACCCCCGGCCCAACGCGATACTGAACAAGAGCACTGACCTTTCTTACAAGCCAGCTTGCCAACAGTCCCGCAACCGCGGTAAAAACAAAACCGGGAAAAACAAGTATCCAGAATATAATCTGCATTTCGTTACTCATTTGGCCTTACCTTTTTGCCAGACTTTACCTCGCTCATTTTCACCAAGCAACGGCTCCCAAAGCTGTCCCCCTTCAACGCGAACGACAATACCATCGAAGACTTCCAGCATATCCGGTTCTTTTTCGAGATTGACGCTTCTATAATCGACGCTGCCGTCATTACAGGTTCGCACGCATAAGGGCTTTTCGCCCTGCGCCAGCCGGCCTTCGCACCTGTCGCAAAAACTATCCGGAAATAGTATCAAATCGGTATATATGGTTCCGAAGGGGCAGGCAATCGCACAGGTCCCGCAGCCGGTGCATAACATATTGGCGCGTTTAAGAATGCCTGCATCGTGATTTATCGTAGGCACTTTTTCGAGGGCATTTTGAGGACAGGCGGCAATACAGGGGGCAAGCTCGCATCGCCGGCAAATCAGCGCGAAACGAATCATCTCCAGCAAATTATCAATGCCATGATTTTCAGGGTGATGCTTATAAGAGCACAGAATTCCGGAATCCTGCTGTGTTCGGCACTTGGCAAGGTCGATAATCAATTTTTCGCTCATACTATAACTCCGGATTCGATTCCGTTGCTATCAGTCCCAGATTTTTGGGTACATTTTAATTTGTTCATAAGTGAACACGGGGCCGTCTTTGCACACATAGTATTTACCAATCATACAATGACCGCACTTGCCCACGCCGCAACTCATATTCTTTTCCATCGAAAGATAAATCTGATTCGGGTCAAAATTGAATTCGAGCAGCTTCACCGTCGCGTATTTCATCATAATGGGCGGCCCGCAGACCACGGCCACTGCGTTTTTGATATCAACATCGGCGGGGTCGAGAATCGTGGTAACCACCCCGACGTTTTCTTTCCATGAGCCATTGGCCTTATCAACAGTCAGTTTTATATCCACACCCTTGATTTGCCGCCATTCGCCGAACAGCGTTTTCTTGTATATGAAATCCTCAGGAGTCCTTGCGCCGAATCGGCAAACGACCTTTTTGAAATCGCCGATTTTATCGACAAGAGTAAGGAACAGCGAGCGAATAGGCGCAAGCCCCACGCCGCCGCCGACTATATAAACTTCTTTCCCCTTGAACTTATCGACCGGATAGCCAGCTCCAAACGGCCCGCGGATGCCGACCTTCTGGCCCGTGGCGCACTGATGCAGCAACTCGGTTACCCTGCCCGCCTTCATAATGCTGATTTCCATCTGCTCGGTCTGTCTGGGCGATGAAGAAGGAGTAAAAGGCGCTTCTCCTTCGCCGGGCAAAGTCAGCTCGACGAATTGGCCCGTATCGAACTTGAAGGGACTTTCCGGCTTAACCACGAACGTTTTGATAGTAGGCGACTCATCGATGATATCGGTTATTACACCACTAACTGGCTGGTAAAAGTTTTTGCTCATTTTGCAGTCTTCAATTTTTTCTTATTGGTATCTTTCGATTCTTCACTAAGCCGGGCCAATACGTTTCTGAGGTCAACACCCCCCGCATCAGCGTCAACACACCTGCCGCAGCCCACGCACATATCGATGCCGTATCTGTCGAGAAAATACACGAATTTGTGCATCAGACGATGCCTGAGCCGTTCGCCGAGGACCTTGTTGGGATTTGCGCCGCCGGCAACGGCGGCATAGCTGAACCTCATACAGCTATCCCAGATTTTCATCTTGGCAAAGTAGTCGGCCTGTTTGGTATCATATAGATAGAAGCAATGACAGGTGGGGCATACTCGCGTGCAGGCCTGGCATTCGATACAGTCTTTTGCCTGCTCATCAAAAACGGTCGAATCACTGCTGTTCTCAACCGCCTCTCGTATGTTCTGGCTGGAATCGAAACGCTCATTGACTTTTGCGAGCTGTTTGGCCAGCTTCGAACGGTTCTGTTCTCGCTGTTCGAGTAAATCCGCAGGGACGTCGCCGAAAATATTCGGATTCTGCTCGATAAAATCATGTCCTTTCTGCGAACCCGTTTCGACAATAAAGCCGTCCTCGATTTTGGAAACGTTCAGGTCGAATCCTTTGCCCGAAAACCCCTCGCCCCCGAACAAGCCGCAGAAGCAACTCTCGCCGGCCGACAAGCAATCGCTTGATACGATAAACATTTTCTCACGCCTGGCTAAATACAACGGGTCCTGAAATTCATCCTCGGCAAATACCTTGTCGAGGATAAAAATCGAACGAATATCGCAGTCTTTGAGGCCGAATACCGCGAACGGCTTTATTTCACGAATATCCTCATCACTTTCCGGAAAAACCGCGGCGATTTCACGCAATGGAAACAAAAACTCCTTCACGGTCGTGCAGGCCCGAATTTCGTTAAATTCGACGGGTGTTCCATCCGCCGCATTATATTTTGTAAACACATAGTGTTTGTCTTTTTTAACAGGGACATAAACGTCCATTCGGGCAGCCAGGGCATCCAGTAAGGGCTTGAGCTTACTTATAAATACTGCTTCCATCGCTTGACTTCCCTGTTATATTAGTTAAATACTTCTTGCGCTTACAGCCGACACCGCACTATCTTTCGCACCGTCCGACTTGTTATTTCGACTGCCTGTAGACGGCAAATAATAAGGCAGGCGTGCAAGTTCCATCGCAATATCAATCGTAATGAGTTTAATTTTACGAGGTAATGTTATATTCACCGGGGCAAAATTAAGAATCCCGCGAACGCCGGCGGCAACCAATTCCTCCGCGATATGCTGGGCCGATTCGGCCGGCACCGCGATTATCCCTAGGTCAACGTTTTTCTTCTTAATCGCGGCAAGCTTTGCAACATCTTCTACAATAATAAGGCCCTTTTTCCTGCCGATTTTCTTCGGGTCCGAATCAAAGGCGGATACAATATTAAATCCATATTGCCCAAAACCCGCAAACGTTAAAACCGCCGAACCGAGATTGCCCACACCCACCAAAACCACATTGTGCCCGGATTCAAGATTTAAAACTTTGGAAATTCGGCGTTCCAGCTTCTCTACACAGTATCCGACGCCAGGTTTGCCCATTTCGCCGAAATAAGAAAGGTCTTTACGAATCTGCCAGGCATTTATGCCGAGAAAATCCGCCAGAGACCGGCTGCAAATGCTGTCGTGCCCCTGATTAGATAAAAGACGGATTCCCCTCAAATACACCGGCAGGCGTCGAACTGTTTCATCTGGAATCTTGCGGTATCTCATATTATTCTTTGTGACTGAATTCACAATCACTTGAACTTGTGAGCACATTCACAAGACATCTATACGAAGTTTAATCCGGTCAATGGTATGCTGTCAAGAAAAAATATCTATATATGGGGACGAGACGATACGAGCCGTATCTTCATATATAAAAGGAAGTTATGAAAGAAACGGAAAGAGTAGCCGTAAAAAAAAAGTTCAGCATTCACAATAAAATTCCGCAAAATAATGATTGGTTTCACGCAAAAATGCTGCTGAGAATAAAGTCAAACAGTGTCAGGTCTCTTCTTCAATCGGATGCTAAATGTGCTGCCCCGGTCGGGATTATTCACCGCCCAGATTTGCCCCTTATGCCTATCGACAACCTGTTTGGCGATTGATAATCCAAGGCCGGTGCCGTCCCTTTCGACCGCCCTTGCGTTGTCTGCCCGATAGAATTCCTCGAATATCTTCTCGATATCCCCCTCTGAGATACCAATCCCCGAGTCTTTTACCTGAATTACAACGGTCGGGCCTTCGTCTTCGACTCGCAACTCGACTTCCCCCCCTTCCGGAGTATAGCGGGCGGCATTGAGTAAAATATTGCTTATAGCTTCCTCGATAAGGAGCGGCTCACCGTAAATCTCATCAACGCCGGGTGCGATATGATGCGTGATGGTAATCGATTTTTCCTTTGCCCTTCTTTCCACCGCGGCTAAGGCATTGAATATTACATTACGCAAAGGGAAGTAATCCATTTCGAGTCGGCCGGTCAGCTTCATACGCGTAAGTTTCAGCAGGGCTGTAGTGAAATTGATACATTTTCCGGTTCTCCTGTGCGCCCGTTCAATCAGGTCCCTCTGCTTATCATTAAGGGAACCTACCATCTGGCCAACAACAATATCAAGGCAGCTCTGTATGGCGGCGAGGTGCCCCTTTATATCATGAGTCAGACGCAGGACGTATTCGTTCTTGAAATAATCTTTTTCCTTTAGCTGAATAATCGCATCATCGATTTCCCGTTTTTGATGATGCAACTGCTCACAGATAGACGTTGTCATATAAACAACAAGGTAAATCATAGTAGTGAATACAAAAACCGTCCCCAACACGCATAAGCCATCTCGATAATTGCTATATGTTACAAAGCCGGTAAGGGCATAGTGTGGGATAATCTGAAAATATTCCAGAGCAACGAGCGAGCCGAAAAGCAAAACAGCAAATGTGGCCTGCAAATAGCTGTGTAACCGGGATAATATGATACTTGCAAGAATCGTATGAAAAACGAAATAGAGAAAAAAAGGATTTTCGATACCGCCCGACAAATGAAGTATCACAGTTAAAATCACCAAATCGGCGGACATCTGGAATGCAATAATTCTATAAATCTTGATGGCCGAAGGTATTCTGCCCCCCCACGTCCAGTAATACATCAGGTCGTAAAGAACGAAATTATAAAACAAAAGAAACAGGGCAAATGTGTATAATTTACGGGACGGTAAATCAACGTTAAAAAATCTTTCGGCCGTAAATACAGCACCCAAAAGACCCGCTATTGCCACCCATCTCAAGTGAATTAGCCAATACGACCTCTGGATGAGGTTTTTGCTTTGGAAGAGACTTTCCATAAATTTATCTTTTCAACAGTGCCTCGACCTTCTCAACCAGCACTTCGGGCTTGACAGGTTTATCGAGAAAATCATCGACGGGCAGCCAGTCTTTGTCGCCGGCCTCGGGCTTGAAGTCGATACCGGTTTTGTCCTTGATGGCTGTAAGCATCAGAATCGGAATCCGGCTGTATTTCGCGTTCTTTTTGAGCTCTCTGGATACGAGAAATCCCTCCTGCTTCGAATCCATCATAACATCCATAATAATCAAATCCGGAATGGATGAATCAAGACTCTTCATTGCCTCTTTGCCGTTGCCCGCCGTCTGGACGGTATATCCTTTATTTTCGAGAACAATTTTCATTGCCTCGCTGATATCGGGGTCATCATCGACAATAAGTATTCCGGCCGGTGCCATTTTTTTCCCTCACAAATACACGTTAAAAATCAGTTTACTCATTAAAGCCATTATACAGTGGGCAAACAGTCGCGGTCAATATCCCCCTCAGGCAAGAGGCTCGAAATGCCTGCCAATTACAGCTAAATCCGGCAAAAACAACTGGGCAAAAAACTCTGAAAGATTAATTATTGATATGCAGTATTTTGGCGCCGTCGAAACCGTTAAATCTCGTCGAAGAAGCAATGCTGTATGCACCAATGTTTTCCGTAATAAGATAATCGCCGATTTGGAGGTTTCCCGGCAGATGTTCCGACAACGACACCTTATCGAAGCTGTCACAGGTCGGGCCTACAACCGCACAAACTTCCCTTTTGCCCCGCTTGACCGCCTGGAAATTGGGAATCCAGTGGTCGTAAACCACCCCTGAAAACGTGTGATAGACGCCGTCGTTTATGTAATAGAAAATTTTTCCGTCTCTTCTTGCTTTGCCCACAATCTGCGAAACCAACACCGCCGAAGTAGCAACCATAAATCTTCCCGGCTCGGCTATAATCTCGATATCCTGCGGGAACAACCTTTCACACTCGGTATTTATTATCTTTGCCAGCTTTTCAAATTCGGGGACCTGTGCATCGTAAGGCACAGGAAATCCGCCGCCTATATCGACAAGTTTCAGGTTGTATCCTTTTTTGCGGGCATCATTAAAAATCTCCGATGTCACCGCCAGCGCGGCAATGTAATTATCGAAATTCGTGCACTGACTGCCGACATGAAAACTAAGCCCTTCCACAACAAGTCCCAAATCGAAGGCGTTTTTTATAAGCTCACCCGCCTCGCCGGGTTCGGCGCCGAATTTAGAACTTAATTCCACCTGCGATCCACTGTCAGGCACTTTCAATCTCAAAACCAGTCCAGCAGTGCTGCAATGTTGTTTAATCTTTTTCAACTCATCACTGTTATCATAGGTAACAAGAGGTTTATATCGTTTTATCTTTCTGAGCGTCTCGGCGTCCTTTATCGTGTTGGAAAAGATTATCCTGTCCCAGATGTAGAAGTCTTTTTCCTTTTTTTCGAAGTGCCTGATATAAGTGTAAACCTGCATGAACTCGTTATATGAGGCGACATCGAAGCTCGCACCCTCGTTGAACAGCGTCTTGACTATCTCCTGATTCGAGTTGGCCTTTACCGCGTAATACGCCTGCACCCTCGGCAGACACTTCTTAAAAGTTCTATAGTTCTTCCTTATTATATTATGGTCCAGTATAAATAAAGGGCTCCCATGCTTTTGAGCCAGCTTGACAAGACTTTTCTTCATATTACTCTCTCAACTTCTTCAGACGCTCAATTTCCTGATAAGCTCTTTGAGTTGTTCGACTTCTTTGTTGTTTTCGAGATAGGATTTTATCAGCTTCTCGCGCAACTCCTGCCCCCGGTAATACAACCTTTTTTGCTTCTTCGGCTTTGTAGTCTGTATGGTATAGGCAGCCATAATCGGCAATGCCACTGTCACATCGAGATACGCGGTTACGGTTTCTTCGAGCTTTGTCGGGTCAATCTTACCCCAGCTCGCCGCCTCGCTCGGCGGAGCGCCGGATAATCCCCCCGTATCGGGCCTGGCATCGGTTACATTGATATCGTAATCCTGGCCCGCCTCAGGAATCATCAATACCTCCTGAATCTGCGGCTCGGTCTGGAGCATAAAGTTTTTGGGGCTGCCGCCGCCTATGAGAATAACGCCCGTCTTACCATTCTCATATCTTTTGGCGTTCAGTATTATCGCGGTCGAGTCGTTGACGTCGATACTCGGATTTATTTTCAGCTTGAACGAATCCAGCAGCCCCTGTGATTCAGCCAGAAGCTCCAGTCCCGCCACGTTCATCCCGATTGTCGAATCTCCCGGCGAAGACGTAAAAACGGGTATCCCGTTCCTATAAGCCGCCGCCAAAACGCTCACCTGACCGAGCTTGTTCTTCTCCTCGTGTTCGTTGAGTATTTTACCTAAATGATGATAAAACTCCCGCGTTCCCATCTCCTTCTGAAATTCGGGCCTTATCAATATCCGCCTGAGTCTCCGGTCGGTCTCCATCAGCACATCTTCGTAATCGAACAGTATATCGTAAATCCTCGTAACGCCCTTCTCCCTCAAATCGGCGTCATCCACGGTATGGCTGCCCCTGAACATCGGCAGGTTGAACGCATAATGCAAATCGTGATACATATTCGCGCCGGTGGCGCTTAGCCAGTCAACGAAGCCGTGATTCATCAGCGGAATTATCGCCGAAGGCCCCAGCCCCGCCGGCGTCAATGCGCCGGCAATACTCAGGCCGACCGTAACATCTTCTTTCGAATACTTGTCTTTCAACAAATGACACGCGGCCCGCAACCTGCCAGCGTTGTATGCATCCATATTGTCCACTAACCGGACTATATCCGTGGCCCCGGCAATCGGCTCCGGAAGAATGCGCTTCCCGGAGAGATACTTTGCCTTGCTCGGACAGTTATGTTTTTTCTCACTCATCTTTTTCCCCAGACCTTCCAAATTCCAAGGTTTTTTATTCTTCGATTGGCCGGACTAAGACCCAGCTTGCACTTTCGGCGGGCATTCTAATTGAATATCAACCTAAAATCAACTTTGATATCACCCTATATTGACCTTCCCCGTTTATTGTACCATTATGGAATAGAGTATTCAGTTTTAATTTGTCCACCCCCCATTTGTCCAACGGACACGCCTAAACAAGCCTCCGGCATGCCTAGCCACGCTCGCCATAACCATATCAAGGCCGCTAGGAGACCACCAGAACACGCTTCGCATCGAGGTTGGGTTCCGGGGCAGGTGGTGTATGAACGGCGAGCAAACATTGAGTGGCCACACAACCGACACGCCTAAACACGCCTCCTTTACGCTGA
>CAYLYB010000032.1:0-23072 GCA_964387605.1 uncultured Pirellulales bacterium | reverse complement strand
TGGATGGGGCAACATTTGAAGAAATCGACACAATGATGGACGAGATAAAAAAAGAGAATAAATAAACCACCGGCTGAATCAGCCGTTGTTGACAAAAACCATAATTATGAACGAACCGGCCGGCCAAAAACAATGTAGGTTTGGGAGATGAGAAAATGACAAAGCGAACAATGAAATCTTTCTTTCGGACGGTGTGTCCGGTTATTTTTTTTATTGTCCTCATATTGAATTCAATCGGAGAAGGACAACAGATGGATAATGCAACCGAATTCGAACGGGCGAAAGCAGAGATTATATCACTCATCGAGTCGGGCAAAGCGGCCCAGGCCGATGAGGCGGTCAGCAATTTCATCTCCGGTTATCCCGACAGTTACGATAAAGGGTGCGCCCTTCAACAGATAGCCGGCAAATATCAAAACACTCAGCAATATGACAGGGCAATAGACACTGCCGAGTATGTTATGGAAAACTGGCCGCAGGATGATTTCGCGGTATGGGCGGGTATGACGGCGGTGATTTCACAGGTCTGCAAAGAAGATATAACAACAGCAGAGCAAACAACGGAACGGATTATCACTGATTACGCTAATAATCCTCAACTGCCGGCAGTGCTTTTTGTTATCGCGGATAATTACTCATGGCAAAATATGTATGGTAAAGCAAGATATTTATACGGCCTAATTACAGACAAATACGCCGGCAGCGAGTGGTCAGACAAGGCCCGGCTGGGCACAGAGGCAATGGAAATTCTCGAACTTATCCGGAGTAAAAGCTATTCGACGGCAAAGCAGCGGACCGATTCGCTGCTAACAGATTTCAGCAGCAACGAAGACCTTGCGAAGACGCTTTTCCGCATCGGGCGGGACTTTTGCTGGCAGAGACAATACCCCGAATCGAAAGACGCCTTCGACGGCTTAATCGAGAGATTCCCGAATAACTCACTCTCGCAACAAGCCCGATTATGGTCGGCAAAGGCCCAGGTTTGTGCGCTTATCAGGCATACCCGCCCGGTATCGCAGGGCGGCAGCGGACAGGCAACTGACGAGCAGGCATTGGCGGCCATAGATGAGCTGATAAAAGATTTCGAGGAAGATGCGGGATTGACGGAGGCGGTGTACTGGATAAGCAAGGAATATGAGTGGAGCAAATGGACGCCGGACGGCGAGAGTAGCTATAGTGCTCGCTATGATACGCCCAAGAAAATTTACCAGCGGCTGGTTAAGGAATTCGGCGGGACATCTTACGGGCAGCAGGCAGACTGGGACTCCAAACGTATGACATACCGGACAAAGATACTTACGCTGATGGAAAAAGGCGACTGGAAAGAGACTGAAGCCGAGATTGAGCGGATGATTGCGGAATTTTCAGGCAGGTCCGAAATCTCGAGTGAGCTTTACCGGATAGCTATATGGCTCGAACAGCATGAGCAATACGAGCAGGCGAGACAAATATACGAGCGGATTATAACGGATTACCCCGAAAGCTTCGACGCCGGCGAATCGGTGTATGATGTGATTCGTCTGGCGACGGAAAACGAAGACAACGAAAACGAATCGGCGGCAATTGAACTACTTGCTGAAAAAATTAAAAACCAAGTCACGCAACCACATCGCCGGGCGCTTGCGCTATACGTGCTCAGCAAGGGATGCAGCAGGCAGGCACGAGCGTGCGAAAAACTCAATAACGATATAGTTAGCGCAAAGAAATATTCCGAGAAGGCCAAGCAGCTTTACGGAGAAGTCGTTTCGCTCACAAAGGATACTGCTCAGACGGCGGAGGATTATTATCGGCTGGCGGAATGCTACCGCGAGCTGGAGAAATTCACGGATGCGATAAGCTGCTATAAAAAGATACCAAAGACGTGGCCGGGCAGTTCGCACGAAGCACAATGCCTGGAGGGTATCGGCAAATGCTACGAAGAGCTTGCTAAAGCCGGCCTCGTAAACAAAAAAGAAGCCGATAATGAAATTGAGCAGGCATATAAGGAATTGGCGGAAAAATATCCCGACCGTCAGGGAAGCACCGAAATTACTCTCAGTCTGGGCTGGTCGTGCTTTAGACAGGGCAAATGGGAAGATGGAATCAAATACTTCGAAAAGGCACTGGCACAATTTCCCCAGAACAACAAGCCCCCGAACATCCTTTACGCCCTTGGAAAAATGTATGAACAAAAAGGGGAAAACTCAAAGGCGGTGGCGGTATATAAACAGCTTGTTGCCTCGCTGGGCGATGAAAACGCCGAAGCGGACAGGGTGAAATCGATTATCGCAAAACTCAAAGACGGCAAGTAATAAGTAAATCGAAACAATAAAGCAGGGGTTAAAACAGCGTGGCGAAATTATTCTCAGGGAAGAGAAATCATTTCTTGATTCTGGCCATAGCCCTTCTTTCAAGCACTTTTTACAAACCTGAATGCCCACTTCAGGCGGCAGAGCCGAATGCGAGCGCAGCCGACGCTCGAATTCAGCAGAAATCATCCGGCAGTTATTGCGGAATATACTGCCTGTATTCGGCTATGAAGTTTTACAGAGTGGATGTCGAGCCCAACGAGCTTTTCAAACCAGAATACATCGGTTCGCCGGCGGGAAGCACACTGGCGGAATTGAAAAGCTGCGCCGAAACTTATGGCCTGTATGCCGTACCGGTCGCACGGCTAACTACTAAGAACCTTCGCAACCTGCCCGGCCCGATGATTCTTCACGTCAAATCAAGCCAGACAGGCAGGGCATACAACCACTATGAGCTTTTGCTTCGGACAAGTGATAACAGGGCGCTGGTTTACGACCCGCCAATACCTGTCAAATCAGTGCTGCTTCGAACCCTGGCGCCTCGCTGGGACGGCAGCGGGCTGATTGTATCGAATAAACCTATACATATCCGTGCGGTCCTTGCCCCTGCACGCCAGCGATTTGTTGCCTATGCGCTGATAGTGATACTACTCGTCCTCTTAATAAGACGGCAGGTTATACGAAGACAAAGTAAACAACCGGTTACATCGAGAAAACAGACAATATGGTTAAGCGTCGGCGAGGGTGCAACTCTGCTATTGGCCGCATTTGCTGTCGCGTTCGCGTATAATTCTATAAATGACGAAGGTCTGCTTGCCTATAAAGAAGGCACTGCCAATATCCAAAAGGCATATCAGGCAACCTTTATACCCAAACTGACAAACAGCCAGGCACAACGATTGTTTGCCAATCAGCAGACAGTATTCGTTGACCCAAGGCAGGATTATGAATTCAAAGCAGGTCACCTCAAAGATTCCATAAACGTTCCCGCATATATGACTAAAGACGAAATAATCAAGGCAATGGGCACGATTGATAAAAGTACTGAGCTTGTCGTCTATTGCAGCTATTCAAATCGCCTGTTTGCGGATATCGTGGCCTGTGGGCTGATAAATGACGGCTTTACAAACGTGCGCATATACAAAGGCAACTGGGACAATTGGCAGGCAAATACCTGCAAGACGAAAGATAAAAAAACTGATAAGTGACATTGGCATGAAAAACTTTTTTATAAAGGCTCTTATTATCACGGTTCGGCTGGCAATCGGCGGAATTTTTATCGCCAGCAGCATCCCAAAGCTTCGTCAGCCGTATGACTTTTTGGCGAGCGTCTACGGCTTTGAGCTTGTCAACCCATCAATCGGTGTTGCCGTCGCGATTGTTTTGCCCTGGCTTGAGCTTTTTGTGGGGATATGCCTGCTCGGCGGAATCCTTGTACCCGGTGCGCTGCTCGTAACCATAGGGACATCTGCGATGTTCGTATTCGCCATCGCGTCGGCTTTATGGCGGGGACTCGAGATAAGCTGCGGTTGCTTTAACCCTGCCGATTCTGGTATTATAGGTTACTGGACACTTGTTCGCACAATTGCATTGCTGGCAGCCGCAATGGCGGCCTATATTTGTATGATATCGACGCATACGACAAAAAAAACGATATATGAAACTGCCTGCGGAAAACATAAAGACCTTTAGCCCGAATGTTCAACGGCTGTGGGGGCTGATGAATCCCTGCGTGCTTTGCCCGCGCAAGTGCAGGGTGAATCGAATCAAAGGTGAGCTTGGTTTTTGCGGTATCAGCGCTATGCCGGTTGTCAGCTCGCAGGGACCGCACTTCGGCGAGGAGAGCGTGCTGGTCGGCGCGGGCGGGTCGGGGACGATTTTTTTCGCGGGGTGTAACCTCGGTTGCGTGTTTTGTCAGAATTACGACATAAGTCACTTTCGGCACGGCCAGCCGATTACCATCGGCGAGTTGGCGGATTTTATGCTCGATTTGCAAAGCTACGGCTGCAGCAATATCAATTTCGTTACACCTACTCACCTTGCGCCCGCGATGGCAACCGGCATCGAGTCAGCTCGAAAGAGAGGACTGAAACTATCAATCGTTTATAACTGCGGCGGCTACGACTCGGTCGAGACACTTCGGCTTCTCGAAGGCCTGATTGATATTTATATGCCTGATATCAAATTCGCCGACAGTAAGGCAGCCGAAGAGCTTGCCGGTGCGCCGGATTATCCTGAAATATGTTTTGCCGCGGTAAAAGAAATGTATCGCCAAGTCGGCGATTTGCAGCTAAATAAAGAAGGCCTGGCAATCAGTGGGCTTTTGATTCGACACTTAGTGCTGCCGAACGAATTAGCGGGCAGTTTCAATGTTATGGATTTTCTTGCCGGGCAGATTAATCCAAAGACAGCCATTAACGTTATGGACCAGTACCGGCCTTGCTTCAAGGCGAAATCGCATCCCGAAATAAATCGCACGCCCACCCGCGAAGAAATCGAGCAGGTCCGCCAATACGCCCTCACAAAAGGGCTTAACGTTATTAATTAAACATTTCGACGGTTATCTGTCTTACAACCTCTTTCCTTGACTCCCCACATACAAAACTTACAATGATATTCGTCTTTTGCTGGCCCGCAAAAGATAAGAGCCACACCGGAATGCAAAAAGTTAATGGAGGTGTAAAAAATGAAAACGCAGAGATTCGTCCAATACGGGGTCGAACCGCCAAAGAACCGTCGTATATCTGTTTTTATCCAACGAGCCATTTTATTGTTTTCGCTGCTTATTGTTATGCAGGGTCAGGTGCAAGCAGAGGATAAAGTGAATTATCCTGACAGAAAAGCGCTCATTGTCAACAACTGCCCTTGTGTCCGTTTAAGCAATTTCTCGTTCGAAAACCGATATGAGAGATCCAGTTACCGTTTCGTTCAATATATGTGCTGGACGAATACCGGCGGACAATCTATTATCGCCTTCGAGATTATCATTCTAAGGTACGACGCTTTTAATGAACGCATAAACGGTGCGAGCTGGACTGTAACAGGTACTAACAGTAAAAACTGGGAGCCGTTAGACCCCGGGAATATGAGTAGCGATAAGAATATCAGCTCAAAAACAGAAGAAGTATTTACGTCAATAGCATATGTCCGTGCAGTAAGATTTAAAGATGGCACCATCTGGCGTGCCGATACCGAAGAGCTTCTCGAAGAACTCCGCGAAGTCGCTCCCTATATTGAAAACTTCGGCGATGTGAATCCCAATTTTAAGATTTATCCAAACTAATGCCGGGCCAGCTTTGTCTATTCTCCGATTGAGCTTGTCTAATCCACGACCGGCTTCAATCACAGCATTCTTCAAGGTCACCGAGCAACTCAAGATAAACCGCAGACCCACGCCTGAAGAAGTTCGCCAATACGCAATCATAAAAGGCCTGAATGTTATTTCTTGAGGGGGCTGATAAGTTTCTTACCGACCTTTCACGTTCATCCTTATCGAATAAAGCGAATCTCGTGCGGTTATAAAAAGTGTTTTACCGTCTTCACCGCCGAAGCACAGATTTGAAGGCGGATTGGGGATATCAATGGAGTCGATTTTTTTGCCCTGGGAATTGACAATAATTATACCTTTCCCGGTCAGGTATACATTGCCCTGCTCATCGAGTTCGATGCCGTCAGAACCGGTTGGAACAAACAGCTTTTTGCCGGACAGCGTGCCGTCATCCTCGATTTTATATACCCACGTTTTGCGGCCACCGTAGTCGGCGACATAAAGGGTTCGGCCGTCTTTCGTGCCTACGATACCGTTGGGACCGGACAAATCATCAGCAACGACAATCGGCTCATTCGAACCCGCCGGCAGGTAAAAGACGTAACTGCCGTCCAGTTCCATATCTTTTCTATAGCCGGGGTCGGTAAAATATACTCCGCCTTTTTTATCGAGCCATAGGTCGTTGGTACTGTTAAGTTTTTTACCTTTGTAATTGTCGCAAAGGACGGTTACGTTGCCCTGCATATCGATTCGGGTGAGCCGTCGGTTGCCGCCTTCGCAGACAATCAAATTACCCTTATCGTCGAAGGCAAGGCCGTTCGCCCCGCCGGTATTTTCGCGGAAGGTCGTTAGTTTTCCATCAACGGACCATATATGAATCCGGTTGTTGGGTATATCGCTAAAATAGACGTTGCCTTTCGTATCCGCAGCCGGGCCTTCGGTAAAACTGAATCCGGTCGCCAGTCTTTTCACCTTCGCACCGTCTGCGATAAGCGATTTTTTCTCCGATATCGGCCAGGCAACGCCTTTTGTTCGCATCTTCACTGCGTAAAGTGATTTCGAGGCAGTGATAAAAAGAGTATCGAACTCCGCCCCACCGAAGCAGACGTTTGCAGTCCAGGACTCGCTGATATCGATTTGGTCGATTTTTTCACCGGCTGAATTAAAGACGGCAACGCCTTTGCCGGTAAGGTAAATATTTCCCTCGTTATCGATAGTCATACCGTCGGAGCCCATTTCGCAGAATAATCTCTTCTCCAAAAGCGTTCCGTCTTCGTCGATTGTATAGACGTATGTTTTGCCTGCCCCGATATCGGCTACATAAAGCAACTTGCCGTCGGGCGAGCCGATTATACCGTTTGGCTGCTTTAAATCGTCTGCTACGCGGATTAGTGTCTTGCGGTCGGGTTTAAGATAATATACGCACTGGCCATCCTGCTCCATAGCTGGATTGGTCCAGTAGTTCCTTTTATAGTAAGGATCCGTGAAATATATTCCGCCCTTCGGGTCTCGCCACAGGTCGTTCGGGCCATTAAGCTTTTTGCCTTTATAGCCGTTGACTAAAACAGTCATATTGCCGCTTTTGCCAAACGAAACCAGTCTGTTATGCAGGTCGGCGCAGGCGAGCAGTGAGCTGTCGGCGTCGAAATACAGGCCGTTCGAGCGTTCACAGCCATCCAGAAAAACTGATAACTTGCCCTGAGCAACGTCGAAGGGCTTGCCATCGGCTGACCAGATATAGATTTTGTCGTTGGGCTGGTCGGTGAAATATACGTTGCCCTTCAGGTCCGCAGCAGGACCTTCGGTAAAAGCGAAGGTATCCGCTAATTTTTCGACTTTAGCGCCCTGCGCAACGACGCCCGCTTCGGCACAGGCAAAAGAAAACAGCAACACAGCAACAATGACAAGAACATATATGTTTTTCATCGTATCACCCTTTCATAAATAATGGGTGAGGATAAATCCTCACAAAGCCATAGTAAAGACAAAAACCACTCCCCGGCAACAACGAGCCGGTATTCGCGATTGATTGTATGCCGTATATCAGTTAGTATTAGGGCCGTCAAAGAATCCACGCTCATCGTATGAGTTTAACTGGAGGTCGTTCGAATATGAACTGCAGAAGATTCTTTTTAACAACATTCATTTTGATGCTGATTATTACACCGGCGGCTTTAGCGGCAGCGACACGAATCAAGCCATTGGAAATCGGCGAACAGGCACCCGATTTCGACCTGCCTGGCGTCGATGGTCGCAACTACAAGCTCGCCGATTTCGCCGACGCTAAAATTCTCGTCATCGTATTCACCGCCAACCACTGCCCCACCGCCCAGGCATACGAAGACAGAATTATGAAGCTCGCAGCCGATTATAAAGACAAGGGTGTGGCGGTAGTGGCAATATCCCCGAACAACCCATTGGCAATCCGGCTCGATGAACTGGGATACAGCGACCTCGGCGATACGTTCGAGGAGATGAAGACTCGCGCAAGAGAAAGGCAGTTTAACTTCCCCTATTTATACGACGGCGAGACACAAAAGGTATCGCTGGCCTATGGGCCTGTCAGCACGCCCCACGTATTCATATTCGATAAAGAACGCAAGCTGCAATACGCAGGCGCAATCGACAACTCCGAAGACCCGAGCAAGGTAAAAAAGCATTTCGTCCGCGACGCACTCGATGCTCTTCTCGAAGGCCGGGATGTCACCATAAAAAAGGTAAAGACTTTCGGCTGTTCGATTAAATGGTCCGACAAACGCAGGGCAGTCGAACAGGCATTTAAACAGTGGGCAAAAGAGCCGGTCGATTTGAACTCGATAGACGCCGACGGCGTGCGAAAGCTGATGAAAAACGATTCGGGCAAACTGCGGCTTGTAAATATCTGGGCGACGTGGTGCGGGCCTTGTGTTTATGAGATGCCCGAACTGGTCAGCATAAACAGGATTTATCGGGGCAGGGCATTCGAGATGATTACCATCAGCGGAGATATGCCCGACAAAAAAGAGCAGGTGCTGGCTTTTCTAAAAGATAAACAGGCGTCCTGTAAAAACTATCTTATCTCATCCGAAGATAAAACCGAGGTTCTCGAAGCTGTGGACGCCGAATGGCAAGGCGGCATACCATATACGGTCCTCGTCAAACCGGGCGGCGAAATTATCTTTCGCCATACCGGCGTCATAGACCCGCTCGAGGTGAAAAAAGTCATAGTCGAGCAGCTCGGCAGATACTACTTCTGACAAAACCAAAAAACCTATCCGATATGAGTATCTTCCCGGACAGCAACGGAATGACTGTCCTGCAAAAAGAATTATTTAAACAATCCGCCAACATTCTAACTCCGCCTATTCTACTGTAATCCTTTGACGGTTGTGTGAAAACACAAAGCTTGACTACTTAATGCCACCGTGGTATAATTATGGGTCTAAGGAGTGACGGGTCATATATGAAGAGTCTATTTTTATTTTTCTCTATACACGCTATTCTTGGGAACTGCCTTGCAGCGGGGTCCTGTCCACAAGCAGATTTTAACCTCAACTGCACAGTAGATTTGCAGGATCTGCAAACATTCACTGAACAGTGGTTAGATCCCGCGGGCAGTTGCTCAGGTGAGGGCTGCGCTGACTTTGACGGCCAAGACGGAGTCAACGCAATTGACTTTGCCTTATTGGCATGTGACTGGTTTTATGCGATACCACTGGAAATAACCGAGTTCATGGCGGATAATCAAGGTTCGGTTGAAACGCTGGTTTCCGGGCAGCCGGTGTACCCCGACTGGGTCGAATTACACAACTTTGGTGAACAATCACTAAATGTTGGTAGTTTTTACCTCACAAATAACACAGAAGAACCAAATAAATGGCAGTTTCCCGAAGACACAATAATTGAACCAAATGGCTATCTTGTTGTATTTACTTCGGGCATTGGCTCAGGTGATTATGTCGATGATCTTGGTTTTCTGCACGCTACTTTTACGCTCGATGAGAACGGTGAATACCTTGCCATTGTGGCCCCTGACGGCCAGACTCCCCTCTACGATTACTTTCCCATATACCCTCCGCAGGAACCGGACATATCGTACGGTCTTTATTCGGGCGAAGAGCGATATTTCGGATACCCCACGCCCGGAACTCAGAACAATCCGAATTACCCCGGCGAAACTGAAGACACTAAGTTCAGTTACGACCGCGGACTCTATAACAGCCCTTTCGATGTAAGCATCACCTGTGCGACGTCGGGAGCAGAGATTTACTATACGCTGGACGGCAGCCGGCCCGGCGAATTTGAAGACGGCACGACTCTCTTATACGAGGAACCAATCCATATTGACACGACAACATGTCTGCGCGCAATCGCGGTGAGAAGGGGCTGGAAGACAACAAATGTCGATACCCAAACATATATCTTCACAGCCGATGTCCTTTATCAAACCAGGCCGACTGATTACCCTGTTTACTGGTGGTATGACGGAACACAACCAATGCCCGGTGACTACGAAATGGACCCTGAGATTTACACAGCTCCAGAGTATTCAGAACTTATCGACGACGCCCTTCTATCGATTCCGACCGTTTCGTTGGTGACGGACATGAATTATCTGTTTAATCCCAGCACAGATTCGGATATAGGCGGCATCTATATGAACCCGCGGCAAAGAGGTGATGAATGGGAACGCCCGGCTTCTATTGAATTCTTCGACGCCAATGGAACGGAACAATTTCAAATAGACTGCGGGATTCGCATTCACGGCTCCGGAAGCAGATACCCGCAGTAC
The DNA here is from genome assembly GCA_964387605.1 of uncultured Pirellulales bacterium. Lineage (GTDB taxonomy): Bacteria > Planctomycetota > Phycisphaerae > Sedimentisphaerales > Anaerobacaceae > Fen-1362. Next base: position 12,745 of record CAYLYB010000032.1, on the reverse strand, counting down.
TCCCCCAAACATTCTTTCGGTCTGTTCTTCAGAGACATTTATGGTCCCAAGAAACTCCAATTCCCGCTCTTTGACAGCGACGCTACCGACGAATTTGACAACCTGGTTCTAAGAGCGGGTTTCAACGACACATGGGTCAATCAGGTAACATCGTGGAGGCGCGACGCTCAGTATATGCGTGATATCTGGGCGAGAAACACCCATCGCGCAATGGGGCATTTTTCAGTACATGGCAGATTCGTTCATCTCTACATAAACGGATTATACTGGGGCCTTTACGAAATTACGGAAAAACCGAATGAGGATTTTATGGTCTCTTACTTCGGCGGAGAACCAGAAGACTACGACGTTCTGGATACAGGCAACGTCGTTCAGGGCAGCCGCACCGCCTGGAATGCGATGATGTCTATTGCTAACGCCGGTGTCGCGGACAACAATCAATATCACGCCATTCAAGAATACCTGGATGTGACCAGTCTGGCTGATTATATGGTCCTTAATCATTACGCAGGCAATATGGAGTGGGATAGCATCAACTGGTATGCAGCAAGGAAACGCGAACCTGGCGCAGGTTATAAGTTCTTCAGCTGGGACGCCGAAGTTACCAACGCCGATCTTGTACAGAACAAAATCAATATGGATAACGACGGCTGCCCGACTCATCTGTTCCAGTGCCTTCGTGAGAATGCAGAGTTCTGTATGCTTTTCGCAGATAGAGTTCATAAGCACCTGTTCAATGGCGGGCCAATGTTCGTTGATACAAATAATCCACAGTACGATCCGTGTAATCCCGAGCGGAACCTACCCTGCAAAACGTGGATGGAGATAGCAGACCAAATCGACCTTGCCGTCATCGCCGAATCCGCAAGATGGGGAGATTATCGCAGGGATGTCCACACTCTCGGGCTGCCGGTCTACCTATATACCAGAAACAACCACTGGCTAACCGAACAAAACCAGACTATGACCACGTACTTCCCATATCGAACGCAGGTAATGATTGATAATTTCACCAATGCAGGACTTTATTCGCCTGTCACAGCCCCTGTATTCTTCGCAGACGGTGAATATCAACACGGCGGTTACATAGAAACCGACGAGCCAATATCTTTATCTGCGCCCTTGGGCACAATTTACTATACCCTCGACGGCTCCGATGTGCGCAACGAAGCTGTTTCCATCTCGAAAATCGTTCTTATGGCTGAGGACTGTAATAAAAAAGTTCTTGTGCCGACCGGCTCCCTGCCGGAAGACTGGATGGGCGGCAACGAGCCATTCGACGACACCAACTGGACTGATGCAACAATAAATCCGTATTACAATACCGGCGCAGTCGGTTTTGACAAAAGTTACTATTACTCCTACTTTCTCACTTATGACGTAAATGACACAATGTTCAATAAAAACACCTCCTGTTATATACGAATACCTTTTGTTGTCGACGGCCAACAGATTCAGAATCTTAACTTTATGAAGCTTCAAGTTCGATACGATGACGGTTTCATCGCGTATCTCAACGGTCAAAAAATCACCGAGAGAAACGCACCTCAATCGCCCCAATGGAATTCTGCAGCTATCACGTACCACTATAACCCATACGCCCGCCTTTATGAAGATATCGATGTCTCAAGCCACCTGGGGTTTCTTAATGACGGACAAAATATTTTAGCCATACACGGGCTTAATTATAACCTGTACGGCAACGACCAGGATTTTCTGATATCACTTGAACTGGTTGCCGGTCAAAATGATTACGGAGAAATAAGCCCGTCCGCAAATCTCTATACCGGCCCCTTTACTTTGCCGGTCACTGCCGACGTGAAGGCAAGGGCGCTGAGAAATGACGGACGATGGAGCGCCGCCAGCGAAGCGGTATTTGCCGTTGATTCTCTGCAAGAGTCACTGTGCATTACCGAGATTATGTACCATCCGGAAGACAATAACGACCCAAATGAAGAATTCATAGAACTTAAAAACATCACGGATAAGGCCATAAATCTTAACCTTGCAGAATTCACAAGGGGAATACATTTCACTTTCCCTCCAATTGAACTGCAACCGGATGAGTACATAGTAGTTGTCCATGATATTAACACCTTCACGGCTTACTATGGAGAGGGCTTACCTGTTGCCGGTGAATATGATGGGCAACTCGACAACGGCGGAGAAAGAATAACACTTCTAAATGCCCTCGGCGAAATCCTCCTCGATTTTAATTATGACGATGAATGGTACAGCGCTACCGATGGCGAGGGATTTTCCCTGACGTACCGCGGCACAGAATGCAGCTTCGAAACGCTTTCAGAAAAACAATCCTGGCGTCCGAGCGCATTTGCGGGTGGTTCACCCGGCTGGGACGACACAAATGCCCTGCCCGAACTCGGTTCTATCGTCATAAGCGAGATTCTGGCCCACTCGCATGACGAGCCAGATTGGATTGAACTATACAACACAACCGATCAGGCCATCAACATAGGAGATTGGTTTCTAAGTGACAGCGATTCGGACGATGTAAACAGGATGAAATATCAGATTCCCGAAGGCACAGTCATCGACGCTTTTGATTTCATCGTATTTTATGAAGACGTGCATTTCGGCAATCCTTCGGACCCCTGCTGCCTGATACCATTTGCTCTCAGCGAGAACGGTGAAACGGCATATCTGCGTTCGGCATCCGATGGAGTATTGAGCGGCTACTGCGAACAACAGGATTTCGGCGCTTCTGAAACGGGGGTAACCATCGGCAGATACTACATGTCCAGTACGGGAACTTACGATTTCGTGGCAATGAGCCAGCCCACGCCCGACCAGGAAAACGCATATCCAAAGGTCGGGCCCGTGATAATAACAGAGTTTATGTACAACCCTGTCTCTATTCCGGGTGATTCCTATGCCGAAGAGGAGTATGAATACATTGAACTGTTCAACACAAGTGACTCGGCCATAACATTGTATGACTATAATGAGGGTGTGCCGTGGAAATTTACGGATGCCATAGATTTTATATTTCCAAGCAATCCGGTAACAATAAATCCCAGTGATTACCTTCTTGTCGTCAAGAATCCTGCGGCATTTATCGAGCGATATCCCACGGTGCCAACATCGAAAGTGTTCGGTCCTTACGATGGCCAGCTCAGCAATGGTGGCGAAATTCTCGAACTTGGCAAGCCCGGCGACATTGACCAGCAAACAGGTCAACGGCACTATATCTGCGTGGAGCGAATCGCCTACAGCGATGGCTCCCATCCCGAAGAATGCCCCGGCGGCGTAGATCTATGGCCAACCTCAGCAGATGGAACCGGAGATTCATTGTCCCGCATAAGTATTACACTATACAGCAACGACCCGAACAACTGGACGGCCGTAACTCCAAACCCGGGTATTTGACCTGCGAAGAATAATACATGCGCCAATCGATATCATTGCCCTGAAAATTCTCTTGTAAATTAAGACAACGATTAAAATGCTCTTATATTGCTTTTTCTTGCTGCCAAACGTATAATAAAAACAATAGACGAGATATGGATATTTGAAAAGTTGATATGGGGGCGAATGGCTTCGACCGGATATCGGATGGTCGAGCTGCATACCCAGGACGCCGGTTGGCCTGGATAAAAACCCGGCACCAATTTTAATTGGCAACTACCAGTTGCAAATGGCTGCCTAATTGGCAACCCGTCCTTTCAGGCAGCGCCTGCGGGCCTGATTCGGGCGTCAAACAGCGGGCTGCTTGCGTCGGAGCTTTCGGGCCGGCGTGATAAGACCAATCCCGAAATAGCCGAAGTGTTTGGCTGTCGTTTGCCGGATGCGGAGGCGATAAAATAAAAAAACGACTAAGTATGTAGATGCTCGTCTTGAAGTATCACGGGACGGGGGTTCGAATCCCCCCGCCTCCATTGGTTAGCTTACCTGAAACAGGAGGGTGAGAACCCCGCAGATGCGAAGCAGATGCTTCGGGGGTTTGACACGCCGAAGGCGAGCCTCGTGTCTTTTCGAGAATCCCCCCGCCTCCATTCTTCGCTTGCCGAGAGGTGGGGCCGAACAGCTCTGCTAACAGGTTAGATGCAAAGCCGCGGCAAGGGCAGTCTCGCTTTGGTTCAATTCATTGAATCTTTCAACGGCTTCGTGAGTGTTAAACGCTTCAAGCCTAATGTTTTGTTCCAGCAAAGATTGACGGGTTTGTTCGGGTATTTTAAGGACACCGTATGCCCCGCACCCAACGATTAAAACCGCCGGTTTTGCCGCGATGACTGTCTGAAGGTCTTCGATTGACAATGAGTGTCCGCTTTTGCGCCACCAGTTGGACCGCACAGAGCCGGCGACTATTATCAGGTCGTTATCGTATTCAGAGCCGTCGATAACGACTTTTCCAAACTTATAACTGTCGATATGCATAATCCAAACACTCCTTTGTGTGCCTGTGAGTATAAGCATCCGGCCACAGATAAGATACGGCCATAAAGCTATTGCGCCAATATTCCATTTCCCTGTTTTGGATACACCTGATTTGCCTTCAATTTCAGGTCCTATAAATCTGCTGCTCCGATTTTTTTTACTGTAATTGCGTACTTACAAATTTAGTTCCGTTGCCCGGCTTAAGATGTTGCTTTTGGTCTCGATAATTACCCTGTAGGGAAAGATTGCCATAGCAATCCGATAGCCCATTACGTAACCAATTTTCGAACAAGGAATTTATGGACAATTCGGAAGCAACGTTGGAACATCAAAGCCAGCCCTCTACAGACGGCCGCGAGTCAGACACATACGCAATACTCGATAAAATGCCCGGAGAACCTCACTCATTGCCGCCGGATAAGCTTCTCGAAAACACCATTATTTTCAATACCGGCAGCGATGTTGGGCTTACAAAGCGGGAAATGGAAATACTTCACCTGATAGTCGGCGGCCAAACCAACAAGCAGATAGCGCAACAGTTATCTCGCAGCGAAAGAACCGTCGAATACCACCGTAACCGGCTTATGCGAAAGATGTCCGCCCATAACGCCGCAGAGCTGGTAAGACATGCCTTTTTTATGGGCATTATTTAGCCGCTTCATACTACTTTACTGATTGAGTCAAAAACCACATTACCGGCTTCTTAAGAGCAAATCAGGTAGTTTCCGCAATTCATCACAAAGGCCGGTTTGACGACCAAACAACAATAGAGACGCCCGAAAATACATATTGGTTTTTGGGCATCTGTAATATCTGTATATTATGGATATACAGGCATTTGTACTACTACTAATTGCTGCGGGCAAATAATAAGTCACACCCATCTGCCAGCAGGTTAACTATTTATGGCTTTTAAAGCGAGACTGGAATTAATCCTATGACAAGCGAAGAAAAAATCAGAGAGCTAATAAGAAACAGGATGGAAGATGTCTCATCAAGCTGCCATGTGACCTCCTGTCGTGTTTGGCTGCATGTAAAAGACCTAATGAGCACCGATGTAGAAACTATCGAGCCGGAACAGACTATGTCTTTTGCCGCCAAGCTGATGACTAACGACGGTATTTCATCACTGATAGTCACGGAAAACGACGCCGTAACGGGCATTATAACGGAAAAAGACTTTCTCGAAAAAATCGTTGCCAAGGGCAGAAACCCCGCGGACGTAAAAGTTAGGGAGATTATGTCTACACCGGTTATATGCGTCTCGCCTGATATATCTGTGCTCGAAGCCGGCCATCTTGCGGAAGAAAAACACGTCAAACGGCTGCCTGTAATTGATAACGATATACTGGTCGGCATTGTGACACAAACCGACCTGATTCGCGTCCTCACGTCCTATGGCATGTGGCGAGATGTAGCCGAGATTATGACTAAAGACGTGGCAACCATTCAATATGACACTATCGTTGAAGAGGCGGCATCGATTATGGCAGGACGGGGAATCTCAGGCATAGTTATTATGAAAGCCGGGCAGGTTGCAGGTATGCTGACCGAACGAGACATTCTTAAAAGAGTAATTGCAATAGGGCGCAACCCGGCCTGTGTCAAAATCGAAGAGGTAATGTCACAACCGGTGGTCAGTGTTCCTCCGCATTATTCCGTGTTCTCAGCAAGCCGGATGATGGAAAAGCTGAACATCCGGCGGCTCGTCGTTGAAGAAAATAAATGGTTATGCGGCGTTGTAACCCAGACCGATATTTTCAGGGCAGTGGAAGACAGATGGCAAAAGGAGGAAGAAAAAAACATCAAATCGCTCGAAGAGTCGGATACGTGTGTTTACACACTTGATTTAAACAGCAGAATTACATATGTTAATCCCTCCTTTATGAACCTGCTTGAAGTGAAGGACGAATCGGAATTAGTCGGCAAACCGTTTCTGCCCGACCATTTCTGGTTCGACGTCCAGGACGGTAAACGATTCGTTAAACAACTCAAAAAAGGAGCTGTTCACATCAGCGATATGACATTGAAGACAACAAGCGGAAAAAGAGTGGATGTAACAATATACTCGAATCTTACCCGGAACATTCACAACCAGGTCGACGGCAGCCAGGGCGTAGTCCACGATATTACGGCCAAGAAGGATTTGGTCGTGCTCAAGGAAGCTCAAAAGAAACTTGCCGCAAGCGAAGAGCGCTATCGGAGAATTACTGAAGCGGTAACCGACTACATCTATACGGTTCGTTTTGCTTCTGGAAAACCCGTGGAGACAGTTCATAGCCCGACCAGTGTAGCAGTGACGGGTTATTCACCGGAAGATTTCAAGGAAAATCCAAAATTGTGGCTAGATCTCATTCACCCCGAAGATTTGGAGGTAGTCCGAGAGCAGGTTTCACGATGCATTTGCGGACAGGATTTCAAGCCGGCGGAGCACCGGATTGTCCGCAAGAACGGAGACATTCGCTGGATAAGGAGAACATTAGTTCCCAGTTTTGATTCGCAGGGAAAAATCCTGTCTTATGACGGTTTGCTTCAGGATATAACCGAATTGAAAATCGCGGAGCAGGTGCAAATACAATTGTTTGCAGCGCTTGAGCAGGCAACAAAAGAGTTGAAGGATTTTTCCTATGTCGCTTCACACGACCTCAAGGGGCCTTTGAGAGGCATCAGTGCGCTGGCGGACTGGATATCCACCGACTATGGCGAAAAAATCGGTGACGATGGAAAAGAAAAAATAAAGCTGCTGCTGGCACGCGTCAAGCGAATGTATAATCTTATAGACGGCGTGCTTCAGTATTCACAGATCTCCAAGAAAGAAAAATATGTCAATGTGAATCTCAATGACGTAATCTCAGAAGTAATCACCGAACTTGCCGTACCGGAAAATGTCAAGATTATTGTCGAAAATCCCCCTTTGCCCGTCGTCGTCTGCGGCAGGCACAGTATATGGCAAATATTTTATAATCTGCTCAGCAATGCCGTAAACTTTGTGGACAGGTCGGATGGTAGAATAACGATTAGCTGGGCCGATGAACACACCAACTGGAAATTCAGTGTTTCTGATAACGGCCCTGGAATTGAAGAAAAACATTTTGAGAGGATTTTCAGGATACTACAGACACTCTCGCCAAGAGACAGCATCGAGAGCACCGGTATAGGACTAACGATAACAAAAAAAATCGTAGAATCCCATAATGGCCGAATATGGCTGCACTCCAGGGAAGGACAGGGCACCACATTCTTTTTCACGCTGCCCAAGGAGCACAAACATATAAGGGCAGCGAAGATTGCCGCGGCTATCGGAGTGAATTAGTAATGCTCGTTAGCGAAGTTTTAACGCCGGCGGTATTTTTTGTACCACTCAAAAAATAAACCGGTACCATTCAAAGGAGAACTGATATGAAAACAAGCAAACATATCGCGGCCGTATTCGCAGTCATCACAATTTGTTCGATATTAGCGTGGCTCACATCACCAATTACCGGCAAGGAAGCAACCTACGAAGTAGAAACGCAAATCACTACGCCTGAGTATCGAACCGACGCCGGACGTGCCATCGATGCTTATGAACGCCTGATGGAACGTCATATGGATTTAATGGAAAAAAACCTGTTGAGATTCGGCACTGATTGCCAGGCCATTGGGGAAAAGCTGGATTCACTTAATTCCCGATTATCAGAAGTGTTGACAAGATTAGAAAGAATCGAGAAAGCACTGGGTATCGAGCCGAATATCACTCCTCCGGCAACGGCTCAACCCGCCGGGGTTAAAGATACTCCCCGGAAAAAATAATCAATGAAATAATCCTCCGTTCAGATGATTGAAAATCCCTACTATTAACCGTATGTCCTGCCGGTTTCGTCTACATATACCCTGCTCCTGGCTCGCTTTATCACCCTGACCGCTTTGGGCACCTCATCCAAATTCGGCACCTTGAACAACTTTCTGCAGTTCCTGCACTTTATTCTTCTGTCGGCTGCGTCGCCGCCGAGTAGCCAGGAATAACCACACATAGGACATTCAGCAATAATCTGCATCGGTTCACCTCTATAATAATCGTCCAAACTACCAAAGAATCTTGCATCAAGACTGATGGCGAGGTGCGAATTTAGTTTTTTCCTTCATAAAAGATTAGCTATCCGCCTATTTTTTGTCCCATAATAAACAGGTTTATTTAATAACAAAACGTAATCACAAAAAACCGGCAATCTAAAATTACTCAAACCGGCGACCATACTTGCTTTGGCAGTCTGAATCTGCTAAAATAATAGCAAGCGGGGGGTAAAAAATTGATAAAAGCAATTCCATGCAGAGTAATCAGAGCCGAGATACCATGTGGCGTCAGGGATTTGATAGGATACCGGCCGACGGAAAAACCATATCATCTCAACTGGCTGGCTTATATAGTCCGTTCAGCCGGCTATAAACCCGTCGGCAATTATACCAAAGTGCTTGTAGACACTGGCAGGGAAAACCGGGCTCTTGATTACTATGCCTGAGGCCGATATTGAGGCAAAGAAGCTTCTAAACCTTTTGAAAACTCTATCAACTATTAACAAATAAAAAAACGGCGAGGTAAGGTAACTGGGTTGGGGAAGCCCTGTACACATTTCCTCGCCGACTTGCCAATCCTTTAAGCCTGTTTAGCCGACCCTCCATGGTCAACCTCAGACACGGCAGTCTGTTTATCGCTATTAGACACCGAACTTCACTATATTGGCCGCAGCTTCCATGATATTAGCGGGATTATCGAGCTGTCCCGATTGCAGAAGCTCACGTGCCTTCTGGACGGCATCCGTTTTATCTGCTGGTGTCTTAATTGCCTGTTCAATCAGGTAGCCATAATCGATTCTCAGCGTAGCATCAGCTTTGCTGTCAGCGACAGGCCTCGAACGATTCTTCTTACCGTTAGATTGCTCGTCAAAACGGTCCTGAATCTGATTGATATCTATTTTATCTATCATCGCTTCACTGCCAGAAAATATACTTTGTCCAGATTTCTTTTCGTGAGTTCCACAAATAACTTAAGAGATTTACCTATAAATTTTAGCCTACTTCTTAAAATTGCCTGTTTTCCCGGACGATTAGAGTTTTTTAACTATTCTGGCATACGGCTTATGCCGGCTAAAAAGTGTCAGCCACATCATAAGTAACGAATCTAACAAAGTTTATAGAACTAAGTATCGCCAATTGCTCGCCCAAAGGCGAAAAACCGGAGCGCATCTGCTGTTCAAAATATTTCTTGATTCTTTCCTCCGTTACCTTGTCTGCCGTGTCCCATATCTGTTCAATCGCCCAGACCACTCGTCCATCTCTTAAATCTATCAACTTCATTTTAAGCCCGACCGCCATATGGGGATAAGGCTTGTAAGATGTAACCGTACCAATAAGCACTGCGTCTACCCCGAGCATTTTGCGTGTTGATAACAATTGCTCAAGCGTATAAGGCGAGTTCGGATGAATCTGTAGATTTTTCCAGAGAGTTTCATCTTGTCGAAGCAGCGACAGGCCAAAGAGATATTTTTTCTGGATTGACTGGTAGAGTGATTCGGTTATATCGGCCGATATTTGAGGATAGGCCGTGTCGTTGTGTAGCTCAACAAGACAAACCGACCTTATAGCAAGTAAATCTTTTTTATTCTTCGATGCGCCCGTATAATAGTATTGGGCTCCTGATGTTCTGTACCGCATACACCCTGCTGAGGCGACAACCAAAAGTAGTATTAACAGCAACAATACCCTCTTAGTGACAAGCTCAATACTCCTTTTGTATCGCGGCTTAGCACCTTTTTCGCATGGCAGGGATTCTTTTTTGCAACTCATTTATATTCCCCTGAAGCTGGATTCTATTTAGTGACAGGTGAGCTCGATTTATTGCCGGCCGGCTTTGAAACCTCACTTTCTTCTGTTATCTCCTCGCCGCCCAACAGTTTAAGTATTTTATACAATGCCTCGAGCTGAGTCTTTTCGGCATCCCGCATCTCATCGCGAAAACCGAGCACATTATCCTTCCAGTTATTCAACTCAAGCCGCATCTCAAGCAAAAGGTCATTGGCCTCGCCCAGTTCCTTCTCCGCCTGCTCCAATTTGGAACGGCAACTTACCTGATTTTCCTTTAGCTGCTTGTTTTCGATGCTGAGTTCCTGATTTTGCTGCTTGAGCGTTGATGCCTCTTCAGAAAGCCTGGCGTATTTATCAGAAAGTTCTATCGCCGACTCCACGGCTGAAGGCCCCTGTGACCCGCCCGGCTGAAAACGCAGATTATCGCTATCACTTTGCCTTGTGTCAGGAACCGGCTGCCAACCCCCTTCTCCCGGCGATTGAATACATCCCGTGAAAAACAAAAATATAAGGCTTAAGGCAAACATGATTATTATTGTTTTGGCTTTCATACATTTTCTCCGTTTAAGATTTCTTTTGAGGCGTGCGATTAGCGGCACCAGCCGAGTCAGGACGAGACTGAGCGTTCTGCACAGCGCCTGAAGCACCGTATTCGCACTTTACAATTGTATTCCTGCCACAACAGCAGGTAACCTCTATTACCGCAAAATCATTTTGATTTTCAATAATCCTGACCTTTGCGGCACCGGTAACTGCGCTCCTGCCTGATTGTGCGTGATGAACAGATGTGCCAAGGTCAAGCGGAAACCGACCCTCTATCTCGACATCGCTGCTTTTCAGAATTCTGTTTGAGGTTTGAACCATAAGTCCCCGTATCCTTTCTCTGTTTTCGACACTGCCCGGTATTTGTTGTTTCTATTTGTAATATTGTTCAGGCGCGGTAATCAATGGTATCTTCATTGTCTGGTGCTGTGGTCTGGTCCTGCCGGTTGTCCGAAAGGTCCTGTTTGCCGGGCGTTGACCTGGATTGCCGTTTTTGTCCCTGTCGTCTTCTCTTTTCAGGATGTTTGTCAATGGGCGCAAGGGCACCGACGTTATGCAGGTTTTCTACCGGCTTTATATATTCATTTTCCTGTATCATCCCATTGCCTCATTATAGTAGACAAATTGAACAAGGCGGTCGCATGCAGTTGACTGACCCTCGGCTCGGTGATTTCAAATACTTCCGCTATCTGCTTCATAGTGAGATTCTGGTGGTAATAAAGCAGAATAATCCGGCGCTGGCGCTCGTCCAGTTGCTGAATCGCCTGCGCGAGTCTGCTGATAAGTTCGGCCTGCTCATAATTTTCTTCGGGTGTTTTTGCCTCAGGTGATGAAAGGATATTAGCCAGCGCCGGGGTGCCTTCGCCAGAGCCATCAATAGAAAGAAACTGTTGCACCCGGGCATTTTCGAGGGTGTCGTAAACTTCATCTACAGTCAGCCCAAGTTTTTCGGCAATTTCACCTTCGGATGGGGGCCTGCCGGTTTGTTTGGTGATTTCCATACTCAGGTCCATTGTTCGGCGAATCTGTCTGTTGACAGTGGACGGGACGAAGGCCCAGCCTCTTAATTCATCGATGATAGCCCCTTTTATTCTTATAAAGGCATAGGTTTTAAACTCGGCGGGAAAAGAGGGGTCATAATCACAGGCGGCCTTGACAAGACCTACCGTACCCGCTGAAACCAAGTCGTCGTAAGTCAAAGGAGGCCTCAGGTATGTAGCTACCCGCTGAGCAATCTTGTGAACCAGAGGCAGGAACTGAACGACCTGCTCCTTATCAAACGGCTGCTTTTTCTGCCCGGCGTATGCCCGCTGAGCAGCCTTTAGGCGCCCACGGGTTTTCCCGCCGGCCGCTTGCGGCTGCTGTTCCACGGTTATATCTTTGGCTTCAGCCGACATGTCACGATTCCTTTCGCGCGTTTACCTGGCTTTCGATGATTGCGCTTGTCAAAACTGCATTTATAATTCTAACCACCAACGCGGAGGCCAGATACACAAGTACGGCTCCAATAAATGCCCTCTTGCAGCAGGTAAACGGAGGCAATCCGTTAAACAACCCTACAAAACTCAGCCCGAAGAATGATATTACAGCTGCACTTATCGCTATCGGTCGAATTCGAATGAGCATAATCATAAGTCCTTGTACATCTTACTGCCTGTTAATTTGTATTATCACTGCACCGAACCAACAAGCTGACGGTTATCCGGGACTGCAAGTTGCTGCTGCTCGGCGGATATGGTATCAACCGGCTCGACTTCGGTTCCAAGTACGATTTCGTCGTAAGCTGCAACAGGCAAACTCGGCACTGTTCTGGACAGCATCTCCGCCAGTGCGGCTCGCAGGCGAGGGTCACACAACAATACAACCTTATCTTTGCCCTTGTCCATTGCCGACCGCCATGTTTGTGCGATTTTACCGCTAATCTCCATATTCATTTGTGCCGGCAACGCCAGTGATATGGTCTCAG
>CAYLYB010000031.1:0-23097 GCA_964387605.1 uncultured Pirellulales bacterium | reverse complement strand
GGGGCCCGTAGCTCAGCGGTTAGAGCAGTGGACTCATAATCCATTGGTCGAAGGTTCGAATCCTTCTGGGCCCATTAGGAAATTCAAGCCATAAAACGCGAAATACAAAGCCACATTTCACAACTAAAATCGCAGTATTTCTGTGCAACATCGGTTAGTGGGGAAATTTCAATATGGACTAAATGAAGGAGGTAACGTATATTGAAATATGCGTTATAAGCTAAGCAAGTATTTCGTTCGGATAAGCTTAGGGGGACAGAGATGAGGCGGCAAATCAAAGCGCCGGTCGGCGTTATAGCGATATTCGTGTTTACAAGTGTTGCGTTCGGTGCGGCGGAGGAGCCGAACAATCTTGAGACGGTGGGTGACTATCTTCATTATTCAGAGCAGCATAATGCCGGTTTGAAGAGCAGCAGGCAGCAATGGCAGGCGGCGATTGAACGGATTGTGCAGGCGAAGGCGCTGCCGGACCCGCAGTTAACATACGGGTATTTCGCGCGACAATCGGATATGCAGATGAGCCAGATGGCGAGCGTGATGCAGATGTTCCCGTGGTTCGGGAAGATTGACGCGAGGACCGAGGCGGCGATGAAAGAGGCGGAGGCGGCAAATCAGAATTACCAGTCGGCCCGGCTTTCGTTATTCAAAGAGGTCAAGGATGGTTTTTACGAATACGCTTATTTAGCCAAGGCGACGGAGACGGCGAGGGAGAACCTGGAACTGCTGGAGCACTTCGAGGAGGTAGCGAGGACAAAATATACAGCGTCGGAGACGGGTCATCCGGACGTGATTCGGGCACAGGTTGAAGCGGCAAAGATGGATGACGTTGTGAGGGGGCTTGAAGAGCTGCGTGAGCCGACCGTGAGCAGGTTGAGGGCTGCGCTGAATCTGCCTGCAAAAATGAATTTACCCTGGCCGAAAGCAGAGCAATTCGAGGTATCACCGCTCGATTATGAGCTATTGGTGAATTTGCTAAGTCGTAAGAATCCGGAATTAGCGGGTCTGGATTTCGAGGCGATGGCGGCAAAGAGCAGGATTGAGCTTGCGAAGAAGAACTTTTACCCTGATATAGGGGTGGGGGTCGAGTGGACGCAATTCGATGAAACCGGGATGAACAGCGGGCGGGATTCCGTTGCGCTGATGTTTCAGATAAACCTGCCGATTTGGCGGAATAGCTACAGCGGCGCCGAGCGGCAGGCGCAGGCGGAAGCGATGAGCGTCGAGCAAAAGAGAATAGATACCGAGAACAACATTCTCGCGAAAACGGCGCAGAGCTATTACGAATACAACGACAGCATCAGAAAGATTCGGCTGTATAAAGACACGCTGATACCGAAGGCAGAGGAGCTTTTAGAGGCGTCGGAGTCGGCATACAAGGCAGGGACGATTGATTTTTTGAGCCTGATAGATGCACAGCGTATGGTGCTGGAATATCATTTGGCATACGACAAGGCATTGGCTGACAACCGGCAGAAGCTGGCTGAATTGGAGATGCTTGCCGGAACGGAGCTTGGCCCGCAGTAACAGCGTAAAAACGGGCCTGGCTGGTAAATGTGGCGAGGTTGCAAGACGTTTGAAAAACTTGACTTAGGACAAAGTTGTAATTATAATGAACATAATTCCTACAGGAATGGTATGTTATAGAAAAGGTATGGAAAAATGAGGGACGGCACTAATAAAACGCGATTAGTAGTCAAGCTGGCTTTGGCGGTGATAGCGGCTTTTGCGATTGGATACATCGTGCGCGGGTGCCGGTCGGCCGACCAGGGCGAAAGTAAACCGGTTAGCGGTGTTGAAGCAGAGACGTCCAAGATTTGGACGTGTTCGATGCACCCGCAGATACGCCAGCCCAAGCCGGGCAAGTGCCCTATTTGCGGCATGACTCTGGTGCCGGTAAGCTCGAGTGAAGAGCAGGTTGGGCCAAGGCAAATCGTGTTTTCCGAAGATGCGCTTAAGCTGATGGAGGTTGAGACGACGCCTGTCGAGCGCAAGAGTGTCGAGGCGGAGATACGATTAGTGGGCAAAGTGGATTACGATGAAAGCCGGGTCAAGGAAATAACGGCGTGGGTACCGGGGCGAATCGACCGGCTGTATATCGATTTCACGGGGACATTGGTGCGCAAAGGCGACCATATGGTTTACCTCTATAGCCCGGAATTGGTGAGCACACAGGCGGAATTGGTGCAGGCGGCAAAAGCGGTAAAGAACCTTGGGACGGACACATCGGCTTTTTTACAGCGTTCGGCGGAGGCAACGCTCGAAGCGGCGAGAGAGAAGCTGCGATTACTGGGATTGCAGGCGGAGCAGATTGAGGAGATTGAGCGAACGGGTGAGCCGAGCGACCATTTGACTATATACGCACCAATAGGCGGAATTGTAATCGACAAGCACGCGACGGAGGGCAGCTACGTCGAGACGGGGACGAAGATATATTCGATAGCGGATTTATCACAGGTGTGGGTGAAGCTGGACGCATACGAATCGGATACGATGTGGATACGATACGGGCAGGAAGTGGAGTTTACGGCGGAGGCGTATCCGGGTGAGGTATTCAGGGGGACAATCAGTTTTATAGACCCCGTATTGGACGCGAAGACGCGGACAGTGAAGCTGCGAGTGAACGTTGCGAACCCTGACGGGCGGCTAAAGCCGGAGATGTTTGTGCGAGCGGTTGTGAGGGCGAAGGTTGCGGCGGCGGGGATGGTGATGGACGAGGATATGGCGGGCAAGTGGATATGCCCGATGCATCCATCGGTCGTGAAGACGGAGGCGGGGGTTTGCGATATTTGCGGGATGGCTTTGGTGACGACGGAATCGCTTGGGTATGTTACGGCGAAAGAGATGGGCAAGGCGCCGCTGGTTATACCGGCGTCGGCGGCACTGGTAACGGGCAAGCGCGCGGTTGTGTATGTTCGGCTGCCGGGTGCGGAGAAGCCGACCTTCGAGGGCAGGGAGGTGGTATTGGGGCCGAGGGCGGGGGATTATTATTTAGTTAATTCGGGACTGGCTGAAGGGGAAGTGGTGGTTACGAATGGTAACTTCAAAATAGATTCGGCTTTGCAGATACAGGCGAAGCCAAGCATGATGAGCAGTGAGGGGCAGACGGGAACGATGCAGATGCATCATCACGGCGAACAAAAGTGAAGGCGGATAACAGAAACAAATTAAAACTATTTTTTGAAGAGGTGAAGAAATGAACGCAAAAAGAGTATTACTGGTAATTGGTATTGCATTGGTCGGCTTTGGGCTTGCCGGTTGCAAGAAGAAAACGGAACCGACGGCATCGGCCAAATCACCATCGATGGAAAATACGGCAAAGAAGGCAACGACAGCAGCGGCAGAAGATGCGAAAAAGACGACGGCTGCGGCGGCGGAGACGACTGAGCAGACTATGTGCCCGGTGATGGACGGCAACAAAATCGATAAAAACGTCTTCGTGGAATACAAGGGCAAGAAGGTATATTTCTGCTGCACGGCCTGCAAGGCGAAGTTCGAGGCGGACCCGGAAAAATACGTTGCCAATCTGCCTCAATTCAAGCAATAGTGTCAGCCGGATTTAACAAATTCAGCGCGGTATCAGGATGGCGATTCCGATGGATGAGAAGCCGAAACAGGGTCGGTCTATAATCGATGCGTTGATACGCTTTTGCCTCGAGAACAAGCTGGTGGTTGGTTTGCTGGTATTGTTTTTCGTGGGCTGGGGCATAAGGGTAGCGCCGTTCGACTGGGAGATTGGGTGGTTCGAGAGAGACCCTGTCGCTGTCGATGCGATACCTGATATCGGTGAGAATCAGCAGATAGTCTTCACCGACTGGCCTGGAAGAAGCCCGCAAGACGTCGAGGACCAGATTACATATCCGCTGACGTCATCGCTATTGGGTGTGCCGGGCGTGAAGACGGTTCGCAGCTTTTCGATGTTCGGGTTTTCGAGCATATACATCATTTTCAACGAGCAGGAGGACTTCTACTGGACCCGCAGCCGGGTGCTCGAAAAGCTTAACTCACTTCCTGAGGGGGCATTGCCCGAAGGGGTGCAGCCGATGCTTGGGCCTGATGCGACGGCTTTAGGGCAGGTGTTCTGGTACACGCTGGAGGGCAGAGACCCGAACGGCGAGCCGAGGGGCGGATGGGACCTCGATGAATTGAGGAGTATTCAGGACTGGCAGGTGCGCTATGCGCTTTTGGGAGCGGAGGGGATAAGCGAGGTGGCTTCGGTCGGGGGATTCGTCAAGGAATACCAGATTGACGTTGACCCTGACGCGATGCGAGCGTTCGGGGTGGGGCTGGACGAGATATTTTCGGCTGTTCGGGCGAGTAATATAGACGTCGGGGCACGGACGATTGAGATAAACAAGGCGGAGTATGTTATTCGCGGTCTGGGCTTTATCAAGAAGCTCGGGGACATTGAAAATACGGTGATAACGGTCAACGACAACGTCCCCGTGTATGTGAAGGACGTTGCGAACGTAACGTATGGGCCTGCGTTAAGGCGCGGGGCGCTCGATAAAGGGGGAGCGGAGGCAGTTGGGGGCGTGGTGGTCGTTCGGTTCGGGTATAATCCGCTTTCTGCCATCAAGCACATTAAAAAGAAAATCGCGGAGATTTCGCCGGGCCTGCCGAGCAAGGCATTGGCCGACGGGACGGTATCGAAGGTTGCCATTGTGCCGTTCTACGACAGGACGGGCCTGATTTACGAGACATTGGGGACATTGGAGAGTGCGCTAACAGAGGAAATACTCGTAACCATAATCGTTGTTGTCGTATTAGTGATGCATTTGCGCAGCTCGATATTAATCAGCGGGCTATTGCCATTGGCGGTGCTGATGTGCTTTATCGCGATGAAGACATTCGGCGTCGATGCGAATATCGTTGCGCTGTCGGGTATCGCGATAGCGATAGGCACGATGGTGGATATGGGTATTGTGATATGCGAGAACATTCTCAATCACCTCAATGAGGCAAAGCCGGATGATAATAAGCTCGAGGTGGTTTACCGGGCGTCGAGCGAGGTCGGCAGCGCGGTATTGACGGCGGTAGCGACGACGGTAGTGGGGTTTTTACCTGTATTTGCGATGACGGGAGCGGAGGGCAAGCTGTTTCGGCCCTTGGCGTTTACCAAGACATTCGCGTTGATTGCATCGGTGGTGGTAGCGTTGACGATAATCCCGCCTGCGGCACATCTGCTTTTCACCAGGGGGGCCGGGCTGAAGAAGGCGAGCCGATACATATTGGGTGCAGTGCTGCTGGTGGGCGGTATTGCTATCGGCGTTATCCTCGCGTGGTGGGCGGGGTTGATTGTGATTGCTATCGGTGCGTATCATTTGCTGCACGAACGGCTGCCGGCAAAGGCAATCGGATGGGGACCGAAGGCGGCGAATATCGCAGCGGTGATTTTAGTAGGCATTATTTTGACGAAGCACTGGCTGCCATTGGGCGTTGATAAGGGGACGATAGTCAATTTTATATTCATAGCGATACTGATTGGCGGCCTGCTGTTATTTTTTAAGTTCTTTCAGCGGTCTTATCCGCGAATTTTAGGGTGGTGCCTGCGGCACAAGATTTTGTTTTTATCCGCCCCGGTTTTGATTATCGCGGCCGGGGTGGTGATATGGTCGGGCTTAGGCAAGGAATTTATGCCGACACTGGACGAGGGTTCGTTTTTATATATGCCTACGACGATGCCTCACGCGTCGATAGGGGAGGCGCTCGATATTGTGCAGAAGCAGGATGCGGCGTTTCAATCGATACCTGAGGTCGAATTAGTTGTGGGCAAGATTGGCAGGGCCGAGACGGCGCTGGACCCGGCGCCGATATCGATGATTGAGACGGTGATTAATTACAAGTCGGAATATATCCAGGACGAAGCCGGCGGGCGGGTGCGATTCAAATACGACCGCAAGAGCAGTGATTTCGTTCACGACGCAAACGGCAATTTGATACCCGATGATTCGGGCAGGCCTTACAGGCAGTGGCGTGAGCATATAAAAAGCCCGGATGATATATGGGACGAGATTATCAAGGTGGGTCAGGTGCCGGGGACGACGAGCGCGCCGAAACTACAGCCGATAGCCGCGAGGATTGTGATGCTGCAAAGCGGGATGCGGGCGCCGATGGGGATAAAGGTGAAGGGGCCAAATCTGGAAACTATAGACAAGTTCGGGCTCGAATTAGAACGGCTGCTAAAGGAGGTGCCCAGCGTTGAAGCGGAGGCGGTGATAGCGGACCGCATTGTGGGTAAGCCATATTTAGAGATTGAAATCGACCGTGAGGCGACAGCGCGATACGGCATCAGTATCGAGAAGATTCAAAACGTTATCGAGGTGGCGATAGGCGGTAAACAAATAACGACAACAGTGGAGGGCAGGGAGCGGTATCCGGTGCGGGTGAGGTATATGCGGGAGCTGCGTGACCAGATTGAGACGTTAGGGAAGATTTTGGTGCCTGGGTCAAATGGCGCTCAGATACCGCTGATACAATTAACTGAAATCAAGTATGTTCGCGGGCCGCAAATGATAAAGAGCGAAGACACCTTCCTTACGGGTTACGTTCTTTTCGACAAGAAGCCGGGATTCGCGGAAGTTGACGTAGTGGAAGAGTGTCAGCGGTTTTTGAAGGACAAAATCGCATCGGGAGAATTAGTTGTGCCTGCGGGCGTGAGCTATGCTTTTTCGGGCAGTTACGAAAACCAGTTGCGTGCGCAGAAGAAATTAGCGGTGGTCGTGCCACTGGCATTATTTGTTATTTTTATGATTTTGTATTTGCAGTTTCGGTCGGTGACGACGGCTTTTCTGGTATTTTCGGGAATTGCGGTTGCGTGGGGCGGCGGGTTTTTGATGATATGGGCGTATGGTCAGAAGTGGTTTCTGGATTTCGGCGTGTTGGGCGTGAATATGCGCGAGCTGTTCCAGATACACCCGATAAATCTGAGCGTGGCAATATGGGTGGGATTTTTGGCGTTATTCGGGATAGCATCGGACGACGGGGTTGTGATGTGCACATACATAGAGCAATCGTTCGGCAAGCTCAAGCCGGGCAATGTGCAGGAGGTTCGCGAGGCGGTGATAAAGGCGGGGACGCGGCGGGTTCGGCCCTGCCTGATGACGACGGCGACGACGATACTGGCGCTATTGCCGGTATTGACGAGCATGGGGCGCGGCAGCGATATTATGGTGCCGATGGCGATACCGTCATTCGGGGGGATGACGATAGCGATATTGACAATGCTGATTGTTCCGGTATTATACAGCGCAAAAAAAGAGCTGAAGCTAAAAAGAGGGAAGCCACTCGAATAAATTCGTGGGACTAACCATCAAGTTTTTGTAAACGCGGAGTCCCAGTCTTTCCAGACGGGTTCGAGGCCTGCGGTTTTTAGCATATCGGCGATTTGTGCGGGGGTTCGGGTATCATCGATTTCGAACTGCTCGACAGCGCCTGTTCGGCCCGAGTAGCCGCCGGGGTTTGTTTTGCTGCCGGCGCTCATTTTGGTGATTCCCAGTTTGACGAGATGGTTGCGAAGGACGGCTGATTCCCTTGTCGAGATAACCATGCCCGCATCGGCGAAGCATAATCGCAGTGCAAGCAGCATCTGGACGAGATTTTTATCGCTTAAAAGTGAAAACTGCGAGCGGTCAACATCTTTGGCGGGTCTTAATCGCGGGAATGAAAACGAGACGTGGGACTGCCAGTAGCGTTTCATCAAATAATGGGCGTGCTCGGCGAGTGCGAGTGTTTCGAGACGCCAGTCGAAAAGGCCTAATAGCGAACCGAGTCCTATTTCGCGCATGCCTGCCTGCGCGAAATTATCGGGGGCAGAGAGGCGAAGGTCGTAGTCGGCCTTGGGGCCTGCGGGATGATACCGGCGATACGTGTCGCGGTCGTAGGTTTCCTGATAGAGCGTAACGCCATCGATTCCGGCGGCGAAAAGTTTTGCGTATTCGTCGCGGGTCAACTGATAGATTTCAATGGAGATTGAGCTGAATTTTTCTCGCAGCTTCGAGGCAAGGGCGGCGAGGTAATCGATAGTGATAAAAGAGCGGTCTTCGCTGCTGACAAGGAGCAAATCTTTGAAGCCCTCATTTGCAATGATGTCGGCTTCGGCGAGGGCCTGTTCGAGCGTGAGGCGGACGCGGGGAAATTGGTGGCTTCGGTTGAAGCCGCAGTAAAGGCAGTCGTTGACGCAGTAATTCGAGAGATAAAGGGGAGCGTATAACCGCACGGTCCTGCCGAACCGCTGAAGCGTTAGCTGATGAGCGATTTGGGCCATCTGCTCGATATAATTTTCGGCGGCGGGCGAGACGAGAATCAATAATCGGTCGAGGATGTAATAGCCCGGCTTTCGCGACAGCGTCCATTCGACCTCTTTGGCGGTGATTTGCCGGAGTCGCTGCCGCCATATTTCGCTGCCGGAGCCATCGAGAGCCCTGTCGGCGAGGAGCTTTTTTATATCAGCGTGTTTTGTTGCGTGTGTAATCATATTTACTGGTCTCTGAGAAAACCGGTTAACGGGCTTGATGCGGAGGCCTTTTTCGCTTCAGAGGGTGCGCCGGCTAAAAATGCAATCCTGCCCGCTTCGACGGCGAGCTTGAACGATTCGGCCATTTTAACGGGGTCGGCAGCAGTGGCGACGGCGGTATTGACCAGGACGGCATCGGCGCCGATTTCCATCGCCTCGGCTGCGTGCGAGGGAAGACCGAGGCCCGCATCGACAATGACGGGGACGGTTGCCTGCTCGATAATTATCTCGATGGAGGCGCGGGTTTTCAGGCCGCGGTTGGAGCCGATTGGGCTGCCTAACGGCATAACGGTGGCGACGCCTACATCCTGTAGCTTTTTGGCCAGGACGGGGTCGGCGTTGATATACGGTAAAACGACGAAGTCATCTTTTACGAGAATCTCTGCGGCCTTGAGGGTTTCGACGGGGTCTGGCAGCAGGTAATACGGGTCGGGAGTAACTTCAAGCTTGACCCAGTTGATGCCGGTCGCGGCGCGGGCGAGACGGGACAATCGGATGGCTTCGTCGGCGTTGCGGGCGCCGGAGGTATTGGGCAACAGCAGGTATTTATCGCGGTCGATTGCGGCGAGCATATCGTCGTTTTGGTTTGTGATATCGACCCTGCGAAGTGCGACGGTAACGATTTCGGCGCCCGAGGCGGCGATGGCCTGGGCCATAACAGCCGACGACTCGAACTTGCCGGTGCCGATGAGCAGGCGGGAATCGAACTGTCTGTTTGCGATAACAAGCTTATCCATAATCAGCCCCCCGGAACGAACCTGACCAGCTCGATTGCCTGGCCGGCTTTTAACGATGTGGTTGCAAAATTCGCGCGCTCGACGATTTGGCCGTCAATCTCGGCGACGACCGCAGCCGAATCGAGATTAAGATGTTGCAAAAGCCCGGCAACCGATGCCGGCAAATCGTCATCAGCGAATTGTGTTAGCCGGCCATTTATTTTTAGTGAAGGCATTTCAGTAATCCCGAATCAGGTTTTAATTTCATCTATCAAAAGTTCGATTATTGCATTTGCCTGGTGTGCGGCGGCAAGGGCAACCCGTGCGCTCGTAAGCAGCTTACAGGTATCGGTGCCGGTTTTCCCATCGCCGACCAATACGAGGCGGGATGAGACCCGTCGTGTTGTAATATCATTGCTTTTGCCGTAGCCGGCAAGGCCTGATACGGTAACAATTGGCTGGGTCATCTTCGCGAGCACGGTTTCAACGAGCATCTGCTTGGCGGCTGCGGTATCGAAGCATTCGGCGATACAATCGGCGTCGGCGAAAAGTTCGGGTATATTTTTGGCATCGAGCCGGATACGATGACCGTCGATTTTTACGGCGGGATTTATACGTTTGAGGTTATCAATCATACAATCGACTTTTGGCCTTTCAACCTGGTCGATAAAATACTGCTGGCGGTTGAGATTGTCGGATTCGACGTTGTCGAAATCAGCGATGATGAGCCGGCCAATATTTGCCCGAGCCAAAGAGACGGCGACATTGGAGCCGAGTCCACCGAGGCCTGCAATCGCAACAACCGCGTTATTTAATTTTTCCGCAATCGAATTCATTTTCGCAAATAAAAAAAGCACTCCGGCAAAAGGAGTGCTGCACATTGCCTCCCTTCGCAGGTTCTAACCTGATCAGGTTCTTAGGGTCATCCGTTATTAGCGGATTCTCAGCCGACGTTTTCGGCTCCCCTGGCTTATCCAATTTTCACAGCGGGCCATGATAAAAATCGTTTCACAAGACCCGATAACAAAATGATATCACAACCGGCCTGTAAGGTCAAATCAAAGATGGCCCGGTTGTGGCACTCATAGCCTCTTAGGCGCCGCAGCAAAGCCGGTGAAGGGTTTTTTTCGGTCCAAAACACATTCGAGGCGTTTTTCAGGTAAAGTCGGGGGGTTTGGTGAACGAAATTCTAAATAGTATAATTTCTTTATAGGGTTGCAAAATGATAGCTACTTGTCCACATTGCCAGGGCGGTTTTTATATTACCCCTGACCTGGCCGGTTCGGTTATTAAATGCTCCAAGTGCAAGAAAGATGTGCGCGCGCCGGACCGCCGCAATGGCACATTGTCACATCCGGTGAATGACGGCATACCGCTGGCGATAATAGCAGAGAACAGGGGAGACTTCGAAGAGCGTCTCAAGACCGAGGTCCAGTTGAGGTCTGAGACGGAAAAAAATCTGCAGGAAGCTCTCGATGCGATGGCCAAGGCCGAGGAACAAGCACAGGCCGAAGCACAGATAAAAGCCGAGCTGGAAAACAAACTCAAAGAAGCAATCGAGGCCAGGGAAAAGGCAGAAGAGCAGCTCAGAGCAGATACAGAAAAAATCGGGGAACTTGAGGGCCGGCTGGCTGCTGAAACGGAGACAAAGGAAAAGGCCGAAGAAATGGCCCTTGCAGAAGTAGAGGCAAGAACAAAATTCGAATTGAAATTACAGGAAGAAACCGAAGCAAATACCAAAACGCAAGAGCAGATAGAAACGAAGGCACAAGAGCTTGCGAAATTCGAGGAGAAACTCAAAGAAATAGCCGAGGACAGCGAACGGTTAAAAGCCAAACTGCAGGAAGTCGAACTCGCCAATAGTGAACTTGAAAAGAAATTGAAGGAGCAGGAATCGGCAATAACAGAAGCCCAAAACGAAGCTGAGGAAAAGGCAAAATTAGCCGTGCAATTAGAAGCGGAAACCAAAGCGAGAACCGAGGCGTCGAACCAGGTAAGAGAGGAAATGCGGGCGAAGCGCAAGGCACAAACTCAACTGGATATGGAGATTGCTTCGAAAGAAAAAATCGAGAAGGAACTGACGGCGTTAAAGGCAAAAATACGAGAGCTCCAGTCGGAATCGGCCAAAAAAGGACATTTTAATATTCTCAAGGGACTCAGGAGAGTAACGATTTTTGCATCATTATTCACGGCTGCACTCGGTGGTGCGTTCGCATTTCAAAACGGTTACATAATCAACCGGCATTATGACAGGCCCGTTCATCTGCCGTTATTCAGCAATCCGGTTTACCTGCCGCTCAATCTTATCGCATTCTGTGTCGCCGGTTTTATAGCGGCGTGGGTAATATACCTTGTAATTGCATTCGTATTCAAAGGATTCGAACATAGAAATCAGCCGAAAGATAAAAAGAATATCCCTACGGCAAGGCCTGTCGCAGAGGCACCCACTTCGTCGCCCGCTGGAGTGTGGAGGTCGTCCTGACCGAAAGTAAAGTAAGAATTTAATCGGTCCTCAACATTACATGATGAAGCAAAGAGGTCTCAGAGATAATAACAATAAGAGCCAGTCAACACGGATAAACTTTTCAGATACATGCGGTATACGAAACATTCTGCCAATCGCCTTGAAAAGATATCGCAGCCAAAGTCCTAAAATGTTCTTTTTACCTTAACTGGTATTAAAAGTTTTTAAAACAATGTGTTCTTTATCAGAAACAGAGTAATGCGGGAAAGTAAAATAGCCGAAATAGTATTATTAAACCTGCTCACGCATAGCTGGGACCGGCAAAAGGGCCACGTGGGCGAAATTCCAAACAACCACACAATGAATAGGAGAAAAAAATGAGTCCGGTGAAAGTAGCTGAGAAACAAATGACAATGGCTCAGATAAAGGCGAAAGCCAGGGACTTCGGAATTGACTCGGGAAGTATGAAGAAGACGGAACTCATTCATGCGATTCAGAGAGCCGAAGGATTTAACGCCTGCTACGGCACGAGCAATGGCCAGTGCCCATTTATGGAGTGCTGCTTCAGGAAGGACTGCCTGAAGATAAAGAATTAAGCTGACAGCGTTTCAGCTTGTAATCGCAGGCCGATTAAAAGGAATTAACGAAACGGGGCATATTACGCCCCGTTTTTGTTTGCCTCGATAATACCCTTCACATCCGCAACCGTTGGAACCGCGGGGACAGTTTTCGCATCGACCGGTCCTTTTACAAGCAAAAACGCTGTATCCTGCGTATGCTTGCCGGTGAAGACGGGTTTGTCGTAGAGCTTATCGACTTTTAAGCTGGCCCTAAGATTGAAGTGCTGTTGGCCGACGCAAATCAAATCGGGCGCGATATCCATACAGGGGCCGGAGTAGAGGTCTTCTTTTCTGTAGATATCCCTTATTACTTTTTTGCCGTCTATTTGGAAGGACTCAAGAATCGGCTGGATTTGCGACAGAACTTCCTCGCCCTGGTCCGGCTCGACCGAGCCGCAGGGATATTTACCCTTGTAGTTCACATAGAATCTCGCCGGCTCCATCGCGAAGGCCTTTGTGCCGTAACAAATATTCGGCAGCGCTGGGTCCTCGCCATCTTTGAATTGCAGCAAGCCCTCCTGCATCAGGAGGCGATTGAGATATACATCATAATCGAGGCGTTCAAAGCCGTGGTCCGAGAGCATAACGAGCAAATCACGGTCGGTGATTTTACCCGTCATTTCGCCGATTGCCTTATCGATTCTTCTGAAATGCTCGAGGAAGACGTATCGATACTTGTGGTCTTTTTGTTCGAAGGCGTCCCAGAGGAAATGCAGGAGCCGGTCGGTTGTGGTGAAGGTGAACATAAAGTTTTGCCAGTCGGTGTAATCCCAGAGGTATCGGCCCGCCTTGATTAGTCCCGCGAGGGTATTATCAACATCCTGCAGGAAAAGGTCCATATTACGATGGGCAAGCTCGGAGTTGGCATCGAGTCGATAATCCATACCCTGAAGCTGCGGGACCAGCGAAGCGGGGTAAACGGCCTTTTCCAAATCGAGCGAGACGAAGCCGGATATAATCACGCCATTCATCGGGCGAACGGGATAGGTCGAGGGGACATTTACGATGACTGATTTACCCTGCCAGGTCTCCCAGAACGGCTTTTCTTTCAGGTCGGTGAAATTGGGAAACTTCATTTTATAAGAATTGGGCTGCAGGTCCATAAAGCCGAATACGCCGTGCCGGCCGGGATTCGTGCCGGTTATCATCGACGACCACGCAACGGAGGAAACCTCAGGTATAGAGGATGACATCTTCGTGAAAATCGACTGGGAGATTAATTTGGCGGTATTCGGCATAACGCCGGTTTCGGCCAAATCCTTTATCATCCCGTAAGGGACGCCGTCCAGTCCAATTATCAGCGTTCTTTGTTTATCAGCCATAACTCAATCCACGGTGGTGATAATTCCGCCGGCGCAGATGTTCTCGTCGCGGACGAGGACGAACCGGCCAAGCTCCTGAACGTCGTTAAAATCCTTTATGGCGAGCGGCTTTTTGGTCTTGATGACAACCTCGGCCACTTCGAGATTCTTGATAACTTTCGCATCCTGCTCGATGACCTGCAGCGTTGAAGAGTCGATTCTTTTGCTGATGGTATCTACTTTGCAAGTGGTCTCCTGGGTAGCGCAGCGGATGATGAATTTTTCGTCTTTATCGAGCTGGCGTTTACTCATCCAGAAGATACTGGCAGGAACTTCATCGGTGAGCACCGGCTCAGAGCCGGGCAGGCAAACAACGTCGCCCCTGTCGAGGAAAACGGAATCAGCCGTAGTGAAGCCGATACATTCGCTCGCAACGGCGGTTGTCGGCTGGGATAAAAATTTCTCTATGGTTTTGATTTTTGTTTTCTGGCCGCTCGGCAGAATTTTTATTTCTTCGCCCTGATTTACAACGCCCGCTTCAACCCTGCCCGCGTTGATTCTCTTTTCGTCGATTTTATAAACATCCTGCACCGGTAAAATCAGGGGCTTATGCTGCTCGGAGAGCCGATTTTTTAGCTCATCGAGAATTTCAAGAAACGACGGGCCGGAATACCAGTCCATATTCTCCGATTTTTTCGCGATATTGTCGCCCCTGATGGCTGAAATAGGCATATAGGTAAGGGCTTCGATATTGATTGACTTGAGCCATTTTTTGGCATCGGCCATAACCTCGTTGTAACGTTCCTGCGAAAAGCCGACCAGGTCCATTTTATTCAGGACAACGATGACTTGATTCAAGCCGAGCAGCGAGAGCATATACGAATGCCTCTTGGTTTGCTCCTTGACGCCTTCGACAACGTCAATTATGAGGACAGCGGCTTCGGCCTGCGAGGCGCCGGTAATCATATTCTTGACGAATTCGACGTGGCCGGGGGCGTCGATTATGACGTAGCGTCTTTTGTCGGATTTGAAAAAGACCTGCGTCGTATCGATTGTGATGCCCTGCTTTCGTTCCTCTTCGAGATGGTCGAGCAGGTATGCGAATTCCGTTTCTCTGCCCCTGCCCGCGGATGCCCTTTTCATTTCCTCGATTCTGTCGGGTGAGAGGGAATCGGTATCGTAAAGGAGTCGGCCAATCAGGGTCGATTTTCCGTGGTCAACGTGACCAACAATAACGAAACTAAGCACATCCATTTCAAATCCTCGTAATATTCGAAAGTGAATCTTGTTTGTTTATCCGGCGGTTACATATACCCGAGCGAGCGTAGTTTTTGCATCGTATAATCGTCTTCCTTGTCCTGCGCCCTGCCGCTCCTTTCGGAAACCTTCGAGGTCTTCAGCTCCTCGACGATTTTATCTATGGTATCCGCGTCGGAATCGACGGGCATACAGCAGGTATGACAGCCGATACTTCGGAATCGTTTGCCGTTTTTGGCGAAGTAAAGCTCGACGACGGGTAGTTTTTCTCTCTTGACGTATTCCCATACGTCAAGCTCGCGCCAGCCGAGCAGCGGGTGAACGCGGAGGTGCTCTTCCTCGGTGGCCTTTGTCTTATACTGGTCCCACAATTCGGGCGGCTGATTCTTATAGTCCCATTCGAAATCCTCATCGCGCGGGCTGAAGACCCGTTCCTTTGCGCGTATGCCGTGCTCGTCTCTGCGGATTCCAAGATACAGCGCCTTGAAGCGGTGCTTCGCGATGGCCTGTTTCAGGGCGACGGTTTTCATCTCGTTACAGCAGACAAATTTGCCGCTTTTCGGCCCCATCCCTTTGCTGATGGCCTCCTCGTTTTTGGCGACGATGAGATTAAGGCCCCATTCCTTCTCGTATTTATCACGGAAGTCGTATATTTCCTTGAATTTATAGGTGGTGTCGATATGGACTACCGGGAAGGGGATTTTGCCGAAAAAGGCCTTTCGCACGAGCCAGAGAAGGGTCGTCGAGTCTTTACCTATCGACCAGAGCATTGCCACGTTTCTGAACTGGCTATATGCCTCTCTGATGATAAAAATGCTCTGATTCTCCAGCCGGTCAAGATGTGATAGCTCTGCCGTCATAACGATATATTCTCCTTTAATTTAAGGTTGCCGGTTTAAGCCGCAGCCAATGAAGATTTCCATCAAAAAGAGAGCTTTTGCTTATAACAAAAAAGCAGCAGAACTTCAACAGAAAACAGTATTGTATTAAGATGCGGGGTTGAAATTCGAGTGTTTGGGCGGATTTTGCGGGCTTATAACTGCCACATACCGTCCGGGCGGACCTGCAGGACTTCGGCATCGCGGTAGAAACCGAGCATCGCTACCGTGTAGCTCACAAGGGCCTCGGATGTGGCATTTTGTGCCCTGAGCAGGTCTCTTCGGGCATCGAGGACATCCCTGGTATTTGCCCGGCCGTATTCGAGAAGAGACATCGTGTTCTCGAATCGCTGCTTCGCTAAAAGCAGGCCTTGTGATTGTACTTTATACCTTTCTGCGGCCTCTGCCATATCACGATATGCCCGGCGAATCTCGAGGACTATCGTATCCATCAATCGCTCATATTCCCGCCTCTGTTGATTCAGCACAAGCATTGCGCTGCGAAATTCGTTTTCCTCTGCTACCGTGTCGAGATTTAAATCAAGCTGCAAACCTACAAAAGCAGTATCTTTTGCTTTGCCCAGAGTAACAGGGTCGCTTGCGCCGCCTTTATTTTCGGTGGTCGCGACCAGTTTCAAATCGCTTCGCATATTGTCCAGCGCCAACAGGATTTTTCGCTGCGAATCATCAATTGCATCAGTAGCGTTCGCGAAATCCAGCCGGCGTCCGAGCGCTGCGTCAATTGACTCATCTTCCGAAAATCCCGGCATCGGCATTTCCGCGGCACGCAAGATTTCAAGCTCTTCGACGTCAAGGGCCAGCGGGGTTTCAGTAGGCAAACCAAGGGTAATCTTTAATTCATCGAGGGTCTGTTCATAAATCTTTTGCGCGGCAATGTAATCGTCGGAAGCCGTCAGCATATCCTGGCGGGCCTGGTCAAGCTCGAATAACGGCAGCCGGCCCACATCGGCGAGCTTCTTCGCCCACTCGTAAACATCAACAAGCGTTTTGTAGTTGGCTTGGGCGTTTTGGGCCTCGTCGTAAGCCAGCAGGACCTCGTAATACTGTGTAATAATTGTAACCACAAAGGCCTTGCGATAACGATTAAACGAGCGGATTTGATAGAGCATATCACGCTGGGCCTGTGTAAGATTTTCAAGGACGATACTCTTATCGCTGCCCCTCATCAATGGCTGGGCAATCGTGGCGGAGAATATTCTCGACAGTCCGCCGTCGGCGTTGCCGGTGAGAACATCTATCCAGGCAAGACTCACGTTTAATCCTATCTGAGCGCCTGTGGCAAACATCTTTTGAACGCCCAGCGAGCCCTGACCCTCGACCGCCTCGTCTGCGCCATCCTTTAAATAACCGGCTTCGCCGGTTCCGAAGAACCAGGGTTCGAATTCGTGCCTTGCCAGTCTTAAATCGAGCGCTTTTTGATAAAGGAGTTCCTTTTCAAGCTGATATTCTCTGTTGTTAGCTGTGGCAATTGAAACGGTCCGCGGTAAAGTCAAAGTAGTATCTTTTCTCGAAAGAGTCCTCGATGTTTTAATATCATCCGGACCGCCGGTCACATCGCTGACTTTGTAGTTGGCTTTGCTGCCGAAGCTGTCCTCCCATTTGGCGTCGATTATGTTGTAAACCTGGTCGTCGATTTCCGTCTTGAGCTTATCCCTGTCGGGTGCCGCACAGCCCGTTACTGTGATACTAACGCACAGTATCAAGAGAAACAGATTCGATGTAATAAAAAAACGCATTAGTAACTTAACCGTCCTCCGATTTGATGCTGTTATTTCACCCCGCCCTGGCATCATAGCGTCTAAAGCCGGCGAATTGCCACTACCTCGCCTGACGTCAAATCCATACCATCAGGAACCTTTACGAGAAACGGCAGGCCCCACTGAGGAATATTCGGATTCTGCCACAAACGCTGCGGCAACTGCTCCACAACAGGCCCGACGAAAGTCACTTCTGACTGTGCAAACTGTGCCGGCACGGTCCTTTTCACCAGCTCTACCTTAATCCCCGGAGTAATTTCATCCATTTGTCTTTCGCCAGCGTAGGCAATAATCTCCTTCGGCCTGCCCTGGGCAATAACCATTATCGGCTGACCGGCCAGAACGACCTCGCCTGATTTATGCAAAGTGCCTTCGCCGGCTCTGCGTAAGGCGACATCGTTTGTCCTTCCTAAAATCTGGACTACAACGCCATTTATAGGGGCAGTAATGATAAGTTCATTACGCTGGATTTTAAGCTGTTCAATTAGTTTTTCCTGTATAGTCGCCTCTTTGCGGATAGCATCAAGAGCCGCGTCGACAGAAGGATTCAACGGAGTCTGGGCGGCAAAGATGTCCTGGCGAAGCTGAGCGTTTTTCAGATTTTCTTCCTCATGAACAAGCTGGTTTTCGGTTTCTATCACCTTTTTCGCGACCGCCTCATAAAGCACCTGGGCCTTTTCCATCTCATACGGCGCGATTGCATCTTTCTTAAGCAGGTCGCCGGCAATCTTCACTTCCGCAGCAAGGTCCTCAAGAGTAACACGGTCGGTGGCAATCTGGGCCTTAAGTGCAAGTATATCAATCCTGGCCCTTTCAACATCAACGGCGAATCTTCTTTGCTGCTCGGTCCTGTCGAGTTCACGGTCGGTCATATCGGCCGTTAGCTGCTGCTGCATGGGAATTATCTGCGAGCGAAGGTGCTCGGCGGTAGCGGAAACCGTAACTATCTGGGCGGTAATCAATTCGTCGTCAAGCGCCGCAACAACCTGGTCTTTGGCGACTTCGTCGAACAAACGCACATAAACGTTTTTCAGCCGGCCGTCGACTGGTGAGCATACCTGAGATATCTGGCCCTGGGCTATCCCGACAACCTCAAAACGCTTCGTGCCCCTTAAAAATAACATTGCAACTCCCGCAATCGCCACAAGCCATATAATCAATGGGAGAATATGCGTGCGAATACTGCCGGACCTGAATTTTTTATCTTGCGGGCTTTTCATCATACCTCAAGCAACTGCTCCTGCATAGTCATGCTGATATTCTCAATACCTTCGACTTTTTGTATTTCACCGAGCATTTGCTCGTTCTTGTCGGCGTTTCTGACCATTAACTGGTAAGCGTACTCGACCATCGCGCTGCCGAAGCCGCTGTCCTGCGCGGAAATCAGTATGAAATTACCACAGAACCTTTTCAGGATGGCCGGTATCGGATGATCCGAGCCGATATGCCCTTTCAGACTGAATCGCAAAAAGGCGTTGTGCGGCTCGTGCATACCGAAGTTGGTGATATGAAGGTAAATGGCTATCAGGCACAAAACTATCGTCCCTATTACGGCCGTAAGATAGCGCTGAGAGCCGGCCGCCATACCTACTACAAGAGAACAGAATATAAAAGCAACATCGCGCGTATCTTTGATGACGTTGCGGAACCTTATCAGTGCAAGCGCTCCCATAAGGCCGACGGCTGTAATTATGTTATTGCCGATGACCGCCATTACCATGGCTACGACTACGGTTATTAGAATCAGAGACTGCACGTAAGAGCGCGAGTAAGAAAGCCCGCTGTGAGTGAAGTAATATACCCACGCGATTACCTGCCCCAATACAAACGCCAGCAACAGCGAAAGAAGAACGGTTTGAGGTGCAAACATCCCCCCTGCCGTCGACGTTTGCTCAAGCGCACTCCAGATTTTGTCAATCCCAATCGATTCCATATATTCCCGATGAACAGAATTTCCTTAATGAGGCGTTTTCAATACAGTGAACGTATTTTGAAAAGGACCATTGCTGCAGTTCCAGACATTTTACCATCCGGGTAAGCCAGGCTGGAAAACGAGAGGTAAATTTTATTTCCAGAACAACATCGTTTATCGGATGCCGCTGCCAGCCCGTACCGCTCAGGGCCACGTTGGGTTTTTCGGTCATTTTATAACTAAGTTTACGGTCAAATGTCACTCGAACGCGATTCTCGGAATCGTCCTCATATGCCTTGCGAATATATCTAATAAGAACGATGGGACGGGCGTTTATATATTGCTTATAAAGAAGAAACTGTTTCAGCGATTCCTGCTCTGTGCTGTAATACTGGGGTGGTAATGACCCTCCCGAAAGCAATCTCTCCACGTCACGATGCATTACACGCTGCCTGTCTTTTACAATGACTGTATTGAGACGGCGCTTAATCTCGAAAAATTTTGGATAAGACGGATCATCGCTGTACCCACGGATGCGAAGCTTAAAACGGTTCTTCCTGCCCGTCATACTTTCGCGGCAAAGCTTCAGATTTGACGAATCAAAATACAAACTCACAATCGGGTAATTCCCGCTCGGCTGGAGTTTGCAGTAACGGTCAGGATGAAGATAGGGCTGGATAAAACGCTCGACTTCCGCCGCTTTCGACTCGCTGATTTGATACTTCATCTCAAATCGACAGCGCAGTGTGCCGTCGAGTGCCAGGGCAGCAGAACCCGCAGGCAGAAAACTGCCATGCTGACTGTGCCGTGTGGAATCCCTTCCAGCAATATTCTCTAACAAACCCCCTGACATTTCAAGCCCTCCCCATCAGGTTCAATCCTTTAATGTTAACAAGGCGTTTTTATACGTCAAGATAGTAAAGCCAAAAAACGCTTTCCATGCTCCGGTTTTTATATAATGCCTAAATGTTATAAACCCAAATACTTGCCTATCTTAACACCTTAACGTTATTCTAACATTTTAAAAAGCAAAAGTCAATGCCCTTCTACCCGCTTTTTAGGGCAAAAACAAGCATCTAAACATTATCAAAAACCCCAATTCGCCTCATTTATATCGCCGTAACTTCAGTTTTTTCAATATGTTACTTAATCAGCTACACTAATACCCTATAACAGTTCAGGGATTGGCCGCTCCTGGCGATGGCGTTGCTGCTTCCCAATTCACCGGGTCATTTCCGTAATCGGAGGCCATTACTCGGCCAAGCGATTTATCGCCGCCATCCGGCTGAGTCGGCCAGGGGTCCGAACCGGCGGGGTGCGAGCCGTCGCTATAATCAACCCTGTCCACACGGATATAATGCTGTTTGCCCAGTTCATCAATATCGCCGGGTTTGGCAAGTTCCAGCTTTTCGCCCGAATTGCTTAGCCAGCCGGCGTATGGCCCGAGGATAGTAACGCCTCCCGGCACCGAGTACATCGTCTCGAAGTATGCCGGCGAGGTTTTTACCACGAGCAAATACCCATTGGCAGGAATTGTCGTTGCCGGCGGGAAGGTAAATTTTATACCGTCTGTGAATTTCCACGGCACACCATTGGAATCGAAAAGATTCACGGTGGCGCCGGTGATGTTATGCAATTCGATATATTCCTCATTCTGCCCGCCCGAAACAGGATTATACATAATCTCGTTTATGACAATCGGCCCGACCTTCGGATAGGCGTTGCCGGCGGCCGGCGTATTCGAGCTCATAGTAACGAAGTTGTATGTCCCTGTGCTCTTTTGGTATCGCCCGAAGGCAACGCCGGTTTCGGAGGCATCGAAATCTTCCTGCTCCCTGTAGCCGGTAAGTTGACTGCCGTCGCTGGAAGTAAGATAGACCGTCTCGCCGTATTCACTTAGCGCGAAAGCGGTAATCTTACCAGTGTCGGTAGCGACAGGTCCGAAATTGGCATCCGAGCTTAAAAGCAGATAATCGCCGGGGCCGAGTATGGTTCCCGCAGCAATTCGGTATTTGAGCAGGTCATCCTCGTCGTCGCTTAGATACCAGCCGCCCATATTTATGGAGCCGCCTGTCGTGTTTTTCATCTCAATCCAGTCGCCGGGCCAGGCATCTGAATGAGCCAGAATTTCATTGAAAGCTATAGAGTGTTCTTTTAACAGGCCGGCGTCAGCAGCGCCTGGTGTGCCGTCGGGATATTCACTCGCGCACCAGTTTGCCTTGTCGTCCCAGGAGACGGGGTCTGCGTTCTCATCAAAGATATTGAGCGAGAAGCCGCCGCCATCTGTTATTCTTCGCCAGCCGTCTCCATAGCTAAAGTCAAGAATCGTTCTGCCTATTGCGTCTTCGAGGCGGATTCGCTCGCCGGCATTCGAAAGTATTCCTGTAAAAGGCCCTGTATATTCGCCTGCGATATTGAGCCCTGTGCCGTATTTATCCTCGAAAGCCGGCTGGTTTTTCACCACCAAAACATATTGGCCCGCAGGCAGCGTCATATTCGGGAACGTAAAGCTGACTCCCTCGATGAATTTGACGAGGTTGAGATTCAGGTTGCCTGAGCCGATATTCTTCAGTTCGATAAACTCATTATTGGGGTCGTTGGTATCAGCCGGGTGATACATAATCTCGGTAATTCTCAAATCGTCGACGATGGAGCCGACCGCGAAAGTCGCTTCATTGAGTGCACTCCAGCCGCTTCCGCCGTAATCAGCCCTTGCTTTTAGCGTGAGCGAATGATTGATAGTAACGGATGAGCCGGTCGAAATGGTCGTGCCGTAATCGGCAGGTTCTGAGCCGTCGGTGGTATATTTAATTGTTCCGCCTCCCGTGATAGTGACGCTGCCACCGGCTGCAATTTCACCGCCGTGCTGGCTGAAGGCTGGCGCAGTAACACTCGGATAGAATCCGCGTGACGGATAACCATTACTAATCAGCCAGTTTGTGCGGTTGGGTAAAAACGGACCAATCCAGCCCTCCTCGATTGGATGGGCGGGATTTATCATCCTGTCTCGCTCATTATCCCAAATAGCGGGCGTTAAAACAGGGATACCGCCGTCCTTGAAATCCTGTATAAAATCGCCCCAGCGAGCGGATTCACCAATTATGGCATCCTCAATCTGCTCTGCACGGGCATCGTAACGGTCGATATTCCTTTGAGTAGAGAGGGCTCCGTTATTTAATAAAAGCTTATGGACACGGTCGCCCAGCAGCTGATTATAAACAGGATTATTATGCAGGGCATTGTGCATCAGCCCGGGGCCCTTGTCGTAATAGTTGTCGCCAAAGGGGAATTTATGAAACTGTGTATGCTCCCACATAGAAATCTCAGCATCCCAGGTGTAGAAGGTCCATTTGTCGAGGGGCGGGCCATTAACATTGCATGGGTCGCGAAGACTACCGGCGTACCAGTTCTTTGAACCCCAGTCCCAGTTTGTCACAAAAGTGTTGTATATGATATAGTCACAAAACTGTGCAACATCAACATGCTGGGCAAACTCCGCATAGTCTGTTGCATCCATCGGATTGCCGTAATCGTATGAGTCGAACAGACTCCACATATAATCCCAGCTCTCGCGCTGGCCGTCCTTGCATTCGACCCCCCCAACCCCTTCGATAGTGCCTTCGATTGAATCGTAGTCTTCGCGCTGCCCCCCCGAATGC
>CAYLYB010000030.1:0-23148 GCA_964387605.1 uncultured Pirellulales bacterium | reverse complement strand
CGCCAAACGAATGGCGGATTTCGCTGGCGCTCAACAATACAAAAACCCCCAGGGCAAGCCTGGGGGCTAACTATAAAAACAACAACCCTGCCACTCGCCTTCGGCGTACCCCTCAATAAATTGAGGGGCTAAGTTTATAAGGAGGCCTAGAGGCGGTATTTTTTATAGATTCCCGCGTATGCGGGAATGACCCTTAAATGACCCCCAGCAGAGCTGAGGGCTAAACGATAAGGAGGTCTTGCGGCGGTATTTTTTAATGACCCCCGGCAGTGCCGGGGGCTAAATGATAAGGAAAACGACGAAAATATTTTTTAAAAATAATAAAATTCTGTAAGGCCTGAATTTACAGTGGGATAGGAGAGCATCGAAGCGAAGTTATACAAATGTTTAAAACAAATGTTTAAAACATTTGTTTAGCGCAAGCGCGCAAGCGCTTTTGGGGGAAAAGCCAACTTTTTAAAATTTTTTTTATTCCCTGCCACACAAGCACTTAAGTGCATTTCGGGGGTGCTCCAAAACACGAATTTTCGACACAAACGCGCAAGTTCGCGCCATGGGGTAGAGGAGCAACTTTGTGGTTGCTTCACATGGCGCGAACCCTGAGCACAGTCGAAGGGTCTGTTGGGAACTGGATTCCCGCCTGCGCGGGAATGACAAACTGACGCGTCATGGGGTAGAGGGACGCGCGAAGCCAAAGGGGCTTCGCGAGAAAGTAGATAGTTGAAAGTTGAGAGTGGAGAAAGGAGAAAAGATGGTTACAGGTTAAAAGCTGAAAGTTTCAGGTTACAGGTTACAAGTTACAAGTTACAGGTTGCTGGATGCTGGATACTTGATGCTGGATGCTAGGTGCAGGTTACAAGTTACAGGTTGAGAGTTGAGAAAATGGATCCCCTGATGCCTGCCAAGTAAGCAGACACTCGGGGACTGGGGAGAAAATTATGAAGGGTGGGGAATGTATGAAGGTTAATTTGACAATCGGGATAGCAGAATGGGTGGATAAGGTGATTAGTCGGCCGATTATGATTTATCGGCGAATGAAATACGGGTACACGTTTAGGAGAATATACGTCGGCGATGGGGAATGGGCAATCGTCGATGAGGGAGACTACCGGCGGCTGAGTAAGTATAAATGGAGCATTGTGGGGGATGAGAAACATAAATACGCGGCGAGGATACTGAGGGAAAAGAAATACGGGCGAATCAAGACGGTTTACCTGCACAGGGAAATAATGAACGCGCCCAAGGGATTAGTAGTGGACCATATCAATAATAAGGGATTAGATGACCGTCGGGCAAACCTGCGACTGGCGACACATTCGCAAAACTGCTGCAACCGGCCCATCAAAGGGAGAGGGACGTCGAAATATGTGGGGGTGTGCTTTGTAAAGTCGAAAAAGCGATGGTGCGCAAGAACGAAATATTACGGGAAGGCGATGTTTCTCGGCTATTACGACTGCGAAATAGAGGCGGCGAAGGCGTACGACGCGGGAGCGAAGAAATATCACGGAGAATTCGCGAGACTTAACTTCCCGGAAGAAGCGAAAGCAGAAGGCGGGCGGTATTTTTGAGATGGGTCAGGCCGGGACGCAGGATGGGTGAATCGGCGAAGCGGGAATTGAACTGGTCCTCGGTTAGAGCGAGAATTTCATTCAAATTCAGTTCGCCACGTTCGGTGTAAAACTTAAAATCCTTATTTGCACAAGACGGCGCATTTTGCTGATAGGGACAGGCGAGGAGGCATTCGCAGCAGCCGAAGAGCCGCCGGCCTATTTTAGAAGCGAACTCAGAAGGGATATTGTCCTTATATTCGATTGTGAGATAACTGATACACTTGGTCGCATCGAATCGGCCATCGGGTCTTAGTGCGCCCGTGGGGCAGGCGGCGGTGCAGCGTTCGCAGGAATGGCAACCATTATCGCCAGAGTCAGGGTCGATTTTTTCTGTTTCGAGTTCGAGGGTTGTGAGGAGTTCGCCGAGGAGTATTTGGGGACCGAGTTGAGGGTTGATAAGCATATGGTTTTTTCCGATGAAGCCGAGTCCTGCACGGACGGCCAAGGCGCGTTCCAGTAATGGGGCAGAATCGACGCAGATTTTGAACTCGAAATCCGAGCCGGCGGAATCGGCTATATAACCGGCAAGCTCGCGTAATAATTTTTTAATAAACGTGTGATAGTCCTCATATTGAGCATAGTGGGTGACGGAGCCGAGAGGAACGACGGAGGCCGGAGGACAGAGGACGGAGGACGAGGGAGGTTTGTAATTTAGGCCGACGACGATTACGGATTTTGCGCCGGGAAGGAGCTTTGCAGGGTTTGTACGCTTTTCGAGATTTTTTTGCATCCAGGTCATTCGGCCCATGAAGCCGGAGCGAAGCGAATCGGTGAGGTGATTTATATTTTCATTATCGATGGGAGCGGCATCGGTTATGCCGACGAGGTCGAAGCCGATTTCGAGCGCCTTTTGTTTTATCGATTCAGCGAGAGACATTGCGATATCATTTTACCGAATGCGGGCAGGGATTGAAAGGAGGCACTTGTCAGGACGGGGGATAGTGACTATATTATTGGCAAAAGAGGTTTATAAGGAGAAAAAGGCGTGGCGGAAGAATTGATTGGTTTGATAGGCGGCAGCGGGCTGGAAGAGGCGGTAGGGGACAGAATAAAGGACGTGAGTTATCGCAGCATCGAGACGCCATTCGGCAAGCCGAGCGGGAGGATAATGTTAGGCAAAATCGGGGCGAGGCGTGTGGCGGTCGTCAATCGTCACGGGCGGGGACATAAATTCTCGCCGACGGAGGTGCCCTACGCGGCGAACATATTCGCGCTGAAGAAGCTGGGAGCCAAGACGGTGATAGCGACGGCGGCGGTTGGCTCGCTACGGGAAAAAATCAAGCCGGGCGAGCTTGTCATCGTGGACCAGTTCATCGACAAAACCGTCTGGCGACAAAACAGCTTCTTCGGCGAGTTCGGCGTGGTGCATTGCGAGATGGCACAGCCGGTCTGCGGAAGATTGAGCCGGACCATCGCGGCCAGGGCCGCCAAGCTGAAGGTAAAAACGCACAAACAGGGGACATACGTGTGCATCGAGGGGCCGCAATTTTCGACAAGAGCCGAATCGCTGATGCACCGAAAATGGGGCGGTGATTTGGTCGGGATGACGGCGATGCCGGAGGCGAAACTGGCGAGAGAGGCGCAGATGTGCTATTCGCTGGTTGCGCTGGTGAGCGATTATGACTGCTGGCGGCCGCAGAAGAAACACGCGGACAAGCAGTGGCTGCTGAAGGAGATAATCGCCAATCTGCGGCGTGCGAGCGATAACTGCCTCAAATTGATTGAGGCGGTGCTGAGCGATAAGAGGGAACTCGGTGACGCCAATTGCGGGTGCAGGAAGAGCCTTGAACTGGCGGTGTGGACGGAGCAAAAGGAGATAAAGGCGGGGCAAAGGAAAAAGCTGGCGGTGCTATTTAAGTAGCACAGCCGGCTTGACAGCGAAAGTGATTTCGATATATTGCTGAGTGTTGAATTTTAAAGCGATAACATGATTATATGAGGATGACAGAGATGAAAGTAAAAGGTTTTGTGACAGCGGCTGCGGGAGTGGTGATGATTGCTGCGTTTATGGTGGGCTGCGGAGAGCAGGAGAGTTCGCAGGTGCGGATACATCAGCTTATAGCGGAAGAAAACAGGCAGCTGCGGGCGCAAATGGATATCGACAAGCAAAAAAATGACATAGCAATACAGCAACTTCAGTCACAGATAAAGACACTGACCGAGCAGCTCAGTAAGTGCGAGCAGCAAAAGCAGATGTGGCAGGACAGGGCGGATAAGGGAATGAAAGAACAGGTCGATGCGGTGCTTACCGCTGCGCTCGAGCAGAATGCGAAAATGAAGGCGGAGATTGAGCGGCTTAAGGGGGAATTGGCGAAATTAAAAGAAGCAGGCAAAATGCCGGCGGCGATTGAAAAAGCACCAGAGGCAAATAAAGAAGAGCCGATGTCAGTGCAATAATCAGCAGAACCTTCAGGTGCAGAGCTTGCTTACGGCGGTGACGGCATCGGGTGAGCCGGAGTCGGGATAGCATTTCTGAAGTGCGGCTGCGACAAGGCCGACGAACATCGGCTGGGGACGCAACGGACGAGAAGTCAAACAGGGATGGGCCTGCGTGCCAATGAAATAGGGGTGATGCGGCAATTCGAGAATCTGCATAATGGGCTGATTGGGCGCCTTTCCGGAAAAGACGAGGCCGGCTTTTTCGAGAGTTTCGATATGAGGCGGGGAAACTTCGTAGCGATGCCTGAAACGCATCCGGACGGTGCGTGCCCTGGCGAAGAGTCGCCAGGCGAGGGTATCGGGTTTTAATTCGATATCGTGACCGCCGAGGCGCATATTGCCGCCGAGGCCCTCGATTTTCAACTGCTCAGGTAACACGTCAATAACCGGCTCGGTGCACTTCGGCTCGATTTCGGTGCTATTAGCGTCGGACAAACCGCAGACGTTTCGGGCAAATTCGACGACGGCCATCTGGAAGCCGAAGCAAATGCCGAGATAGGGTACATTGTTTTCGCGGGCGAATTTGACGCAGGCGATTTTACCTTCCGCTCCACGTGTGCCGAAGCCGCCGGGGACAATTACGCCATCGACATCGGCAAATTCAGCAGGCGTGGTCTCATCGCTGGAATCGGTGGTATCAATCCATTTGATATGTATTTTCGCACCCAGCGCGATGCCGGCGTGTTCGAGGGCGTTGATTATCGAGGCGTAGCTGTCGCGGACGGAGGTGTATTTGCCGGTTACGGCAATAGCGACGGGTTTTTGAGCGGATTCGATTTTATCGGTGAAATCGGACCAGTGCGCCCAGGCCTTTCGCTCGTGCCGCAAACTGAGACGGTCCTCGATTTTCAACAGGCGTGCCACCTCGAAATCAAGGCCGCGGTCGCGCAGCATCGCGGGAATCGTATAAATACTGGCGGAATCGGGTAATGAAATAACCCTGCTGAAGGGGACATTGCTATAGACGCTGATTTTCTGACGGACGGTCTCTGTGACGGGGTTAGAGGCCCGGCAGGCGATGATATCGGGCTGGACGCCCAACTGCATCAGTTGCTTTATGCCTAATTGGGCGGCTTTGGATTTTTGTTCGCCGAGGGTTTTCGGTTCGAGGATATAGGTCAGCGCGACGAAACAGGAGCTATTTGGGCCCTCTTCGTAGGCAAGCTCGCGCATCGCCTCGATGAAGTAGGCGTTTTCGAGGTCGCCGACTGTGCCGCCTATCTCGACGAAGACGACGTCGGCATTGGATTTCATAGCAAGCTCGCGGAGGCGTAATTTCACCTCGCCGGTAACGTGCGGAATCATCTGCACATCGCGCCCCAGATAATCGCCGTGCCGTTCCTTATTCAAGACGCTGCTGAAAATCTGGCCCGAAGTGCAGAAGTTCGCCCCGCTCAAATCCTGGTCGAGCATACGCTCATATGTGCCCAAATCCATATCGCATTCCATACCGTCATCGAGGACAAAGACCTCGCCGTGACGGAAGGGATTGAGCGTGCCTGAATCGATATTGAGATAACCTTCGAGCTTGATGGGTGTAACTTTAAGCCCTTTATCCTGCATAAGCTTCGCCAGGCACGACGAGAAGATACCCTTGCCTAAGCCGCTCATCACGGTGCCCATAACGAAGACGTATTTGCTTTTGCCCGGCTTATAGCCCGCAGGCATTGGCGAAAAGAATTCGCTGTCCGTTGATATTTTGCTGACTGACGCCAATAATTCACTGTCCTTAGTCATATTCAATCCTTTTTCTGCCACAGAGATTACTTATAATTTCTTAACCACAGATTTCACAGATTACACTGTTAAATGCCACAGAGATTCATAAAACCTTTTTATAAGCCACAGAGGTCACAGAGCACACAGAGAAATTTTTTATTTATACTTTTCTTTATATTTCGATGTTATTTGCCTAAAGGTAGCCCTAAATATTATCCGGCCAATAACATAACCTACCAAACAAGAGAGGACTTTTGCCCATATCGGCCAATCGGCGAAAAGATAGAAAACCAGCCAAATACTAAAAAGGAAAAGAACCCAAGTTAACAATATAAAAATAATATTGTTTACTTTGTGACTCCTATATTTTGCACATTCTGAAAAATCCAGAGCAATTTGCATAAAGAAAAAAGGTATAGGTATTAAGATCCAAAAAATCACGAACTTCATTTTTTCAATTTCCCTCTGTTTTCTCTGTGTCCTCTGTGTGCTCTCGCCGAAGGCGTCCCTTCGGGAGTGGCTAAAAATTACTTGTCTCCTCTGTGGCTATACCTTTTCACAAATTCGGCGTATTGGGCCGGGGTGTCGACGCCGGGGCAGGTGTGCGCGACCTTGGCGACGAGTATATCGAAACCGTTCTCAATGGCCCGCAACTGCTCTAACTTTTCGATTTTTTCAAGCGGAGTCTGAGAAAGCTTCGTGATTTTCAGCAAAAAATCCCTGCGATAGGCGTATATTCCGAGATGACGGAGGTAGTGCGACTTCGGGCCGATGCCACCGAGCTCACGGTCGTATGGAATCACCGAACGCGAAAAGTATATGGCTTTGCCGTGACTCGTAACGACTACTTTTACGATGTTGGGGTCGGCGATTTGAGCATCTGTTTCGAATTCGGCGGCCAGGGTCGCCATCGAGTAATCGGGATTATCGAGCAGTAATTTAGCGACGGCATCGATATTTTCTGGTTCGATTTCAGGTTCGTCGGCCTGCAGGTTTACGACGATGTCGTCAGCGTTCAGCGGACAGCGTTCAGCGTTCAGTTTTTTAATTGCTTCGGCGATGCGGTCGGTGCCGCTTTCGCAATCGGGGCTGGTCATTATGCATTCGGCGCCGAATGAAGCGCAGGCCTCGGCAATTCGCTCATCGTCTGCTGCGATGATGACCTTTTCGGGCAGCTTCGCCTGACAGGCACATTCGTATGTATGCTGGATGAGGAATTTGCCGGTATCTTTGGCGAGAACCTTTGCGGGAAATCTTGTTGAGCCGTAACGAGCAGGAATACAAACTATGATTTTTGCCTTCGACATTGCCAGTAGTTCGACCCTTCGAAACTACCCAGTCAAGTTGCTCACTACGGGTAGTTTTTTTTCCAAACTACTGCAAAGCCATAAT
Organism: uncultured Pirellulales bacterium; assembly: GCA_964387605.1. GTDB lineage: Bacteria > Planctomycetota > Phycisphaerae > Sedimentisphaerales > Anaerobacaceae > Fen-1362. The sequence continues at coordinate 15,988 of CAYLYB010000030.1, read as the reverse complement.
ACCGGGCGAGTCAATTAATGTCAATAACTTTTATAGAATACATTTTCCGAAAAATCACTGCTGGGGCACAGCCGGGCAGGGATTTTGACTTTGAGAATACGGCAAACAATGGTATTCTTATCTCGCAGACGGCCAATAAAATGAATAATAACAGGTGGAGGACGCAGTATGGACAGACGCGATTTTTTGAAGGCAGGCGGGGCAATTGTGGCTACGTCGCTTTCGGGAACGCTGGCAGAAGCGATTGTATCATCGGAAAAACCAAAACTTCAATTCCCTCGCTACAGGGGCTTCAATCTTCTGGCGAAATTCGGGACGCGAGGGCCGAGGCGCAAATTCGAGGAGGAAGATTTCGAGATAATGGGCAAGTGGGGATTCGATTTCGCCCGGATACCGATGTCATACTGGAACTGGGCGTCAAAAGATGACTGGTTCAAGATTGACGAGGACGTGCTCAAAGATATCGATGAAGTCGTGGAGATGGGCAAGCAACACAAGATTCATATAAATCTCAACCTGCATCGAATACCGGGCTACTGTATAAACGGCAGGGATTTAGAGCCGGTGGATTTATACGACGATACGCCTGAAAATATGCAAAAGGCGCTCGACGGGGCGATATATCACTGGAAGATGTTCGCGAAGAGATACAAAGGCAGGCCGAGCACCGAGCTGAGCTTCGATTTGATAAATGAGCCGCCCCACACGAAGGAAGAGACCCGCCACGTCGAGGTTGTTACCGCGCTTGTCAATGCAATCCGCGAGGAGGACCCTGCCCGGCTGATTGTGGCCGACGGAAAAGACGTGGGCAGGACGCCGATATTCGGAATCGCCGATTTGGGCGTAGTACAGAGCACACGCGGGTATGACCCGATGAGCGTCAGCCATTATACGGCGGGCTGGGTACCCGAAAGCTCGTTCGAATCATCGGGCGAGCCGACCTGGCCATTGAAAGGCGACGACGGGAAGGTATGGGACAAGGCGGCGCTGAAGGCGAAGCTGATTGATACCTGGATGCCGCTTGTGAAAATGGGCGTACCGGTGCACGTCGGCGAATGGGGCTGCTATAACAAGACGCCGCACAACGTCGCGCTGGCGTGGATGAAGGATTTGCTGTCGCTTTGGAAGGAGGTCGGGTGGGGGTACTCGATGTGGAATCTGAAGGGCAGCTTCGGCGTGCTCGACAGCGAAAGGCCCGACGTCCAATACGAAGATTATAAGGGGCACAAGCTCGACCGTAAGATGTTAGAGCTGATGAAGGAATACTAAGGCGAATAATTATTTTCAGGAGAAAAGGAAGGATGATTCCGAAGCAACTTGCTTTTCGTTTAGTTGTGGGCGCATTGTATATATGCTCATCGACGCTCCTCGGCTGCGCCGGCGAAGCCGAGCTGGCGCCGAAAGCCGTAAAAGAACAACCGCCGGCAAAACCGCCTGCCGCCGTCGCGAAAAGGCCGGTAACGCCGAATGCCTCGCCCGAGGCAGTCAAGCTGTTGGAATACATATACAGCATTTCGGGCAGGTACACTTTAGTCGGCCAGCACTGCGCACCGCTTGTCAGCGCGACCCAGCCGGCTACAGTGGAAAAAGTGACGGGGCATTACCCTGCACTGCTTGGCTATGATTTCGGATTCAGCCCGCCGGGCACATGGGACGGGATTAACTATCGACAGCAGATAGTCGACGAGGCCATTCGCAGATACCACGATGGTTTTATCATAACGATTATGTGGCACGCGGTTCGGCCCATCGAAGAAGAGCCGGTAACTTTCAGGGAATCGATACAGGGCGAGCTTACGGACGAACAGTGGCAGGATTTGATTACTCCGGGGACCGAGGTAAATGAGCGGTGGAAATCGCAGGTGGACGTAATCGCGTTCTTCCTGAAACAGCTCGAATACGCCGACGTGGCTGTATTATGGCGGCCTTATCATGAAATGAACGGCGAGTGGTTCTGGTGGGGCAAAAAAGAAGGCGACAACGGCTACAAAAAACTGTATCGAATGCTTTTCGACCGGTTGGTGAATTTTCACAAGCTCAACAACCTGATATGGGTATATAACGCCAACGAAATCCGGGAAAACGTGGCGCCGTATGAAGTATGCTATCCGGGCGACGACGTGGTTGATATCCTGGCGGCGGACGTTTATCGAAACGCCTTCAGCGAGGACGATTACGAACAGCTTCTGGCGCTGGCGGGCGATAAACCGATAGCCCTTGGCGAAGTTGGAGCCCTGCCGGGGCCGGATACACTCCGCGAACAGCCGAGGTGGACGTGGTTTATGGCGTGGGGCACGCCCGGCTGGCGGACAAACCGGGAAATCTACGACTGCAACGAGACGCTGACATTCGAAGAGCTACCGTGGGTCAAGGTATCAAAGCCAAAGATACATTATCCCATTCTGAAATAATCAATTAAACTGCTTCGCAAATAAAGCAATCAGGGCCAAAGAAGCGGGATTTGGACGCAGAAAATCCTTCCATCCGGCGAAAAACCTGCTATAATAGCCGTATCGCTGCATCTAATTAAATAAGGAATCGGGCGTCGGATTCGCAAACTCGCCCAAGATACTAAGCCGGGGTAATACGCTTCCGATTAGACTAACATACCCCGCATTGTCCGCAGAAACATCAAGATGAGGCATATGTGATGGCAAAACAAAGTGCTTTTACACTTATCGAGCTATTGGTCGTAATTGCTATCATAGCGCTATTGATGGGGATATTGCTGCCGGCATTGAGCAAAGCAAGGGAATACGCCAGACAAACAACCTGTCGGGCCAATCTTCGTCAATACGGCATCGCGATGGAGATGTATTTGGGCGACTGGGCGGGCAAGTTTCCCCGTGCCGCATATGCACTGGTCGGGGAGGACAAATCCAATCCGGGAAACTCAGACGAACCCGAGCCCGGATATCCTCCCGAATGTCGCTGGCACGACCCGCGGTATCCGGCGAGGGGGCTTTTCTGGAAATACTTAAAAGAAGACAAGATGCACCTTTGCCCGACTTTTAAAAGTCTGGCCTTGTCATTCGGCGCAGAGCACCCCCGTCATAACCCTGCAATACCAATCGTTCCATACTACAGCTACAGCTTCAATGCTTATCTTGGCTCAGTCATAAGCGGGAAAAAAGACCCGAGAGGACAGTGGCCGGGAGGAGACCCGAGTAACGGCGTAGGGGCCTTAAGTATCGGGCAGGTAACGAGAAACAAGGCCGAAGTATTCTTCGCCTCGGAGGAAAATATGTGGCCTTCGGCCGAGAATAACACCGTAATCAACGACAATTCGCTTTGCGGCGACGGACGAGACTGGTTCGGGACGTATCACGGCGTTTCGGCCAATAAAAGGGACTGCAAACGCGGTCTTCATAGACGGCCACGTTCAAAAAGTCCGTTCAGCCCTTGTTCCCGACCCCCTGGATTATTCCAACAGGGAGTGGGGCTACTGGGAACACTACACCTGGCCTTTCAAGTCGCCGCCGCTGGTGCGCAGAGAATAAATAAATTTCAGATAACTTCAACACATCCCGAAATTAATTGGGGATAAGCTATTCATACTAAATAACAAACCGCAAAACATAATGTAGAGGTATATGTGATGAAAAAACAAGGGGCTTTTACCTTAATCGAGTTACTCGTCGTAATCGCCATCATAGCGTTATTGATGGGGATATTGATCCCCGCCCTGACCAGGGCCAGGGAATACGCCAGGCAAACAACCTGCCGGGCAAATCTTCGCTCATACGGTCTGGCGATGGCCATGTATTTAGGCGACTGGGAAGGCAAATTCCCCCGGGCCGGATACGCGCTGGTCGGCGAAGAGGAGCCCTACGCCAATTACCCTATGCAATGCCGCTGGCACGACACGAGGTATCCGGCGCGCGGGCCTTTCTGGCCATACATAAAGCAGGATAAAATCCACCTTTGCCCGACGTTCAAGAATCTGGCGAATACCTTCGGTGAAAATCATCCCGGCCATGACCCATCTATTCCCGTTGTTCCATATTACAGCTTCAGTATAAATGTATATCTCGGATATGAATTCGGCGGACTGGCGGATGTGTCTAAAGACCCCCTCACAACAAATAATAATGACAAAAGAGGTGCAAGGAGCATTGGGGAGATAACAAGGAACAAGGCGGAGGTGTTTTTCGCCACAGAGGAAAATCTATGGTACAGGCCCGGCTGTAAATTCATCCTTAACGACAATTCGATGTGCGGCGACGGCAGGGACTGGTACGGAACGTATCACGGCGTTTCCGCCAATAGAAAGAACCAGGGAACCGCAAACGCCGTCTTCATAGACGGGCACGTCCAAAAGGTCCGCTCGGCGCTGGGTGACGACGAACACGATACAACGGAGATGGAATTCGGCCACTTCGAAAAATACGCCTGGCCTTTCAAGGCCCCTCCGCGAAACGCACCTTCGAGAAGTCACTAAGTTCAGGCGAAAGAATCAAGACAGTCTCATCGATAGCTGTATAACTTTACTCGCTGAATATCGAAATCCCCCGCAGGAATACGCAGGTGTCTTCCCTGATGGCTCTGGTCGCCATTTAGCCATCGGCTCCGAATCCATCGGCCTTTTTTAAACCTGCCTTGCTGTATAGAAGCTATTCCGGCAATCGGTTCGGATTTTGAGTTCGAATCAAATGTAACCACCAGGCCGGTTCCCGCAATAATATACTCATCCGGGCCTAAAGAAATGACTATGCCGCCCGGATGAAACGAGGGGGCGGAATCATCGTAGGGATTTTTCATCTCGAATGTAACCGTCAGCGTGTAATCACCGAGCCGAATCTTCTTTTTCGCATCGTTCACGGCTCCGTCAAATGCCACGGCAGGCGTTACTCCCGTCATTGTGCCTTTGCCCTGATGTTCGAGAATCAACGGCTCCAACTGTTTAAGAATCTCATAAGCACGGGCAAGGCGGTTGCCGGGGTCGGGTATTGTGTCGATGGCAAAAGGCGAAAACCCCATCGCGTCGTGCAGGCCGATTGCGTAAAACGCATTAGCCGGTCTTTCCGAGCCGCGCCCCGTTTCAGGTATGAAAAGCGGATTGCCCGAGCGGTGATATTTTTCGCACCACTCGACAAAATTTGGAAAGTATATATCCGGCGCAAGAAAATCGATTTGCGGCGCGCCGGCTCGCCAGATATCCATCAGGTGAGGCAGCGGGCCCGCGCTTGGATATTGGCCGGGCTTGTAGTTAGGACGAATCAGGGCGGCATTGGCAAACATCGGCAAGGGGTATTCGGCTTTGCCCGCCGCGGCCACGGCGGCGATATAGCGGGCATAAAACCACGCCGTAAAAAACTCCTCAGCCGCCGCATCCTTGCCGAAAACTTCCTGCCACGTGCCGGCCGTCCTGAAACCGGCGGACTTCCACACCTCCAGAAATTCCGGTATAAGCGTATCTTTGTGCTGCGTAATGTAATCCAGCAATTCCCGCGGCACCGGCTTAATAAACAATTCGTTCGCCGCCGCACTGTGGTCACGCGCATCGGGTATCATTCCAACTTCGTTTTCGACCTGGACCATAACGACAGTGTGTTTTCGCCCGTCGAATTGCCTGATATGGCCCATAAGCGCCGCGAATGCGAGAGAGTCGGCTTCGAGATTCGCAGCACTGAAGGCCGAAAGCATTTCCATTGATTTGCCGGCTTTATTCTTCGCACGGGCAAACCTCCCGACGTCGGACTTGACCCAACCGGGAACGTAGCACGACATACTGTTTTTCCAGCTTCCAAACCACAGCAGGACAAGACGCATATTATGGCGCCTGGCGGTAGTTATTAAACTATCTATTAGACTGAAATCGAACTCACCTTCCCGCGGTTCTATGAGGTCCCAGTAAACCGGCGCAAGGACCGTGTTGAGATTCAGCTCAGCTAAGCGGGGCCAGATTGACTCGATATATTCCCGGCCTGAGGCGCTTGAATTGCCTAACTCGCCGGCAAGCATCAGCATCGGTTTGCCATCCACGAATAACTGCGTGGCGGTGCCCTGCTTTCGAAGATGCGGGATGGTATTTGCCTTGCCGCCGCTTTCACAGCCGGCAATCCCGGCCGCTATGAATAACAATATAATGCAATGTGTGAGCTTACATAATCTGAATTTCAACATTCGGTGTTTCTCCTTCGCCGAAAATAAAAGAAGCTTCAATCAAACACAATAAATCGATTAATATATCAAAAAGCGTCTCAGGGTGATACTTTCAGTTTTGGATAACCGTCTCCCGCCGGATGCGAGGGTCACAGAAGATATCGGATTCGTCGCGCGATTTGGTGGAAAATTCCGATACGATGGCCCCCTCTGCCCCTGCCTGAAACCAGTGCCAGGTATCGGGATTGAGGGTGTATTGCTCGCCGGGATTTAAAATGATTTGCTTCCAGACGGTATAATACTTTTCGCTGCCTTTCGGCGGGTTGCAATTTGGCTCGTCGGCGAGTTCTCCCTCGACATACAGGAATACTTTTCCCCATCGGCAGCGAAATGTCTCCTCTTTTCCCGGCTCATCTGCAACGGGCGGGTGCCTGTGCTGGGGGCAGGTCTGCACCGGCAGCATTATCAATTCCTTCGCGCAGCAGCGGGCGGTATTGAGATAGACGACCAGTTGAAGACCCGTTATTTCCGGCTCGCCAAGGCCGAAATCCGCGGTCTCGATATTCTTCTCTTCTTCGGGAGTAATGGTGATATGTGCTTTTTTCAGCAGTTTGACCGATTCAGCAATCAGCTCTTCGCGTTTGCTTTGAGTAATCATTATTTTAAACGGACTCCAGTATCAGGATAACGCTTTTCGCCTGTGATTTTAACACGCGTTTAGTAAATAAGGCAAATTAAACCCGGCTTCGGGCAGGCGGGGAAAACACTTTACAAAATGCGGATTTGGTGAAGAATAAGCTTTGTTTTTTAAGGAAATTTGAAGGAGATAAGGATATGAAGAGCGTTTTTCGCCTTTTGGCGGTTTTTGCCTTAGTGGTTTCGATACTTTTGGGGGGGATAAACTGCAGGCAAAAGGAAAAAGGCGGGGCCGGGTATCGCATAGCGGTAATACCGAAGGGTATGACGCACATTTTCTGGAAATCAATTCACGCCGGCGCAATCAAGGCCCAAAAAGAGCTCAAAGAATCAGGCGTGGATATAGAAATCATCTGGAAAGGGCCTTTCAAAGAAGACGACAGAGAATCGCAGATTCGCGTTGTGGAGGACCTTGTTACGGCGGGTATGACGGGGATAGTGCTGGCGCCGCTCGATGATACGGCCCTTCGCGCCCCGGTGAAAGACGCCGTGAATAACGGGATACCGGTCGTCATTATAGATAGCGCCCTGAAAAGTGATGATTACGTCAGTTTCGTATCGACGGATAACTACGCCGGCGGACGCAAAGGCGGAGAGCACCTCGCAAAAACAATCGGAGGAAAAGGCAAAGTAGTTGTACTGCGATATCAGGAGGGCTCGGCAAGCACAATGAACCGCGAGAAGGGATTTCTGGACGTGCTCAAAGAAAACTATCCCCAGATTGAACTCGTCAGCGCAAGTCAATACGGCGGCGCGACCACCGAAAGCGCGTATATGGCAAGCGAAAACCTTTTGGCTCCGCTTAGAACCGCCGATGGCGGCCTGACAATCGACGGCATCTTCTGCGTGAACGAATCGACCACGTTCGGGATGCTTCGCGCCCTGGAGGATAGCGGCCTGGCTGGAAAAGTAAAATTCGTCGGTTTCGACAGCTCGGACCGGCTCATCGAGGCGATGAAAAAGGGATATATTCACGGGCTGGTGCTGCAGGACCCACTCAATATGGGCTATCAGGGGGTGATGACCTTAGTCAAACACCTGCAGGGTCAAACCGTCCCACAACGAATCGACACCGGCTCAGAAGTGGCTACGCCTGAGAATATGGAAGAGCCAAGGATTAAAAATCTGCTGGAGCCGGATTTTAAAAAATGGCTCAACGAATAGAAACAGACCGGGCAAAACCGCGCCTTCAGATGAGCGGGGTCTGCAAACGCTTCGGCGCTACCGTTGCGCTGGCCGAGGTTGGTATCGAGGTTTACGCCGGAGAGGTGCTCGCGTTGGTCGGAGAAAACGGCGCGGGCAAGAGCACCCTGATGAAAGTGCTTTCGGGCGCGCTCAAAGCCGATGCCGGTCAAATGCTGCTCGATGAAGAGCCGTATAATCCGCAGGGACCTCTGCAGGCAAGACTCGCCGGCGTGGCTATGATTTACCAGGAGCTTTCGCTTGCGCCGCATCTGAGTGTTGAGGAAAATATCGTTCTCGGTATGGAGCCGGCGAAGCTGGGCGTGGTGCGATGGCATGAGGTGCGTCGGCGCTCAATCGAAGCGATAAAGCAATTCGAAAATCCTGAACTCCGCCCTGATGCGCGTGTTGACAAGCTTTCGGTCGGCTCGCAGCAATTAGTCGAAATCGCCAGGGCATTAGCTACGGGCTGCCGGGTGCTCGTACTCGATGAGCCGACGAGCAGTTTAACCCGCCACGACGTTCGCCGGTTGTTCGACATCATTAAACGACTGAAAAAACAAGGCAAGGCCATCGTTTATATTTCGCACTTCATCGAGGAGGTCAAGCAGGTAGCGGACAATCTGACTGTGCTTCGGGACGGGAGAGTAGTCGGCGGCGGCAACGTAAACGAAATCAGCACGAATGAAATAATAACTATGATGGTCGGCCGGCAGGTTAAAGAGCTTTACCCCCGCTCCAAACGCACCGGCGGCGATGTAATACTCGAAGTGGATAATCTTGCAGGGCCTGATAAGCCGGTATCGGCAAGCTTAAAGTTACGTCGCGGCGAAGTACTGGGAATCGCCGGATTAGTCGGGGCGGGACGGACGGAATTTTTGCGGTGCCTGTTCGGTTTGGAGCAGGTGCGAAAAGGCAAAATTCGCCTGGGCGTTTACGCCGGACCGGCTTCGCCGGTGAGACGATGGATGCAGGGAATGGGAATGCTCAGCGAAGACCGCAAAGAAGAGGGATTGGCCGTCAATATGAGCATCGCGGATAATGTAACGCTATCGAAGCTCGAGGGTTTCGGGCCGATGGGCCTTATTATACCGCATCGACAGGACAAGGCGACTATGCACTGGATAGACGCTCTCGGTATTCACTGCACAAGCCCGAGGCAGGCGGTAATATCACTATCAGGCGGGAATCAGCAGAAGGTGGCACTGGCCCGGCTGCTGCAGCATGACGTTGATATACTGCTGCTGGATGAGCCGACTAAAGGAATTGACGTTGCGGCAAAGGCGATGATTTATAAACTGATAGATGAGCTTACAGGCGGCTCGCAGCAAATTGGGCAGAAACCAAAAGCCGTATTGATGGTGAGCAGTTATCTGCCGGAATTAATGGGCGCCTGCGACAGGGTGGCGGTAATGTGCCGGGGCAAACTCGGTGCTACTCATAAAATCGAAGATATCGACGAGCACAAGCTGATGCTCGAAGCAACGGGTCAGGAGGCGGTTGCGTGAGTAACGAGCTTCTAAAAACAACTGAAATGACGGCCGGTGATTCGAAGCTGCGCCGATGGCTCAATACATCAGGGCCTCTGCTTGCGCTATTGCTGGTATACGGGATATTCGCGGTAATTGCGCCTGCGAGCTTTCGAACGTCAAGAAACCTCGAAATGATAGCGAGGCAAACGACAATTGTAGGTATAGCCGCCTTGGGCATGACGATGGTTATAATCGCCGGCGGGATTGACCTGTCGGTCGGCTCGGTAGTGGCGCTTAGCACGGTGGTAATAGCGTGGCTGCTGCAGCAAAGCGGGATTTACGAGCTATTCACGAAAATCGGATGCACCGGGTTAAACCCATGGATTGCGGCCTTGGGCGGCGTTGCGGCCGGGGCGCTATGCGGCTTTGCCAGCGGTATGCTCATCACCCGGCTGCGAGTGGTGCCATTCATAGTTACGCTCGGAATGATGCTTGTTGTGCGCGGCGCTGCAAAAGGTATCGGGCGAGAGCAGAAAATCGATATTGCCCCGGCCAGATTAGAGTGGCTGGAGGAATTACTTGCCTCGGTGCCCAAAGAACGAAGCTGGATGCTTGTGCCGTTGGGAGTATGGCTATTGATAATTCTTGCGATTGTCACCGCGGCACTGCTTCGATATACCCGATTAGGAAGGCATATATTCGCCATCGGAAGCAACGAGCAGACGGCACGGCTGTGTGGCGTGGGGGTTGAACGAGTGAAGCTGGCCGTCTTTACATTAGGCGGCGCCTTCGCCGGATTAGCGGGGCTTATGCAATTCTCACGCCTCACCGTCGGCGACCCTACCGTGGCCGTCGGACTGGAGCTGGACGTCATTGCGGCTGTGGTAATCGGGGGAGGAAGTCTCAGCGGAGGTGAGGGTTCGGTTTTGGGGACAATGGTCGGGGCACTCATTATGACGGTGATTGCTTCGGGCTGCACGCAAATGGGTTTGCCTAACTGGGTGCAGGAAATCATTACAGGTGGTATAATAGTTATCGCGGTGGCACTGGATAGATTACGACACCGGCGAAGCGTTTGATATTCAAATGAGTCAAAGAAAATCTGGGAGATTTTAAAATGGCCAAAAAAACCGGGGCGGTGAAATTAAGCGATATTCGCAGGGGCCGGCCAAAGGTTCCCGTCATAGGCGTATTTGCGACGAGCGACCCGAGAATCGATGCCGCAAGCAGAAAACGCTGTCAAAATATTGTTGAAATGGCGGCAGGAATAATCAGCAAGGCGGTCGTGCTGCCCGACAAGCAATTAGTGCCGGTGGTTTATTCGACAGTATTGGTCGATGGCGAGCCGCAGGCCGACATCGTCGCGGAGCAATTCCGTAAGGCGGGCGTCGATATATTGGTGTGCGTGCCGGATACCTGGGCCTTCCCGCAGTTGACGGTGATTTCACTTTTGCAGCAGTTTCCGAACAATACACCGCTCAATATCACCTGCGGCAACAGCGGCCCCAAACCCGGAGTCGTTTACGCCCACGCGCTGAACGGCGCCTTGGCCCAGTACGGAAGATTAGCAACACTCAACGTCGGCAACTGGCCCGATACGGGGGCCAACCCGCAAATGAGCAAAGATACGGCGAAATGGCTAATCGACTGGTGCTATGCAGCGGTGACGGCCGTCGGGCTGCGGGGCAGACGCGTCGTGATATTCGGCCACGACTCGATGGGTATGGAAACGGCACTGGCACACATTATACCGACGAGGAATACCTTCGGAATCGAGATTACCCGGCTGGATATGAAACTATTGGCCGATATGCTGCGAAAAGAAGCATACGACAAAAAAGAACTTAAATCACTTCGCCGCTGGATTAACAGATACATCGGCAAACGGCTCGAACTGCGAAACGATTCCGACAGCGAACGATTCGATATGAGCTTAGCGATGTATTTGATTGTGCGAGACCTTATGGCCGAACTAAACGCCGTCGGCGGCGGATTTATGAGCCAGCTCGAATGGGGAAGCGATTTGCGCGGAATACCGCTGCCGGTAGCTGATGTGATGGAATCGCTGTTCAACAGCACATTCGACCACAACGGCTCGAAGGCCCCGCTGCCTTACGCAACCGAGGCGGACGTTCAGGGACTGCTGACAATGCTGTTTATGACGTGGCTTTCGGGAGGCCAGCCGCCTTTATTTATGGATTTCAGAAAGGTATGGGAGGCATGGGAGATAAAAGAGCTGGCGGCGAAAATCGGTTTGAAAAATCCGGACAAAAAAGCTGACTGGTATAACAAAGGGCTTGTCGACGGCGACAATTCCGGAAGTGCTTCTTTTGACTGGGCCGCCCTGCCGGCAGCGAAGGTAAAACAGATTATGGACCGTATCGCGATGCCGCTTGCGGATGAGTTTTACTTCCCCGGCGGAGGCAATTCTGTAACGTTTATGACACCCGCTGGTATAGAAGGTATCGCGGGACGACTGGCTTTTAACAGCAATTCGGGATTCGGCCTGATTTGGGATGAGGCGAAGACAACGCAGGTCCCGGCGAAACTCGGCCAGGCGATGTGCAACCTGACAACGCCGACCTGGCCGCATACATTTGTCGTGCCCAAATATGCCAGTATGGTCGAATACAAGCAATACCCCCCTGCCAATCATTTTCATATGACGTGGAATCTCGCCGTGGCCAGACTGCAATACTGGATGGATTTGACGGGCGTTACGAGCATTACGCCGTGGGCCGCCCGGCCGAAGTTTATCGAAGGTACCGACCGGCCGAGACCGTTAGTTCATTTGCTCAACAGTAACGAATAGGCCTATAAAAAGAGGATGACAAAGTAATAAGCTTCAAAATGATAATTAATAATGCTTTTTTCGTGGAATGGGTATTGACAAAATCGGCCGGATGTGTTATAATATTATGATAATGCAGACTCGCCATAAGAATTTGTTTGGTTGGTGGTGGCCTGTTGGATAAACCAGCGGGCAGGCGGAAAATCTGCACTTAAAATAAAATAAAGAATAACTTACGCGGCCTGTTGGATGAAAACAACAGGCCGCTTTTTTTATTGTTATTTGGGCCGTTTAAAGATAAAAGAAGATATTTTAAGGGCACACTCAATATGGAAGATTACAGGCAGATAATACTAAACGCCAGTCCCGGCGAGATAGTACCTATCGTCAAACGCATTGATATGAAAGACCCCATGGATTTTTTCGCCAAAATCAGCGACTACGGGCGGGTGAAAAACTGCTGCCTGCTCGAATCGCGGGAGTACCTGCGGGGCACCAGCGCACTTAGCTTCGGCACGGCCAAGCCGGCGTTGTATCTTGCGGGAACGGGAAGAGAATTCGAGATAAAGGCCCTTAACAAAACCGGCAGGAGGATGATTTCGTATTTTACCACTAACTCCGAAAAATTTATGTTTTGCGAAAAAGTCGATTTCAGCAATGAAAAGATTAAGGGCATAATAAATCGCACGGAAAAGCTGGTAGATGAGCAGACCCGGTTGCGATGCACCAATCAAATGGACGTGCTGCGTGCGGTGGCGTTTTCGTTTCGACTCGCCAGCAAGCCGTTTCGAGTGACCTGCGGATTGTTGGGCGCGATAAGCTACGACTTCATCGACCAGTTCGAGAAGCTGCCCGCCAACGAAGAGGACTTATTAGGCAATCCAGATTATGAGCTGTATTTCGCGGATAATATATTCCTGATGGACCACGAGCATAATCAGGGATACATTGTCGTCAACGTAATCATAACCAACGGCGACCGCCAGGCAGCCATAACCGAGGCAAAGGACTGCTTCGACTATTACGAGAATATCGCGCGGTTCGATACACCCACGGCGAAAAAACACGAAGGGCCCCTGCCAAAATCATCAACCGATACGGACCAGCCAAAATACGAGGAAATGGTCCGCAAGGCCAAGCAGCATATCGTCGATGGTGACATCTTTCAGGTGGTCCTCAGCAGGACGAAGGTCGAGCCATGCGCAGATGAGCCGCTCGATGTTTACAAGCGATTGCGGGAACTTAATCCTTCGCCGTATATGTTTTATATAAATACGCCCAATACGGCCCTGCTCGGCTCGAGCCCTGAATTGAACCTGCGCGTCAGCGGAACAGGCCAGCGGACCGTTGAGATTCGACCAATCGCCGGAACAAAACCGAGGGGAAGAATCGACGGAAAAATCGACGCGGATATCGATTTTAGATACGAGGCGGAGCTGAAAATCGACCGCAAGGAACTGGCCGAGCATATGATGCTGGTTGATTTGGCGAGAAACGATATCGCAAGGGTTGCTGCATCGGGGAGCAGGGTTGTTACGGAATTACTGACGGCTGAAAAATACGAATCCGTGCAGCATTTAGTCAGCAACGTCAAAGGAACATTAACGGATAATCTCGACGCTTTGAGCGCGTATCTTGCGACGATGAATATGGGGACACTAACGGGAGCGCCGAAAATAGAGGCAATGAAAATCATTCGCCGGCTCGAAAAGACCAAACGCGGATACTACGGCGGTGCGGTGATGTACCTGACGGTTGACGGGCAATTCGACAGTTGTATCACGATAAGAAGCTTGCAGATTAAGGACCATAAGGCCTACATTCGCGTCGGGGCGGGCATCGTGCACGACAGTGTGCCCAAAACCGAATTCGAGGAAACGGAGCACAAGGCGGGCTCGTGTATGAGGGCCTTGAAAAAATAACAGGCGGGATAAAAGATGAGTGATAAAAAAAGGCGAGTGCTGGTAATCGATAATTTCGATTCGTTCACGTATAACCTTGTAGATGACTTTTGCAAGCGGGGATGCGAAGCAAGGGTTTACCGGGCCGATACCTCGCTGGAAGATATCAAGGCGGTGGCGGAAAAGTTTAACCCGGATTTGCTGGTGATATCGCCGGGACCGGGCGCTCCGAATGCAGCGGGAGTATCAGCCGAGGCGATTGGTTATTTCAAGGATAAAATCGCGATATTCGGTGTATGCCTCGGGCATCAGGTAATCGTGGAGTATTTCGGGGGCAAAGTGGGCCACGCGCCGAAGCCCGTGCACGGAAAACCCTCGAGGGTAACGCATAACGAAAAAGATATATTCGCCGGCGTCGAAAATCCGCTGCAGGCGGGAAGATATCACAGCCTGTGCTCGATAGAACTGCCCGGCTGCCTCGAGCAGATAGCGGAATATGAGGGTATCAATATGGGAGCAAAACATAAAGAACTGCCGATATTCGGCGTGCAGTTTCACCCGGAAAGTATACTGACGCCGGCGGGAGGAAAGATAATCGAAAATATATTGAAGATAGCAGAGGAATATAAAAATAAGCAGAGGATTTCGCAATGACTACAATAGTCGAATATATAGAGCCATTGCTCAGGAGAGAAAATCTTACTTTCGAGCAGGCGGGGAAACTGCTGGATACAATCTTCGAAGGCGGCGTGCCTGAGGCGCAGGTTGCCGCGTTTTTGACTGCGATGCGGGCAAAAGACGTAACCGCCGGCGAGCTTGCCGGCCTTGCCAGGTCATTGCGAGAGCACGCGGTCAAAGTCAAAGTTGATAAAAATAATCTCGTGGATACGTGCGGGACGGGCGGAGCGAAAGTCAAGACCTTTAATATTTCGACCGCGGCGGCGCTTGTCGCGGCGGGTGCGGGTGTTTACGTCGCCAAACACGGCAATCGCGGAATAACAAGCAGGTGCGGCTCGGCGGATGTGCTGGCTGAGCTCGGAGTCAAAATCGAAGCCGACGCGGAGACCGTGGCGTGGTGTATAAGAGAGGCCAGAATCGGTTTTATGTTCGCCCCGATGTTTCATCCCGCGATGAAATACGTTCAGCCGGTGCGAAAGGCGCTGGGTTTTCGAACGGTTTTCAATATACTGGGGCCGCTGGCCAACCCCGCCGGCGCACAGGCACAGGTTATGGGCGTGGCGGATGAGGCCCTGATGCCCCTTGTGGCAGAAGCCCTGAAACTGCTCGGCGTCAAACGCGCTATGATTGTGCACAGCAGCGGGCTGGATGAAATCAGCACGATGAGCCCGACAAAAATAATGGAACTCAAGGCCGGCAATTTGTCCGAGTGGATGCTGTTCCCGGACCAATACGGCATAAAGAAAGCCGATTTGGATTCACTCACCGGCGGCGATGCAAAGAACAACGCGGAAATTGTGAAAAATATCATCAACGGCAAAGACAAGGGGCCGCGAAAAGATATAGTCTTGCTCAATGCCGCAGCCGCGATAATCGTCGCCGGCCTGGCTGAGGATTTCGAATCGGCCATGAAAATGGGCGAAGAGTCGATAAATAATGGAACGATAGTGAAGCTTCTTGAAAAAATGATTAAGATTTCGAATAGTTAAACAGGGACAAGCTGAAAATGCTGGCGGTTAAGGTCAAGATTTGCGGGATTACGAATTACGACGACGCCATAGCGGCGGCCGAGAGGGGCGCTGATATGCTGGGTTTTAATTTTTTCCCCAAAAGCCCGCGATATATATTACCGCAGGAAGCGGGAAAAATCATAAGCAAACTGC
>CAYLYB010000029.1:0-23466 GCA_964387605.1 uncultured Pirellulales bacterium | reverse complement strand
GATTTTGCCCATGATAAAGAAGGTAGTGCAAAGGGCGGATACTGGCGTGTTGGAACGACCGACTTGGCGGCTATGCTTCCGAACTGGCTGGTACTTGAGCCGACTAAAGGCACAGGTGTCCCGACCGATTGCGGCGGAACGCTTGAACCGTAATAGCGTCGAAAAGAAAATTTGAAGCTTCCTAATGAATTGAATCGAAGCATGTTGTTTATATGGAAGGAGAATATAAAGATGAAAAAGCTGTTAGTTTTAATGATGGTTTTGGGTTTGGCTACTGCTGCACAGGCGACAGTATCGCTTTCAGTAAATGGCAACCCTGCACCGGATGAGCTTACCTTAACGGTGTCTTCAGTTGTCACGATTGATGTGCAGTCTGATACCACTACTCCCTATACCGTGTACCTGGAGATGTGGCCTGAGAATGAAGCTGGCGAGTGGTATAGTGATATTACAATTACGCCAGAAGCCGGTGGTATGGCATCTGCAACGGCAACTTCGTATGTAGGCACCTATATGCTCACGGCAGCTGGAGTACCTCCTACTGCCACTGTGCCTGGCGCGCATTTTCTGGTTGACTTCCATTGCCTGGCTGTAGGCGATGTGGGCATCACACTGTATGCCAGTAACTGGGCCACAGTATTAGACTCAATGATCATTCACCAGACTGACGTTCCAGAGCCGATTACAATCGGTCTGCTTGGTCTTGGTGGATTGTTGCTGCGTCGTCGCAAATAAGACGGCCAACCCAACAGCTTAGCTGTTATAGAGGCAAGCCAATGGCTTGCCTCTTTTTTTATCTTGAAAAATACGACGGAAAATCTTAGACTCTGTCTGTGTTTTTATTGAAAGGATTTTGAAGATGGGAAGGTTATTGAAGCTGTTGGTTTTTCTTTTGTCTTTTAGTTGTCTTGTTGGTTGCAATGGTTCTGCCGGGAATAAAACGGGAGTACAGGTCACCGTTGACGGCAATGGGCAATTCCCGGACTATCTTGTCGGCAGATGGAAAGCTAACGAGTACGGCTGGGAGTTTGTTTTTGAGCCGGACGGCACGATTTCCTCGGCGATACACAGCTTGGCAAGAATTGAAATGAAGCCGGGCCAGCCGACTATTGTCCCGATGAAAAAAGGAGGGCAGGGCGTTTTTGAGCCGGGCGAGTGGCTCGTGAATTATATTCCCGATACAAGGGAATTAACCGTGCAGGTCTCTTTGAAAAATTTCCGCGCACAGATGGGAGATAATATTCTGGAAGGTAAAAGCACGGATATATTTGTCGGGCCTGTTTCGAAAGACGGAACGAGATGGGAAGCAGTCTGGACGAGTTTTCCTGATTATACGGCGCATACGAGCGAATATCCTAATTTTGATATGTTTCCCGACCCGAATTACAGTGAGACAAAAATGCTCGTATTTGAGAAGGTCGGTGAAGAATAATGGGGGATTAAGGTTCTTGTTTTGATTTCTTCTGCTCGAGCGATTCAATGTATCCCCTTAATCCTGTGCCCGTCTGCGCTTGGCCGTTTATGGAAGCAACCTCGATTGCCTTTTTGACTACGTTGATTGCGTCGGTGATTTTGCCCTGAAATTCGAGAGTTTTTGCCAGTCTATAGTAGTGAGTTATATTATTGGGTTCCAATTCTACGGTTTTTCCAAAGGCATCAGAAGCTCCCTTAAAATCACCCGTAGAGGCAAGAGCGTCCCCAAGGCGGGACCATAGCAGAGAATCCTTTGGTTTTTCTTTCAACTCAAGACGGAATTCCTCAGCCGCTTTGGCAAGAAATTGTTTCGCTTCTGCGTTTTGGCCCATTCTTCCGAGAAGTATGCCCATGTTCAGGTAAATAGAGCCCACTACCCTCTCTTTTGCTCCGACCTGATTGTAATAATCAATGGCATTTTGGAAGGCCTTTAGTGCTTCCTGTGTGTTGTTCTGGGCCGTATGAATCAATCCTATTTCGTTGTAGGCCTTAATTGACATTGAGGGATTGAGCTTTAAGGCCTTTTCATACATCCTGATGCTTTCATTCCATTTGCTTTGGGATTTTAGCGTCTCTGCCTCGTTCAGATATTTGGTGGCCAGCATCTCTTTGGCGCTTTGGCGCACTGCCGGAGCGAGCATATTTTCGAGAGGCGCATAATCATCGGTGATAATAGTGTCGCCGGCCTTTTGTTTTACAAGCTCTATGTCTGAAGGAGATAAGTACCAGATATAGAGGTCATTGCGATATGCCTTGACAAGTGCCGGCAGGTCGAGCTGCTGTTTGGAGGCGATAATGCAAAAGGTAACCCTTATGGACCTGGGGGCGCCTTTTTCCGACAAGGCGTAAACAAATGGAAATGTTTTTTCGAGTGTATTTATATAAGCTCCTAAAAAGAGGCCGCTATCATAGACGTCAATCATATTTATCATATAAACGCCGTCATCTGTCATAATTTCATAAATTTTGTCATTGAACTCTTTTGTAACAAGTTGATAGGGCACTGAATAATCGTTGAATGCATCTTCGTAGATAAAATCATATTTAATTATTGAGTCTTCGCTGTGTTGGTTTTTAAGCAATTGGTCGACGTAGTTGCGTGCGTCCATGCAAATAGTGTTGATAGTAGTATCTCTTCGTAATCCGAAGGCCTGCATTGCTGCTTCAGTAACTTTAGGGTCAATTTCTGCCACATCGATTTGGCTCCCCGGCCAGTTATGTTCGAGATATTGTGGAAAGACGTATCCTCCGCCCCCTATACTAAGTGTGCGAAGTGGTTCATTTTCAGGGGTTAGCCCGCGGGTGATGGCGGCGAAAATCAACGTGTGAAAATACTGCAGGTCGTTTATGTCTCCCATAATAATGTCGCTGTGTCTGAGTTTGTCCTGCATAAAGAATCGCCTGTTGGGCTCCTTTGATGATTGTTGAACGGCGATGTAGCAGTATTGGCTTTCGTCCTGGTAAATCACGGACTGGTCGGGTTTTTCTCGAAGCAGTAAGGCGGCCCCCGTGGTTCGGCACCATTCTACGGGGGCCACTCCGATTACCATCACAAATACGAATATTGCCGCCCATAGATACGAGGGCCAAAATCGTATGTGGTAAAGAACAGCCATCAGTATAAGAATCCCGCCGACCGACCAGATAATAGGCACGGTTCCCATAGCCGGGATGAGATAATATCCGGTCGCAATGGTTCCTGCGATACTGCCGGCTGCGCCCCAGGCGTATATATCGCCGACCGTCCTGCCTTTAGGCAGGCCTTTGTCGAGGGCCATCTTTGCCACAATGGGGCTTATCGCTCCTAAAAGGACGCTTGGTAACAAAAACACCAGCGACACGTGGCTGAATACCCGCACCGGCCAGCTTAGCTTCCACAGGAATATCCAGTCGCCCACGGTATTATTCAAAATGACGACAAGCACGCACGATATCGAGCTGAGAATAAACAGTGCTGAAAGCGTCTTTCTCGCTGGGAATCTGTCTGCGATTCGGCCGCCTGCGTAATAACCTATGGTGATTCCTGTAAGAACGACGCCTATTACCGATGTCCAGGTATAAAGCGACGAGCCCAGGTGTCGTGCTATCAATCGGCCTGCCACCAGCTCGAGTGCCATAATGCAAAAGCTCGATATAAATACCGTCGCGGTGTGGACGAGAATGGATGAAAAACCCCTGGAGTTGTTCATACTCGTTTTTCCTTATTTGATATTAAAACTTGTGACGCTGACAAGTGGATTCTAACTTTGTATGGCCGGTTTGAGCAAGATTAAATATGATAATAAGTTTTGTTTTAACTGCCGGACCTGATTGCTTAGGGCTTGTTATTTGATTTTAGTATAGCATCCAGTTTCTCGCGAGCAGCGGTAAGTTCCGGCTTGATTTGCAAGGCCTGCTTATAGTGACGGATTGCTTCATCATTTTTTCCCTGCGCTGCGAGAATATCCGCGATAGCATAGTGCGCTTCAGCGTTGTCGGGTTTGATTCTGATGGCCGTATTAAGATATGTGATAGCTTCGTTTATCTCACCATAAGAAAAGACAATTTTTGCTCTAAGCATCAGATAAGGGACCACAGCGTCTGGTTTGGCCTTCAGGACAGGAGCGAAGTTATGTTCAAAGTAGTCCGGGGCAAACTGCGTAAACACAGCGGCTCTGTGAACCAGTCTGTTAATGTCCGTTAGTTCGTTCTGACGGACAGGGTCTATATTATACAGGTTTTGTAGTTTGAAGAATTGGTCCGTTCCCATTTTTTTCAGCTGGAAACTGCGAACAACCATAAACTCGAGGACAGGGTAGTCGTCTGTATTCTCACGCGGAACGTTCGGGTCAAAGTGGTCGAAGATGTTCTCACTTATCCGAATGTCTTCGAAGAATTCATCCAAATCCAAACCTCGCAATCCTTTCTGCAGTATGTTAACGAGGTTGTTTTGGGCATGAAGCTCGCTGAATTTGCGGGGGTGAATCGGCTGATTGGAACAGGTGGCCATGTAATATTGGCCCCTGAGGATGCGCAGGTCGCAGTAACGGAAGTTGTGCCTCAAAGCGGAAAGAACGGTGTTGAGTCCTTCTTCTGACATATCACCAACCGACAGCCAGGTGCAGAAAACCCCGTCGGGCTTGAGCGCCTTGGCTACGGAACTGTAGAATTCGAGGGTGTAGATTTTAGAAGCCGAGAAATAGGTCGGGGCCGGAATCGAGTTGAGAATGGCGTCGTATACACCCGTTTTGTTGACGAGAAATGCTCGCCCGTCTGACAG
Source organism: uncultured Pirellulales bacterium (assembly GCA_964387605.1). Taxonomy (GTDB): domain Bacteria; phylum Planctomycetota; class Phycisphaerae; order Sedimentisphaerales; family Anaerobacaceae; genus Fen-1362. The sequence continues at coordinate 18,734 of CAYLYB010000029.1, read as the reverse complement.
GTATAACGATGCCGACGGATTGTTCCCGATATCAAGGTTCGAGAAACTGATGTGTGGCATCATTTTATAAAAGGCATTGTTAATTTCGACCACATCAGTGGACTTGAAGATTCTGGATGTCGCACCGGAGGTGATGCCGCTGCCAAGACCGAGGACTAATGCGCGGTCAAGGCGTGGTGCGCCAAGTGCAGGGATAACACCGCTGATTATCTCGGCTGTGTTGATAGTGTCTTTTATTCTGAGATAAATGCTCGGGTGGCCGTTGTATGAAATCCAGTCCGAGTCCTTCGAACGGACAAGGGTGGCGCTTTCAGCACCGCTTTTGAATACAGTTACTTTATCATCAGGCTTGAGCCGGTCTATTAAATTAGCCAGATGAAAATTTCGTTCCTTCCAGTTGAACACCATAAGAATAACCAGAACTATGCCGCCGGCAGCGAGAATCTTATGTACGGGTCGAAATTGGAATCCTGTTGCTATCAGAGCCGCCAGAACCGCGATACAGGCGAGCAGTGCGAGAAGAATATTGGTTGGGAACAAAGTGTGTCCAACCAGAACATACAGCAGATATCCGGCTGCATTGGCCAGGCTTGAGACCAGTAACAGATGGCCGGATTCTTCTGCCACCTCGTTCTCGTTACGCATTAAAGCGGGGATAAGGGCGCCAAAAAGTATCATGGGGCCGAGAGCAAAGATACAACCGAAGAGGAACTTATAGACGAGGATAAGAGACTCGGAACTATGCATCCAGGGGGCGGTTTTCTGATAAAGTCGCAGTATCGGGAGGTAATTAAGATAGATTAGCCCAATGAAACAGGGCACAAGCACAAGACAGGTCTCAAATCGAATTCCCACTTTTGCAACCAGCCAGGCGCCTATAAATAGTCCGAGAAGTGTTATGGATAGCGCGACGGCGAAGTTTTCTCGGTGGGGATGAAAAACCAAATATGAAAGTTTGAGGAAAAACATTTGAAAGATTGCGCTTACCAGACTGGCTAATGCAAGAGCAATAATGATGCGCCGCGGGAAGCTCCTTGGTTTTTTCGCAGAAGGCTTCAGCGATGTAGTTCTGATGAGAATAAGGCAAATGCCGTTGAACAGATTTACGGCTCCGACTACCGTGAGGGATAGAGAGACACCGAGGCGTCTTATGAGCAGGAGTTCGACGGCAAGAATGCTGAGAAACGCACCCAGATTGTACACCCTGTATATCCACTGGAATGACAGTTGGTTCGGCGAATAAGCTTTGGAGTATCCACTGAACAGGGGGATGCTAAAGCCGATTAACAGGCTTGGTGCTGCAATGAAGCCCGTTGTTGTTAGGATAGTGAGCAGGGGGCTGGAAGTAACCGAGCCCATGACCACCTGATGAGAAAACCACTTCGAAACGATAGGTATCGCAATGGCGTAGAAACCAGTTAAAATCTCGAACAGCCAGAGCCAGCGGAACCACCTGTGTGCCAGCTTGGCGCCCAGACCAATCCCCACTAAGAATGTGCTCAAAAGGGCGGCGTGAACATAAAACATATCACCCAGGACGGTTGTCAGAATTCTCACGTAGAGAATTTCATATGCCAGACCACAGCAGCCTGAAAAAAGAGCTAATGTCGTCAGCACCATGCCCCGGAACTTGTCGCTAACGAAGTCTTTTGTGTTTGTATTGTCTTCTTGTCGAGCGGGTTCAGTCAAGATTTATTCTTTCTTCATCGGTTTCAAAGTAATTGCTCAAAAGCCATTGATTCGGCACAGCCAAACCGTTTAATCATTTCTTTTTCAGGATGTTTAACGTGTTGTAGTTTAGTATCCAGCCAAAGGTGAATCTAAAATAGAAACATCTTTGACGCCGTGTGCCCATCGGTACTCCAGGACAGGGAAGTCATCTGTGTGGAGTCTGCCGGGGGTATCGGCTGCTATCTCATTAAGTTTATGGCGTATTTGCCATGCATTTTTAACGAGTGCCTGAAAAAGGAAGTCGGTATCTTTAGAGGGAGTTATTTTCTGAATTTCTTCCTTTGCCTCGGTACTTAGTCTCTCCAAATGGAGCTGCAGTTGTTCTTCGTTTACCGGGTCTTTGAAAGCGATGATATTGAAACAGGTACCGCCGTAAGCGGGGAAGTAGAGAATCGTGGGAAAGACGGTATTCAGGCCTTTGACAAGAAGAGGGATATCTGCACCCCACAGGAGTTGAGTAAAAACCCCTCCGGGCCGTAAGTGGTCACGTGCAATCTTCCAGAAATCCACCGTATAAAGTGACGACGACCCCGGCAGGTATGGGTCGAGGACGTTGACTGATATGATATCGTATGTTTTTGGTGAGGTGACAAGATAGTGACGCCCGTCCGTCTGAATCAGCCGAACCCTCTGGTCATTGAGGTAATCGAAGTTGTAATTTGCGAATCGATATTGATTTTCCACGAGAAAGGGCAGGATTTCGATTGTTTCGATTGATTGAACGTCCTTATAGAGCGTGAAAGCGCCGGCGGTGATGCCGTATCCTGTTCCGATATTTATTGTGTCCCGGCATTGTTCCGCGAGCAGAACAGATAGATGTGCAGCCATTTGCTGGGCGTGGGAAGTTTCAGCAAGGCCCAGGTCCCAAATCAGAAGAAGCTTATTATTACGAACTCGGATTCTCTTGTCCTGCAAAAGACTGACGACTTGAATCCCGTACTCGTCTTCGTTGTAGGCCAGGAGTTTTTCGTTATCTCCCAGATAAATCATATCTTTGGGAAACCAGTAACCGGCAAGAATAAACGCCAGTATGGATAGAGCAACCGCGGCTTTTTGCAGCCCCCCGGTCGAATTCCGCAAAAGCAGCAATGCGGCAACGGCGACGACAAAACCCGTGATTGCCAGAAAACCGCCGAGTGTTCCGAATTGCTTGGTGAATGTAAAACTTGCGACTATCACTCCGATGATAGCACCGATGGTGTTTATGAAATAAAGGTTGCCTACTACTTTTCCCGGCAATGCGTTAATCCTTCTGGCGCTCCAGGCGAGCATGGGGAATACAAAGCCGAGTACAAGTATGGGTGGCAAAATAAGCAGCCAGACTGTAAGTATGCGTCGGACAAACTCGTTGGCAATCGGCAGGGTTAGGGTAAGCCCCTGACCAAAGACGGTGGAGCGGGCCAAAGGGACAAAGAGCATATGAAGAAAGGAGCCGACCAAGAGTACCCAACAGATAAGCTTCACGGCCTGTTTGGTGGTTGCGGGTGCAAATTTGCGGCACAATATCGGGGCGAGCAGACTGCCAAGGCCCAGGCAGGTGATGAAAACGAACAGCAGCGATGTAATAGCGATGGTGCGGTCTCCGAGGATGAACTTTGCCATTCTGCCCCACAGAATCTCGTAACCAAGAATCCCGAAGCCGCTCACGAAAGCAAGGAGTTGCCATGTGAGACGCTCCCGTAACGGGCTTACCACCGGTTCCACTTGTATTTTCTCGGGCGGAGGTTCGGATGATTGAAGCTTGTAGCTGCGGGCAGTCAACAAGACCATAAGGCCCACGAAAAGGTTTATGGATATCGCGATCGCCAGGGTCAGGGTGAGGCCTAACTTCCATATCAGGAAAAATCCTGTCGCAAGTGTCCCGCAGGCGGCGCCAAGCGTGTTCAGCCCGTAAAGTTGTGTGACTACTTTTTGCGGAAGGACCCATCCGCTCGCGGCATTCAGTATGACCGGGAGGGTTCCTCCCATGAGTAAAGTAGGTATTCCAATCAGGACCGCTGTGGCCAGGAGTTGGTAAAATAAGTTCGTGATGAGAAAGTCCGAGCGGGGCAGATGAACGGCAATCCACGATTTCGTGGAGATGAGCAGGAGACTGGCTAAAAGTGCCGACAGGGCCACACCAATTTCAAGCTTGCCGTATAGCACAAGGGCTCTGATTCCGTAAATGGGGACACGACCAAAAAGTTTGGCACCCAGAGCAAGGGCAAGAAGGAAAACCGAAAAAACCGCGGTCATTGAAAGTGCTGTCGAACCTATAATATCTGAGAACAGACGCGTCCAGACAACTTCATAAATGAGACCTGCACTGCCGGAGAAGAAGAAAAAGAGCTTGATACGTGACAAAGTGCTATTCATAAACGCATTATTCCTTAATATTTGTTTGAGTTCGAGAAATTGTGTCGTTTAAGAGTATAGCAGAATCGCCTGTTTTTAACAAGGCGGTCTTTTGAGTTCTTCGGCTTTGGGCAGGTCCTTGAGCGAGTTCAGGCCGAATAGCTCGAGGAATTTTTTAGTGGTGCCGTAAAGCAGGGGCCTGCCTAATACCTCGGCCCTGCCCACGATTTTAACAAGTCCCTTATACATCAGGTTGCGAATCATCTCGCCGGCGGCAACGCCCCTGATTGCTTCTACGTCGGCTCGAATTATGGGCTGTTTGTAAGCAATGATTGCCAGTGTCTCAAGGGCCGGCTGAGTGAGTTTGCCGTCGTCGCGCGCACGCAGCAGTTTTTTCAGCCAGTGACTATAGGCACTCAGCGTAAGCATCTGGTAACCGCCTGCGATTTGCTCTATTCGAAACGCGTTGTTGCTGGCCCTGTATTTTTGATTAAGCTCGTCGATATGTTTGCGAAGCTGCCTGACGTTTGTCTCGACTATCTCTGCCAGCCGGGCGGGTGAAAGCGGCTCATCACTGGCGAAAAGCACCGCCTCGATTACCGATTCGACGGTCGGCTCGACGTCCGGCTCGTTATCCGTCATTTCGAGCTGCTCTTCGTCAATAATTTCTTCCTGTTCGGCCTGCGGGGTGTCCGCCTCGCTCGACTCCTCGGTCGGCTCCTGCTTTTGCTGCTTTTTTTCCACCACTGCCTCTTGCTCTTCGCTCATAGCTCTTTCCACTTGAATGGGTCCGAATCCTTTTTACTGACCTTGATTGTTACCGATTGGAGCCGTTTTTGCAACTGTCTGGCGAACTTTTTCAGGATAAATCGCTCTGAAACCGAATGCGAAAGGCACAGGCACGTCATCCCCGCCTGCTGGGCCGCCAGTGCCTGGTGGTGCTTAAGCTCGCCGGTGATATACAGCTGGGCCTTATTGGCGATGACTAAGTTGACCAGCGTTCCGCACGAACCGGCACATACCGCTGCTGTCTTGATGATTCCTTTGTCAGGCCCGATTACACCGACTGCCTTTGCGCCGGTTACCTTTTTTATTTTCGTTATTATCGTGCTTAGCTGCGACGGCCTTTCGAGAGGCCCTATCCTGCCTAAGCCGAACCTGTTCTGGTCCTCGGCCAATTTGATTATATCATAAGCGGGCGTCTCATAGGGATGGGCCTTGAGCATAGCAGCTATTACCCGCGTTAGTTTTTCGGCGGGCACGATGGTTTCGAATCGGATTTCCTGCACTATTTCCAGCGTCCCTTTGATTCCGATTGCAGGTCTTGCCCGTTCCAGCGGCAGAAAGCTTCCCTGTCCCTGAGAACTGAAGCCGCAGTGGCTGTAGTTGCCGATTGCTCCGGCACCCGCGGCGAAAATCGCGTCAGCTACCTTGTTCGCCGATTCGACCGGTATGAATACAACGAGCTTATAATTATTGCCCATAGGCGTCTGAACGTAATCGCCGATTGGTTTTGCGTCCCTGATGCCGACGATATCAGCCAGCCCGTCATTGACCCCGCCGACCGCTGCATCGAGCGCGGTATGAACTGAAAATACTGCTATCCCTGAGCGAATCAGTTCGTAAATGATACCCGTCGGGCCGCGGTCGTTGATTTTTTTCAGCCCGTCCCAGATAATAGGGTGATAACTCAGAATCATATCCGTCTTAAGCTGTTTTGCTTCGCTTAAAACCTCCCTGGTGGTATCGATGGTCAGCAGTATTCTCTTCACGTCTTTATTCTCGCTTCCGAGCAGCAGACCCACGTTGTCCCAGCCCTGTGCCAGACTGAGCGGCACGATTCTTTCGATTTCTTCCGCGATTCGTTTAACCTTCATCTTTTCCCTCGCAATTGCTTTTGACAAATTCCTCGTAATAGCCCTGCATTTTTTTTGTCGTCTCGCCCGGCCTGCCGTCGCCGAATATATGTTTTTCGATGCCGGTGACGGGCATAATCTGCATAATTACGTTGGTTATAAAGACCTCGTCGGCTGCCAGTAATTCATCGATTGAGATATCTTTTTCGCTCAATGCGATTTTGTTGGCCTTTGCCAGTTCGCAGACGGTTTTTCTCGCGATGCCGGCCAATACGGGTGTATTTAAGGCCGGTGTGTATATCCTGGAATCCTTTACTAAAAATACGTTACTGACACAGCCCTCGGCCAATCTGCCGTCCGTTGTGAACCACATCGCTTCAGCCGCCTCCTTTTCGTGGGCCTGCTTCAGTGCCAGCATACGCGAAAAATAACTCGTCGTCTTGTGCCCGCAGGTCGGCTCAGTTACGTTTTGCCGGAAGGGGCATAAAACCGCGAGCACGCCTTTTTGATAATACTCCGCCGGATAGGGCTGAAGCTTCGTAGCGGTTATTAATAACGTCGCATTCAGTTTATCCTGCGATCTCGATATTGCCCCTGCTGATAAGGTCAGCCGCAGCCGGGCCTCGGTTAGTTTGTTTGCTTCGAGCAGTTTGTAAACTGCTTCTTCGAGGTATTCTTTTTTATAGCCGTGCTCAATCGATAAGGCCATCGCGCTTGAAATCAGCCGGTCCAAATGGTCGCTCAATCGAAACACGACGCCGTTACAGCTTCGCATCGTCTCGAAAAGCCCCGCCCCGTATAAAAATCCGCCGTCGCCGGCCGGTATCCGGGCGTCGTCGGTATCCACTAATTTATCATTTAAGAAAACTTTTTCAGCCATTTAAATCCCGTCTGCTGTTCAGGGCCTGGATGCCCGCGAGTTGTGCACGTGCTTTTATTATTGTTTCGTCGTATTCGGCCTGCGGGTCCGAGTCGGCCACGATACCGCCGCCCGTCTGCACGTAAGCCGATTTATTTTTGATGATAGTCGTTCGGATGGCGATATTCAAGCAGGCCCCGCCATCGATTCCGATATAGCCGATACTGCCGGTGTATATGCCCCTCGGCGTCGGCTCGGTCTCGTTTATGATTTGCATCGCCCGTATTTTCGGTGCGCCGGTAATCGAGCCGCCGGGGAACATCGCCTTAAGCACATCGCAAAAATCGATGTCGTCCCGCAGTTCTCCCGAAACGGTTGCCGCCGCGTGAAAGACCGTCGGGTAGGCCTCAATATACCTGGGCTGTGTTACTTTTCTTGTGCCCGGCTTCGAGATTCGGGCCACGTCGTTTCGTTCGAGGTCGATTATCATATTCAGCTCGGCCTTTTCCTTTTCGCTGCTGCGAAGCTGTTGCAGGTTTTCGGCGTTGGTCTCAATCGACGAAGCCGACGAATCATCGAGTCGTCTTCTTGTACCCTTTATCGGCCTGGTGCTGATAATGCGTTCATTTAGCGTGATAAACATCTCCGGCGACGTGCTTACGACCTGAAACCCGCCCGCGTCTATATATGCCGAATACGGGCTTGGATTATACCGGCTCTGCCAGTGGAACAAATCAATCGGCCGGGTGTGATATTCGCTCTCGAACCGCTGAGAAAAGTTTATCTGGTAAACGTCCCCGTCGTAAATGTGCCGTTTGATTTTATCGAAGGCCTCGAAGTAGTATTCCTCGCTCATATTGCAGCGAAGCTTTGAGAAATCGATATTTTCTAATTGGGCAGGCGGTGGTGTTATTATGGTATTTTGTGCGTTTGCGAGTTGGGCCTGCAGCCGGTCGAGCTTTTCACCGGGCCTTTCAGCTTCATTTTCAAGCTCGAGCGCCAATAGCAGAAAATCGCCGTTGCGATGGTCGTATGCGATTAGCCGGTCGTAAAAGCACAGGCGAATCAATGGCAGCGATAAATCGTCCTTATTCCTGTTACCGGTAATAAAGCCGGCTGGTTCGATATATCGACCGAGGTCGTAGCTGAAACACCCGACCCATCCGCCTGTAAAGATTCCCCTAGGCATATTCTCCGGCGTTTCATCCGCGAGCTGATATTTATTCAGGGCGAGCTGTAGTTTTTCAAATGGCTCTTTTTGCCCGTCACGAAACTCGAATATCTCCACGGGTTGCGCCATCCAGTAACTTAAGCCGTCTGCTTTCGACTTGGAGCTGTTGCCGCCGAGTATTGACGGGACGGGGAGCTTCGAAAAGACCTCGCTTAAAGATGAAAGGTCAACGTCGGCTTTATATTTCCGACAGTGAAGCCGGCATTGGCTGATTTCGCATTCGACTGGCAGCGAGGAGATAGTCATTTTATTTCACCGGCCCTGAATTGCTCGATTATCTGGATGCTTGAAGAGGTGCCGATTCTGTCGGCTCCCGCTTCAAGCAGTTTCATCGCCTGTTTTGCGGTGCGTATTCCGCCCGATGCCTTGACTTTGCAGTGGGGAGCGTATTCTTTCATCAGCTTTACGTCCTCGACGGTTGCCCCGCCCGCAGTGTGCATCCCGGTGCTTGTCTTTACGAAATCGACGCCGATTTTGTCAGCCGTTCGGCAGGCGAAGATTTTTTGCTCTGTAGTCAAAACACCGGCTTCGATAATGACCTTCAGCAGAACGTTCGGCTTCATTGACCGGCAAACCTTTTGCACGGCCAGCAGCTCTTTCGTCAGGTATTTTTCATCGCCTTCGATTATTGCCGCAAGGTCGGCAACCATATCGATTTCATCGGCCCCGGCTAAAATCGCCTCCTTCGCCTGTTCGGCCTTGACCTTCGTAAAATCCGCGCCCGACGGCAGCGATACGATGCCTCCCACGGCCACTTCGCAGCCGTGCAGCATATCCGCAACAAAAGGCACCCATCTCGGCGTGGTAAAAACCGTGTGAAACTCGTATTGCTTCGCCTCAACGCAGAGCCGTTTTATCTGCTCCGTTGTCGCTTCCGGCTTAAGAAGTGTGTGGTCGATAACAGCGGCAAGTTCTTTCGCATTGGATACTATCATAATTTCGCGGTTTCCTTTTCTATTGTGCAAACGCAGGCGGTTCGCACAGCACGCCTGATGAGCCATTTTGCCGTTCCGGTCGTAATTAGTATTTTCAATAAAATTGTCCCGGCCGCAAGGGCCAAACAGAATCCGAGCATCGTATTTAATGGCCACGGCATAAAATCTGGTATGCCAAACTGACCTGCCTGCTCGGCGTTCAGCAATCCGTTGCCCTGCCACACCCAGATCACTAACAGCAAAAATGCAAATGAGACCGTGGGCACGCAGCCGTATAGAGCGACGAAAAGGCAGGTTTTAATAATTTTTTCCGCTGGTGCAATTCGTCGAAGCCACAAGCCGAAAAGGGCAGCCCATACAAATGACAGCGAGACAGTGAAAATCTGGGTGCACATCCCGAACATAAACGCAATACACTCAATAAAATATATCCCGACAACAAGTAAATAGTAGCGCAGGAATCGGTGTGATTTGTTTGTAAGGCGAATGAGTTTTACGGTTATGGCGACGGCGAAGCCGAGGCCGGCGACAATATTTGTTGCCGCAAGCGAGAAGATTAATGCGAATTCACCCCTGTCCATTGCAACCTCGTTTTAATCGGGTTTTATGTGCCCCTTCTTTTTGAAAAAAGCGAGCGCATCTGGGATGTTTTCGAATACTTTTGTCGCGGTTTGGGTGACGAATACGGACGGATTTTGCTTCGCGGGCCAGATAACGTAAACCTCTTTTGACGCTTCGTGTGCGTGCTGCAGTTCCCGCTCGACGCCGCTTGATATTGCAGCCCGGCCGTCAACCAGCGTGGGGATGAAGCTGATAATCATTTCCGACTGGTCGATGAGCATAAAATCCCGGGCGTAGGTCTGGCTGTATATATCGCGTTCTATCTGGTGGACCTGCTCGAGACTAAGCCGGACGAGTTTGCCGCCGCAATTTACTTCGACTGAATTACGGCCCTGTTCTGCGGATTGATGCGCGAGATGCGGCAAAAAGGCCTCCTCCAGATCGCCCGGGTCGAAACAGGTAAAGTGCTGCTTCATTGCCCAGCGGAATCCGGCTATTTCTGTTTTGACGTCTTCGAGGCTGGCCACTGCGGTCATCGGGTAGCTCAGGTAAGCGCGTTTGATTTTCGGCTCGAAGAGCAATTGGTAAAATGTCTCGACCGTATCTTCCGCACCGCCTCGGGCAAGGCAGTAAAACGGCATATCTTCGTTTATGCCTTTGCAGAGCATCTCGGTGCCGATGATTTCTTCTTCCCGCCAGACAATCAGGTCTTTTAACGTATGTTCCACGACGTGCTCGCTGAGCAGCCGGCTGTGCAGGGCGGCCACGCCGTCTATCAGGCATATATACACATCACCGCCGATTAGGCGCATCTGGTCGAAATCGACCGCGGGGAACAGGCCGTGCCGCCAGCGAAAAGTAGCGTGGGTATTTACTATAAGATTCTCGGCCTTTTGGGCCTTTGTGATGATGTCCTTAAAAACGCTCCTCCGGAGCGAATGAAGCCGTTTTAGAGGTATGTCGAGAATCTTGCCGGGCGTAATATCACTGGCCTCGGCATACATCATATCGCCGACGTTGCACAGTAATACCTCTTTACCATTTTTGCCGGCGAATTCGCAGACCTTTTCAAGGTAATTCTTCTTGTCCAGTCCAACCATGCCCGTTACTACGATGACCATTTTCCACTCCGTTTTGGATTATGGCTGTAAGGTTTTAGAGATTTTCAAGCCGTTGTTGAATATCGTATTCCTTCAGTGCTGCGATAAGCTCGCCCATTTCGCCGGCGATTATCCTGTCCAGCGCGTAAAGCGACAGATTGATTCTATGGTCGGTCATGCGGTTCTGCGGAAAGTTATAAGTCCTTATTTTTTCGCTGCGGTCGCCTGAGCCGATTATCGTTTTGCGTTTTGAGTCACGCTCGGCTTGTCTTTTGCTTTCGTAATGTTCGTAAATCCTGCTTCGCAGTATTCGCCACGCCTTTGAGCGGTTTTTGTGCTGGCTCTTTTCGTCCTGCATACGGACGGTGATGCCCGTCGGGATATGTTCGAGGCGGATTGCGCTGCTTGTCTTGTTTACTTTTTGCCCGCCGGGACCGCTCGCTCTGCAGACCTGCTCGACTACATCATCAGGGTTTATCTGGATATCAACTTCCTCCGGTTCGGGCAGCACGGCAACGGTCGCCGCCGACGTGTGGACCCTGCCTTGTGCCTCGGTTTCCGGCACACGCTGAACGCGGTGACAGCCGCCCTCATAGCCCAGTTCAGACCAGGCGCCTTTGCCTTTGATGCCCATTATCATCTCGCGGAACCCGCCTTTCGGCATTGCGCTGAAATCGAGCTCTTCGATTTTCCAGCCGCGGTCCTGAGCATACTTTGAGTACATATTATACAGGTCGCCGACAAACAGAGCTGCCTCCTCGCCGCCGGTGCCGGCCCGAATCTCCATTATTACCGAGTTAATAGTATCGTCGTCGGCTGTAACTAATTTGTTTTGCAGCTCCGTAAGCAGGGCTTCCTTTTTTTCATTGAGCTGTTGCAGCTCTTCCTGGGCGAGGGCCTTTAACTCTTCGTCGGTTGAGTCGCTTTTTATCATCTGCTCCGCCTGCTCCGCCTCAGCTGCAACTTTTTTGTAGTCCCGGTATTTGACGACAAGGGTTTTGAGTTTGCCCTGTTCTTTTGCAATTGCGATTACCTTTGTTGAATCGCATGCAATCGCAGGGTCTTCGATTTGCTTTTGCAATTCGTCAAACCGGCCGTCAAGCTCGTTGAGTTTTGCAATTAGACTTTCGTTTGGTTCAGCCATTGTGTTTTCCCGTTTGTTTACGTTGGCGAAATGATAATAAACAATCAGGGCCCCGTTTTTGCAACCATTAAACAAAAAAGGAGCCCTGATTATAGTCCGGTCAACAAGCTATTTTTTCTGCTTTTTGAAGTAGTCCGTTCCGTATTTCTTCTGGAAGCGTTCGACCCTGCCTGCCGTGTCGACGAATTTCTGCTTGCCCGTGTAGAAGGGATGGCATGCCGAGCAGATATCAGCGTGTATTTCGCCTGCGGTGCTGCGGGTTTCAAACGTGTTGCCGCAACCACAGCGAACCATGACCTTATCGTATTTTGGATGTATATCTTTCTTCATACCAGTCTCCGACAATATATTAGACTAAGTATTCTACTGAATCGTATAAATAATAGCAAGGGCTTATTTAGTATGATTTAAAGGGATAAACAGACAGTTTTGGCCCCGGCCGGTGTCCGAAGAGCCATTACAGGCGTTTCAAACAAAACCGGCCCATAGGGCAGAACAACAGAAATGTTAGATTACAGAATCTTGTAAAGTCCAATAAAAATTGCATTTGCCGTGGTTTAGGGGCAAACCACGTTTTAGGGAAGAAAGCACGGTACATTAGGGAATAAAGACCCCTGTTTTAGGGTAGAAAGCACTGAAGCTAATCAGGTTTTTATACGATTAGTTATATATCCAAAACACCCAACGTAACCGGCTGGGGCCGGACGGAGAAGAAATGCGAATAAAATACATTGTATCGACGATGGTGTTTTGGGCCCAGCAAAACCGTCTCTCGCTGGAGCAGGAGTGCGAACTCCTCAAATCAATGGGTTTCGGCGTAGAGCTTTGGCCCAATATGGGCAGTCTGGACGAGTGCCGGTATGACAGGCGCAATTGGCCCCGACTCAAAGCCGCCACCGAGGGCATGCTTGTTTCGATGCGCTCCCGCAATGACAATCCCACCATTGAACAATGGGCCGAGCAGATAGAGTGCGCGAAACTGCTCAAGGCCAATATCGTCGCCGACCTGCAGAGCTTGGACGGCCGACAGGGACAGCAGGTCGAAGACTGGGATTATCTTGCTGAGGTTGTTCGGATGGCGGATGAGCACAAGGTAAAACTTTGCGTCGAGACCGGCTCGCTTGATTTTGTAAAAGAAGTCGCGAAGAGATTCGAATCGATTTGGCATTGTCTGGATACCGGCTACGCGAGTCTCGATAGCGACCACAGCTTCAAAGAGTATGTTGATACGCTGGCCCGGAAGGTTGCTCATCTTCACCTCACGGACACCAATCATCGGCCCGAAAGCCACAGGCCACTGGGCTGCACGGGCGGCATTCCGCGCAAGGATTGGGATTATATTCTGCAGGCCCTTGGCAAATATGATAACGATGTTATCGCGTCGATTGAAATGACGCCCTGCACACCGGTAGAGATGATTCGGCGATCGAGCTGCTTTTTGTTCGACGTGCTCGGCTGGCCCGAAAAGCCCCCAAAACCCGCCAAAACCGGCTCAAAGCCCGCTTAAATTTCCATCTGGCTGTTTTAGCCGAACTGCTTTTTTAAATTTGCTTCTGAACTAACTTCCTGCATTGCCAAATCGCATTTTATATCGCCGCAATAAAAAAGTTGACATCAAACCTTAACTGCGGATGCTATTCGATGATTTCTCAATGTGGATTTTAAGGGATTTTATGTGCGGATTTTATTAGTCAATCCGGCAATATACGATTTTGCCGCGTATGATTTCTGGATGAAGCCCTATGGCGTTTTGAGCGTGGCGGGATATATTCGAGGTAAAGCCCGGCTTGAGCTGTTCGATTATCTCGACCGCCTGCACCCGTTTTACAAAAGCTGCGATGGAATCCAAAACGACGAGTGGGGCAGGGGAACGTTCTATCATGAAAAAATCCCTCGACCGGACTGTCTGAAAAATATACCACGTTCCTTCAGGCGCTTCGGCCTGCCCCGGACCGTCTTTCAGAATTATCTCAAAAGCAGCAGGCCGTTCGATTTTGTTTTGATAAATACGATAATGACATACTGGTATTTGGGCGTGCGGGAGGTAGTTGAGGATATAAAAAACGCCTGGCCCAAAGCGAAGGTAATACTCGGCGGCAACTATGTGACCTTATGCCGAAGTCACGCTGAAACTCTCGGTGCTGATTTTTTGGTTGGGGCAAATGACCTGAATCCGCTTTGGGATTACCTGGGGCTTGAGCCGGATATGACCCAGCCGGGGCTTTGGGAGGCATATCCTCAATTAAAAGTCGGCACACTGAAGCTCAGCGACGGCTGCCCATTCCAATGCACGTATTGCTCGGTGCCTAAGGTCTATGGAAAGTTTCAGGCAAGGCCGCTCGAAAGGGCCTTGACCGAGCTGGAGCTTCTTATAAAACTGGGCGCAAGCGATATCGCATTTTACGATGATGCATTATTATTCGATTCGCAAAATGTTCTTGCGCCGTTTTTAGAGCAGCTATGCAGCCGGGGCTTGAGGGTGAATTTTCACAGCCCCAATGCCCTTAACGCCCGGTTTTTAACCAAAGACATAGCTGAATTGATGGTTCGTGCGGGCTTTAAGACCTTTTACCTCGGTTTTGAAAGCACCTCGTCTCGCTGGCAGCGGCAAACCGGCTCGAAGGTCTTCTCCGAAGAACTTGCGCAGGCGGTGGCGAATCTGAAATCAGCCGGCGCCGAGCCGGGTAATATTACCGCCTACAATATATTGGGGCATCCCAAAAGCGAGGTTGGCGAGCTGGAGGAATCAATGCGGTTCGTGAATCGGCTGGGCACACGGGGTATGTTAGCAGATTTTTCACCGATACCGGGCACGCCCGATGGCGAGTATTGCCGAAAATGGGTCGATATGGATGAGCCATTACTTCATAACAAAACTGTTTTCCCAATAATCAAAATGGGCTTCGATGAATCGAATCGCCTAAAGAACCTTCAAAGGCAGCTAAACAGGAATCTGAAGCAACACTGACCGGCTTCCCGGACTCGCTGTTGCATTGAGTGTGATTCCAGCTATACTGGCCTGCAAAATTACAGGGACAGCTTATTATGTTTTCACAGCTGCTTAATTCCGCTTCGGTTAACATCGAGTTCCGCCTTTTTCCGCGCAGCGTTTATGGGGAAGCACTATGAAAGTAAGGTTTCTGTTGCTGATTGCCTTTTCGGTGTTTTTGGGCGTCGCTGGCCATTTTGCCGGCCTGACCCGCGACCAGGTTATTGTAGTATGTATCTTTTCTTTATCGGTGCTCGGGACGCTGCTCTTCTGGGACTACAGACTATCCTTCGTTTTCATCGGAACGGGAGTCCTCTTCCTCACTCGCAGCGTCGATCTTGAGCACTTCCTTAAATTCGCTTCGCTCGATGTTATCCTTTTCCTCATCGGAATGATGATTGTCGTCGCTATGATGAAGGAATCCGGCGTTTTTAACTGGCTCCTGACCCGCATCCTGAAGACCCGCAATATCAGCGGACTGGGGCTGTTCATAATAATTCTTACCTCTTCGGCCCTGTTGTCCGCGGTAATGGGCGAGGTCAGCTCCATAATTGTGATGATGGCCGTAATACTCGATATCAGCGCCCTGCTCGACGTAAAACCCACGCCGCTGGTTATATCCTCGGTCATCACGACCAATATCGGCTCAGCTTCAACCGTCCTCGGCAACCCGATAGGCGTATTGCTTGCGCTGCGGGGGGGTCTGACCTTCGAAGATTTCCTCACCCGTGCCCTGCCCTTGTCGCTGGTAATCCTGGTCGCCTGTATTGCGATGCTTTGCCTCTGGTATAGAACTTATATAAGAGAACTCTCCGCTCGCCTCTCGAAAATCACCAGGACGAATCCGGCTTCCTACACCCTCGACAGGGACAAAAAAATTAGCATCACGATTTTCACCCTCCTTATTATTTTCGTTTCATTTCACAATCGGCTCGAAATCCTCTTTGGTATCGGGGAAAACAACCTGCTCATAATGCTGCCCATAATCTTCGCAGGTATTGTTATGGCCTACCGTCAGAGCAAGGTGCAATACTATATGGAGCACGAAGTCGAGTGGTATTCCCTTCTCTTTTTCATCTTTCTGTTCGCACAGGCAGGTGTTATCCAGTCATCCGGCGTCGCCGAATTTCTGGCAGGCAAACTCGTCGCACATACGGGCAATCACCCCAATGTCCTCGTTGCTGCAATACTTTTCTCCAGCGGTATCCTCTCCGGCGTCCTCGATAACACCGTCGTCGTCGCGACGTATATTCCCGTGGTCAAGAGTCTGCATATGGCAGACCTGAGCTTGAACGCGCTTTGGTGGTCCCTGCTGTTCGGGGCCTGTCTCGGCGGCAATATCACCGCCATAGGTTCAACCGCAAACATAGTCGCCCTCGGGCTTCTCGAAAAACAACGCAATATCAAGGCCGACTTTCTCGAATGGCTCAAACTCGGTCTTGTTATCGGTGCGGCAAGTATGCTCATCGCGTATCTTGCCATAACAGCCGTTCCGATTTTTTCAAAATGACGGGAGTTTTTCAGGGCGAGCGGTGTCCCGATTCTAAAGTGTATCGAGGCGTAATCTCGCCTGCCTTAATGCCAGACGAGCCAGACGAATAGATACCCTGCCGTTACTGCCGCGAGCGTAAAAGGCAGGCCTATTTTCACGAACTCACCGAATTTTACCGGATAGCCCTCTTTTTTCAATAGCCCGCAGGCGACGATATTGGCCGACGCCCCGATAGGTGTGATATTGCCGCCGAGACTCGCGCCCACCAGCAGCCCGAATAAAAACAGCGAAGGACTCACCCCCAGACGTTGCGACATCGATATGGCCACGGGCAGCATCGCCGCCAGAAACGGCACGTTATCCACGAAGGCCGAGATAAAGACTGAAATGAATACGAGCAGCGTGTACCCGAGGAACATATTTTTGCCCACGATTTTGCTAAGCGCATCGGAGATTATTTCAATCCAGCCGGTTTGCGTGATACTGCCGACCAGAATAAAGACTCCCATAAGAAAAAACGTCGTGTCCCAGTCGAGCGTTTTAATGCTCTTGAGAACAGAGCCGTTGTTCGCGAGTTTTCTCCATACAATCGAAATCACGCCGAATGTCATACACAAAAGCCCAGCCATATGCGAAAAACCCGTATCGAAAAATGAGCTTGCAGCCAGCAGGACGATAAGTGCTATCAGTATGCCGGTCGGCACCCAGGATTTTACCCGCTCGATGTTCACAAGCTGGACCTTTTCTCTGTGGCTTTTGAATATGAAAAACAGCACAATAAATGATGCCAATGCGCCGATTTCGATGGCGAAGAACATACTGGGCCTGCCCCGGTAGAAGAAAAAGTCCATAAAATTCATCTTCGCAAACCCGCCCAATAGCATACTCGGCGGGTCCCCGATTAGCGTCGCCGCCCCCTGAAGGTTGCTTGATATCGCGATGGCAATCATCATCTTTATTGGGTTTATATCGAGTTTCTTCGCCAGCGAAAGCGCAATTGGGGCCACAATCAAAACCGTCGCGACGTTTTCAACGAATGCGGAAATAAAGCCGGTCAACGCGCAAAGCGCCAGTATCGCCCAGGCGATATTTTTGGCCTTATCGACGATAATTTCGGCAAGATACGCGGGCACCCGGCTTTCCATAAATATATCCGCCACAATAAGAGTCCCGACGAATATACCCATCACGTTCCAGTTAATCGCGTAAAAGGCCTCCTCCAAGGATATCGCGCCCAAAAAGACCACGAATATCGCCCCGCAGACCGCCACTATCGTTCGCCTCGTTGATAAAAACACGAACAATAAGTAGGCCAGCAAAAATACTATCAAAGATATTACTTTGGGTTCGAGCACCGCTGATTCCTTATAAAACAGCAATCGAATTGTGAATACATATATCAATCCCGCGCTGCCCTCGCAAGCATTATCGCTGCATTAACCTGCGTTGACTGCACGGGCCATAAACGCTAAGCTCATTATTATGAATAATCGCAACGTGCATATTAAAACCTTCGGGTGCCCCCGCAGTTTTTCTTCGGAAAAACTAAGCGCGGGGGCACCCGAGCTTAGGTTTGACCCCTGCTGTTTCGTTTTGCCGCTGCGACTCGCGTCGTAAGACGCGGAAGCAGGCGAAGCAAAACGACAGGGGCAAACCTTCGGGTGCCAGATATTGTTGATTTTTGAAAATTCAATAGTTATGGATGTTCGGGAAAGGCAGCGAATATGAATATTTTATACAAATACTGTGACCAGTTGGGCATTGTAAAAATCCTGGGTTCATTAGAATTAAAATTGCCGTATATCTCCGAAGTCAACGACCCGCTCGAAGTCAAGCCATTTTTTTATTGTCCGGATGATAAGGCTGCGATGAAAGCACAATGTCTACGGACATTTGAACGCAACGATGTTAACCTACCTGCCAACTGGGAACAAAAGATGGAAAAAGGTGAACTTCGTAAAATGCTGGAAGAAGGTATGCGGGACTTTGTCAGGGAATGGAACCAACAAAGTTGTTTGTTGTCTGTTTCAAAAACCGCACAAAACACTGTAATGTGGGCTCATTATACGGATAAACACAAAGGGGTGGTTATTGGTATTGATTTTGACACTGTTTTCCCGAATACGAATAAGGTACGTGGTATTTTGATGCATCCCGTTAATTATTTTGAAGTTAGACCCAGAATAAATATTTTGCACGAGTTTACGCCTGAAAACTCCTTGGAAACGTCATTGACCAAGTCGGTCGATTGGATTTATGAAAAGGAATTTCGTACCTTGTTTGATGATGCTACTTTAAGGGATTTGTCGCAGCAGGATTTAACTTGTCTTAAAGACTTCAACGGAAAGAAAACCTGGCTTTTACGGCTGAATCCGGAATCGATAAGAAAGGTCGTTTTCGGCTTATATACGGAAGACAGCTTAAAGTTAGCCATTAAGAAGTTAATAGAACGGCCGGAATTAAAACACGTGAAATTATATCAAGCCGAAGAGTCGGAAACAT
>CAYLYB010000028.1:22681-23802 GCA_964387605.1 uncultured Pirellulales bacterium | reverse complement strand
GCCGTCCTGAGGTTCCTCATCTGCCCAAAATACGAGAAAACCATTTGCCGGTATTGTGGTATCGGTTGGGTAACCAGCAGGTATCTGCCATTTGTTCGGGTCGCCGAGATTGTCGCTGAGGTGCATACCGGCGAGGTTGATTGGCTGGTCGCTGAGGTTATAAAGCTCGAGCCAGTCGTCAAAGTCGCCCTGCGGGTCTGAGATGCCGCTGTCGCTATTGTTTGCGGCCATAAACTCATTAATGACGACTCTTGTGCCGGTCTGCCATTGATTTGCGAAAATGGCATAGTCGAGGAAATTAACGTCGTTTTTGCCGTCGAGATTTGCGCAGATTTCCTCTTCGCAATCGTTGGGCAGCAGCCAAAACGAACAAAATGACTCTAAATCGTGCAGGTCAACCCAGCAATCGCCGTTAAGGTCTGCTGTAGGGCAGGCCCCTGCGCAGAAGCAGCCGGTTAATAATACGATTAAGACAGACAATAAGAGATTAGACTTCAACCATTTGGTATGCATATTATCATCACCCTTCAATCCAAACCCCATTTGCATTAGCACCTTAATATAGCAAAATCAAGGACTTAATGCAATACATAAGTATGAAAACCAGATGAAAATGGTCCCTTCAGGGAAGTTATAGGGTCTAAAAAATCTGTTTGCCGCGATAAATCCGTTTTACTGTGTTATATGTCCCATGCGGCAGGCGGTTTTGATTTAGCAGGCCGGTTTATGATTTTGAGGTTTTTAATCTGCTTCATAAGACGATTAAGGCGATTTTCGCGGAGAAAAGAGGCGATTATTTTATTATTTCTCGGCAGCCAGTATTGCATAAGCGCGGCTTGGAGGCGTTTTTCTCTTCGTCCTTTTGGTATATGAATCTTTTTGCCGTCTGTGTCCTGCTCGCTAACAAACATTGCGGTGGATAGTGTCAGCGGGACCGGCACGAAATCCTGCACCTGCCTCGGCCGCCATTTTCGCCGTACTAAATACTCCGTAAGCACAAGGGCATCATCGGTGCTGCAGCCGGGATGGGAGCTTATAAAATATGGCACAAGGTATTGCTCTTTGCCTGCCTTGCGACTTGCCTCATTAAAACAAGCTTCGAATTTTTCAAGAAGCTCAAA
>CAYLYB010000028.1:1954-22581 GCA_964387605.1 uncultured Pirellulales bacterium | reverse complement strand
ATGGAGCAAAACGAGCAGCCACCGAAACAGCCGCGATGCGTTGTTATTGAAAACTGCACGGGTTTGAGGGCGGGAACGCCGCCCGCTGAATCGTATTTCGGGTGCCAGCATCGTGTAAAGGGCAGCTCGTAAAGCCGGTCGAGTTCGTTGCTGTCGATTGGTTCGGCGGGGGGCAGGACGACGATTTTACCGGGGTTTTGTTCCTGTATTACGGGAGTGCCTTCGGGATAAGCGAGTTTTTGGTATTGAAGCTGTGCGGACATAACAAGGGATTTATCCGCTTGTTGTTCGTCAAGTGAGGGTAGCAGCACAGCATTAGCAGGCAGGGGGGTATCGCCTTTGATTGGATAAGCCGTGCCGGGGATATCGGTGAGCTTTTCGATTGATTCTGCGGCAGCCAGTCGCCGGGCAATTTCCACGATTTGGCGTTCTGCCATACCAAAAACAAGCAGGTCGGCTTTTGCATCGATAAGCACTGAACGCTTTAGCTTGTCTTCTATATAGTCATAATGCACCAGACGTCGAAGAGATGCTTCAAGCCCGCCTATAACTATTGGAACATCGGGATATGCCTGGCGTGCTCTGGCTGAATATGTAAGCAGAGGCCTGTCGGGTCTTAAGCCGATTTGGCCGGCCGGGCTGTAAACGTCTTCTTTTCGCTTGTTACCTAACGAGGCGTAATCGTTCAATCTTGAATCGATACAGCCGCTGGTTATTCCCCAGAATAACCTTGGTTTTCCAAGTGACCTGAACGGCTCGACACTTCGCCAATCGGGCTGTGCGAGTATCGCGACGTTGTAGCCCTCGCTTTCCAACAGCCGGCTGATTAGCGCGACGCCGAACGACGGATGGTCTACGTAGGCATCGCCGGTAATCAAAATTACGTCCGGCGTGTCCCAGTCCCGTTGGCGAATTTCTTCGGTTGTTGTCGGAAGGAATTGTTTATTTTCATAAGCCGATTGAGTCATATAGCTATATTACCAAAAACTACAATGTTCTGTTTATGATTTAGGTTGAAAATCGGATGTCTTTTATACCGGCTGATATATAGGACTATCCTAAAGTGACAACGAATAAGTTATTGGACGAAAAACGGTTGCCTAAGTTGCCTGATTTTCGCGGTCAAGTTGACTGATACAGGTGACCGTTGCCCAGTTCAAAAAGCCGATGAAAAATTCAAGCATGGCTAATGGAACTGTCGATTGATAACAGGTAAGAAAAAAGAGTGGCTCTGGAAAATGACCAATACGGCCATAGTTAACCAGGCCTTACTGACCTGACACGCAAATGCACTCAAGTCAGATGGTGGTACAGGTTGCAGCAAGAAACGGTTAACGGCAAAAAGGAAAGAGCCGCCTGAATAATGGGAGAGCAAATATTGCTCTCCCATTTCTTTTTAATGTATATTATTCAATCGGAATATTATCCGTATTTGAAGCGTTATGAATAAAGTAGCGGTTGATATAGTTTTGCTGCCTGAGAAGCAAGTGACTGATTATGCCATCGCTGCAAATGCAGAGCTTGTAGAAAAGGATGGCAGTCGAATAGTTCTAAATAAGGGAAATTGCCTGCCGCATATTTCGCTTGCAATGGGCTGTATCGCTCGAAGTGATATTATTCGAGTTACGAAATTGCTTGAGCCATTGGCTGCAATCATACCGAAAAAGTTAAAACTCACCGGGATTCAAAAATCAGCTGACTTCTCAGGCGAAACGGTGTCGGTTCTTCAGATTGAATGCAGTGGCAAGCTTCAGAAACTTCACGAAAGTATATGCGAAGCGGTAGAGAACTTTTTTACATACGATGTTACCGAGGAGATGATTGCCGGAGGTATTGCAGGTGTATCAACTTTGCGATGGATAGCGAATTATCCCGCCAAATCCAGTTATGAAAATTTTTCACCACATATAACCATCGGGTACGGAGATTTACAGGACCTGGCTACGCCGAAAGAATTCTCCGTTTCACAATTGGCCTTATGTCATCTTGGAAACAACTGTACTTGTTTCGAGGTTATTTGGTCGGTGACAGTCTGAATATGGGGTATGATTTCGATTACTTGTATTTGGAGATAATAAAAGGGAGGCATGGGCTCAGCTCTTCACCATTGACCCTACCGCCGGTCTAGTTTATTTTTTATCTGGCCCGCCTCCCTTTGTTAACCCTCATCGTATTATCAATGGCGATCCCTCGCCGCATATGTCTGTCTGCATTATACCCCCCTTATCAATAGCTACAAATAAAAAAAGAAAAAACATATTTTTTAGCCGCCAAAACGGCTTTTTTTAGGTTAAATGGCCTGATATATATGCCGATAATATATTGGGTTTGGTATTAAAGTTCAAAAAACAAAACTGATTTACAGGTGGAACCATGAAAGTTGAAGACCTTGCCGATGATATTATAGCCTTTGAACTCCAGCGTGAACCTGAAATGAGTGGGGAACTGCAGACCGTTTTGGACATTGCCACCGACAGAAGCGATTGCCACTTCGTACTGAATTTTGAAAAGGTCGATATAGTCACAAGCCCGAGTATGTCCAAACTGCTCAAGCTGCGACAGATACTTCAGGACTCAAACCATCGTCTGGTTCTGTGTAATGTCAATCCTTTTACAAAAGGCGCCTTTATGATTACGGGCCTTGATGGTATCTTCGAGCTGATGCCGGACAAACGGACATCGCTTGCAATACTGCGTCACGGCGGTTTGAGGAATTCGCAGGTCGGAAATTAAAGACTTTCGAACGCATATTATCTGGTCCAGTCTTCACATCAGCCGGTTTAAGTTTCCCGGATATTCCCACAGGTTTAATTTCTGAAAACCTGTTGCAAAGCCGGTCCTAAAAGATTAATATTAAACCACTGGTCCGGCGGCACGTGTGCTGTCGTGACTATACTGGGTCTTGTAGGGATATTTTGTTTGGGCAGGTTAGCCCCGATGGCTGAAAAAATCCAAAATAAACCGGGTGACGCTACTGTCAAGCAGGACGTCATTGATTATGTCAAGGCCCTTAGTGAAGAGTATCGAATGCTCGTTGTGCTGAAGGCGCAACTTTATGGCGGCTCCTGGGAGCCGATGCTCGATGACCTTCGTAACCGGCTCGCAGGTAAACCCTATATCTTCAAGCTTGCCAACAGGATTCAGGATGATATTGAGCGAATCGAAGAGATGCGACAATACGAGACGGAGCATAAAGTTGACCTTGCAGAATACGTTGAAAATTTGTAACACTCGGTTGAAACTAAACGTCTTGGTGTGAATTTGCATCGGCGTGCGAAACGGCCGGTGATGGAGGTGATGACCATGTTAAAATCAAGAATCCTTTTGTTAATTAGTGTTTCTGCTTTAGTCTTTTTGCCAACAGCATCAGCAAAAGATGATTCACGCTGGCTGATTCCACAAAGTGCCGTCGAGTCAACGGAAATAAAAATCATCTGGCAATATAATTTACCTATGGCCAAAGGTGAGTCGCTGGATGAGCTGCTTGTTACCGGTAACAGATTATGTGCTTTATCCAGTCGCAATTACTTATCATGTCTCAACAGGAACGATGCGAATGTGATGTTTAATAGTTATGTTGCTGCGGAAGGTCTTCCAGTAATGGAGATGCAGCCCTATCAAGATGAGCTGATAACAATAGTCGGTAACAAGCTTGCCGAAATCAGCGCCGATTCCGGCACAGAGCAAACATCGACGAAAATCACCTGCGGGGTTACTTGTCCCGCTGTTCGCAACAGCTCCTTTTTTTATGTTGCCGGCACTGATAACCGGCTTCATGTTTTTAACGCCGACACCAAGGTGTTGGCGTTTGAAGTTGCGGCGGAAAACGGCTCGGGTATAACTTCCGTTATGGCCGAGGAGGAATATGTAATCTTTGCCACAAAAGCGGGAAATGTAATCTCGATTGCTTCAGACAGGCCCAAAAAACTTTGGCAGTTCGATGCTCCAGCGGCCATTGCCGGGCCGATTGTTCGTGACGATGATTCGTTATATTTTGCCTGTCGCGACACCTGTGTGTATCGGATTGATTTGTATTCGGGTGAATTATTCTGGAAGTATCAGGCAGAGGCAATTCTCGATAGCTCCCCGCAGTTGGGTATAAAAGCGGTTTACCAGTATATACCCGAGGTTGGTCTGGCGGCGATTGACAAAAAAAGTTCCAAGCTTCTATGGCAACTGCCTGATGGTCTGGGACTTCTATCCGAATTTGGCGATAAGGCATTCGTTATTACACGGGCCGGAGTTTTGGTGGCGATGGAGAATGTTAAAGCGAAGCAATTATACGCAATCGATATCGGCCAGCCGGTTAATTACGCAACCAATCATGCGGATTCGAAAATTTACATCGGCAATGCCAATGGCCGGCTTGCCTGTTTGGAGCCGGCAAGGTGATTAGCTTATCACTGTGGCTAGATAATGCATAACTGCAACTGTTGATTGTTTTTAAAAAAGGGGAACGGCAAATGGATGTAAAAATAAAAACTGCTTTGATTAGTGTTTCTGACAAGACAGGCATTATTGATTTTGCTCAAAAGCTGGAGGGGATGGGAGTCAAAATAATCAGTACCGGCGGGACAGCCAGGGCACTGGCTGAGGCGGGAATTGAAGTTACACCCATCGAAGTCGTTACGGGTTTTCCTGAAATGATGGACGGGCGGGTCAAGACCCTTCATCCCAAAATACACGGCGGGCTGTTGGCGCTTCGTGATAAAACAGAACATACCTCGGCAATGAAACAGCACGGTATCGAAGCGATAGACCTTGTTTGCGTGAACCTTTATCCCTTCGAGCAGACCATAGCCAAGCCGGATTGCACACTGGAGGAGGCGATTGAAAATATCGATATCGGCGGGCCGAGTATGCTGCGCTCCGCGGCCAAGAACCACAAGTTTGTAACTGTTGTTACAAGCCCGGAGCAATATGATACGGTAATCGACCATATGAGCAGAAAGGGCGGTTCTATCGGCGAGCAGTTGCGCAGCGAGCTGGCAAGGAAGGCATTCGGACTTACCGCCTGTTACGATGCGGCTATTGCGAAGTATCTCAATGGAAAGGCCGGAATAGATTATCCCGACAAGCTCTCTATCGCCTTAGTAAAAGAGAAATCACTTCGCTATGGCGAGAACCCGCACCAAAGCGCCGCTTTTTATAAACTACCCGCATCGAGTGAAACCAGCATAGGAGCCGGCAGGATTGTTGAAGGTGAGACGGCCATAAGTTTCAATAACCTGCTCGATTCCAACGCTGCTTTCGGGTTGGTTAAGGAATTCGATGAGCCGGCGGCGGTGGTCGTCAAACATCTTAATCCCTGCGGCTGTGCTGTTGATGACGATATTTGTATCGCTTACCGCAAGGCCTATGAAGGTGATGTTATAAGTGCCTTTGGCGGTATTGTTGCGGTTAATCGTGACGTGAATGTCGAGCTGGCTCAGACGATTATGGAATCCTACAGCAGGTTCGGCAAGGCGCTCGGGGCGGGCGGTTTTTTCGCAGAGGTAATCATCGCTCCCAAATTCGATACCGAGGCAGTCGAAATAATACGCACATTAAAGAGCTGGGGCGGCAGGGTTCGCTTGATTGAAACGGGGCCGATAGACAAAACCAAAATAGACACCGGCGAATATGACCTGCGCTGTATATCAGGGGGAGTTTTGCTTCAGCAGCGGGACCTTGTGGGCTGGGAGCCGGAAGCATTGACTTATCCCACAAAGGCGAAGCCCAAAGCCGAACAACTCGAAGACCTCCGCATTGCGTGGCTGGCTGCCAAGCATACGAAAAGCAATACGATTGTTCTCGCGAAGAACAAGCGGATAATCGGTGTTGGTGCAGGCCAGATGAATCGGGTCCAGTCAGGTCTTATCGCAATCAAGCAGGCGGGCGACGAGGCGCAGGGAGCGGTACTTGCCTCGGATGCCTTTTTCCCATTTCCGGATAATGTCGAGAACGCCGCGAAGGCGGGTATTGCCGCGATTGTTCAGCCCGGCGGGTCGAAAAAAGACGATGAAGTTATTGCCGCCGCGGACAAAAACAGTATAGCAATGGTCTTTACGGGCAAACGGCACTTCAAACACTGAGTTTTTTAGCCATTAAAAATCGAACATAATTTTTATAGAGGGGTAAAAATGAGTACGAGCGAGAATCTTAAATATGCATTTGCGGGAGAAAGCCAGGCAAATCGAAAGTATTTAGCATTCGCAAAAAAAGCCGAGCAGGTCGGTCTGATTATGGTGGCGAAGATATTTCGTGCGGCGGCACAGGCCGAAAGCATTCATGCACATGCGCATATGAGGGCGATGGGCGCCATTAAGTCAACTGCGGAGAATCTTCAGGAGGCAATAGACGGCGAAACACAGGAGTTTAGGGAGATGTATCCGGCTTTTATAAGCGAGGCACAGGCCGAGGATAATAAAGCGGCTTTGGCGTCTTTCCAGCATGCAATGACGGTTGAACAGGTGCACGCAAGTCTCTATATAGAGGCCCTAAAGGTCGTAGAGCAGGGGAAAGATTTCAAACAGGCCAAAATATACGTTTGTCAAGTATGCGGCAACACGGTCCTTGATGAGCCGCCTGATAAATGCCCCGTATGCGGAGCTGCAAAGAAGGCCTTTAAAGAGGTCGAGTAGCTTTTTTGGGAAAATCAGCAGCAAAGAAGAAAAAAAGCCCGACGTATTGTCGGGCTTTTGTTTTGTATAATCTTTTGTTACTTGAGGCCCGCGGCCTTTCGCAGTTTGGCGACCATATCGGTTTTTTCCCAGGTAAATTCGGGGCCTTTTCTGCCGAAGTGCCCCCCGTGGCTGGTATTCGAGTAAATCGGTCTTGCCAGTTTGAGGTGTTTAATCATTTGTTTTGGCGTCAGGGGGAAAAGGTTCCGCACAATATCGCTGAGCTTATCGTCGCTGATTTTTCCCGTGCCCTCGGTATTGATGTGCACTGAAACCGGCTGGGCGACGCCGATTACATAAGCAAGCTGAATCTCGCAGGCATCGGCAAGTCTCGCAGCAACGATATTTTTAGCTATGTAGCGAGCCATATAGGTTGCGGTCCTGTCCACCTTTGAGGGGTCCTTACCGCTGAAAGCCCCGCCGCCATGGCGTGCTCTGCCGCCATAAGTATCGACAATAATCTTTCTGCCCGTCAGGCCGCAATCGCCTGCAGGCCCGCCGGTAACAAATCGGCCCGTTGCGTTGATATGGTATATGGTATTTTTATCGACCAGCTTTTTCGGTAATACCGGCTTGATGATTTTTTCGAGTATTTCTTTTTGCATCTTGCGGTATCCGATATCGGCTGTATGTTGCGAAGCGATGACGACCGTATGAATACGTGCCGGCCTGCCGTCATGATACTCGACGGTTACCTGGGTCTTTCCGTCCGGCCGGAGCCACGGCATCCTGCCCGTAAGCCGCATTTGCTCCAGGCGAAGCGTCAGGGCATGAGCAAGCTGAATCGGCATCGGCATAAGTTCGGGGGTTTCCCTGCAGGCGTAGCCAAACATAAGGCCCTGGTCGCCGGCGCCCTGTTCCTTGTGCAGTCCGGAACCCTCTGTTACGCCCTGTGATATATCGGGGCTTTGCCTGCCGATTGATACGAGGACAGCGCAATTTTCGTAATGAAATCCAATAGCGGGGTCGTCGTAGCCGATATCCTTAATTGTCTGCCTGACGATGGTTGGTATATCCAGAAGTGCCCTGGTTGTAATTTCACCGCCCAGAACAACCATATCATTTTTAACCAGTGTTTCACACGCTACCCTGCTTTTCACGTCCTGCGCAAGGCATGCATCCAGAATCGCGTCAGAAATACGGTCCGCTACCTTGTCCGGATGTCCCATAGTTACTGATTCACTTGTGAAAAGATGTTTAACTTTCTTGTTGTGTGATTTCTGTGAAATTGTTTTACTTGCCATATGTGCTTGCCCCTTAGTTAGGTTGTAGAAATGCCATCGGCCTTATTAGCCGGCGCTATCATTAAGTCTCCAATTGTAAACAATATAGTTTACTATATAATTACCTGTTACAAGATAATCAGTATCTTGCGACGAGATGTATTCCGTAAGGAAATTCAAAACCGCCCGCAATGGCGGCTTTTGCTCTTTAAATTTCAGGTCTGTATCGTATTTTTTGATAAAGAAGTTACCGTACCACGTATCTTTGAAAATAGGAGACAAAGAAATCTTTTGATTTGCCCTGTCAATCTTTAATGCCATGCCGCTTTCCATGAATTTCTTTACCTGGTTGTCGAGCTGCTGCGAAAGATTTTCACCGCAATATGCTTTGTTTCGCAGAGGCGGCCCAGAAAGCGAACCATAATTAATAGCGAGAAAAACTCTTGGCTCGTTGAATTCTTTTTGGAAGAAACGCTCGTCTATCTCGCGTAGCGTAAACGCTTCATCCATTATGACGAATTTGTTTTCGGTCCAGATTCCGTCTATATGCCTGATACTGTCAGGCGGCCAAAAGAGACGAAACATCCGATTGGATTGGATTGGATAGTTTTCAAGCAGAATCCTGGTCATTTCGAGGTTATAAACGTTTATCCAGAAGGCAATCTTATCCTCTCTTGGCCAAAGATTATATACGTTACGGTCCAATTTCTTGAATTCGTCTAAAAGTTCTATTAATTCGAGCTTTTTGCGTATAAGCACTCTGTAATCCACTATGCCTCGTCCGTCTACGTATTTGCTTAGGAACTCATTGCATTTGCCACAAATTTCAGCCGTCTTTGCTCTCGCAGCTTCAATGGCCTGCAAGTCTGCCGAATTACTCTCGACCGGTTTTTTGGGGGCTGGCTCATCCTGCATATTTGTATCAGCAGCAGGTTGCTGTTGTAAATTGGGTTCGGCAATGGTCACCTTTTGTTCTACAGTTTCTTCTGCCTGTAAATTTGGTTCAGTTACCACGTCCTGCTGTTTTGATTCAACATCATCTGGTTCTACCGGCATTTGTGTTTTTTCCGGTTTTGGTTCTTCAATGATTATTGCGGAGGCAGGAGCAACTTCCTTCGATTCCGGTCCGCAGCCACCGATGAGCAAAAACAACGCCGCAGATATCGTAAATAAAATGATATTTCTGTTCATTTTTTGCCTTTCGCCAACCTTGTATCACTTCTGTGTGAAAGCCAGCCCAAAACCAATAAAGATAATGAATTGGCAGATAAATGCAATGGTTTATTGCTCTTTTTCGCCGATTTTAAGGAGTTTATCTTCTGTCTGTCATCCGTGTTATCCCTTCAAAACGGCGAGAGGCACCATTCTTGCAACTGGTTTCGCCCAGCCGCATTGGGTAACTATACGCACTACTTCATCGATATCCTTATATGCGCCGGGCGCTTCTTCCTTTATCCTTCGTTTATTTCCGGTAATGAGTTTAATCCCTGCCATGCTCCTTTTGAATTCATCATCGCTTATGAGTGCTTTTCCGGTGTGCCTGCCCCTTCGACCGGCGCCGAGTGCCGCGGTTCGGCTCATTACCCGGCCTGCTCCGTGATTGACCGAGCAAAGCGATTCTTCGGACTGCCCTGTTCCCACCATAAGGTAGCTTGCCGTGCCCATTGAGCCGGGCGTAATTATCGGCTGGCCCACTTTTTCGAAGGGCGTTGCTGCCATAAGTTCCGGCCCGAACGCACGGGTAGCACCTTTGCGGTGCACCCAAAGTTTTTGGCCCTGATGAGTTTCCAGCTTGGCCATATTATGCGTTACATCATAAACCAAAGGCATCGGAGTCGGACCGAACATACGTGAAAAACATCGCCGGACAAGAAGTGCCATTATATGGCGGTTTACAAAGGCGAAATTTGCGGCCGCTCCCATTGCCTTGATGTAGTTTTGTCCTTCCCTGGTTTGTGTCGGGAGAAAGCTGAGCATCTTTCTGTGCTCGGCCATATCGGGCTGCCTGGCGGCGAGATTCATATATGCATCGGCAATTTCGTAGCCGAACCTGCGGGAGCCGGAGTGAATCATAACAACTATCTGGTTTTCGCTCAGTTCGAAGAATTTTGCCAGTTCTTTGTCAAATATCTTCTGCACGAACTGTATTTCTATAAAGTGGTTTCCGCCGCCCAAAGTTCCCAACTGGTCGCACCCTTTTTCTACTGCGAGTTTAGGCACCGCGGACATATCCGCTGACATCCGGCCGTTTTCTTCGATATTTTGTATATCGCGGGTAAACTCATCGGTGTCGAACACCTCCCACGCCCTGTGCTTTGTCTTCTCCGCCAGCTTTGGGATACCGCTGACGCCTTGTGTTACTACGCAGTCAATCAGGTGCTTATCAAGGTCCAGGTTGCTCATACCCTCGCCGAGCGGAATATCTCTTGCAATCGAATCCGCAATCGCGTCGGTATTTATCTGACCCTTTGAAAATGGCGTTCTTAACAGGCGCATACCGCAGTTAATATCGTATCCGACGGCAGGGGGCATAATCGCATTATCAAGCCCTAAGACTGCGCCGATTGGAATCCCGAATCCGACGTGTATATCAGCAGTAGCCAATACTTTCTTAGCGGGCGGCAGCGAGGCGGCGTCACACAATTGACGCAGGGCGTCCGGCTCAATCTTTATCGCCTCCGATGCAAAAACCATTGCATCGACTACCATTTGCCCCCTGCGCTGCAGTTTAAGCCGTAAAGGGTCTATACGCACAAATGCTGGTTCAATACTGGTCATAAATTACTTTCTTGAACAACTCCACTTATGATAGTTTCTTATTATTTCAACTATACGCACAAACCGAAGCCCGTGTTGGTGAAAAACTATATAGTCCCTATGAGTTTTGAAATTGCCGACAGCCCTGTGGCGAAATGACTTGACACAAGGGCATTTTCCTATTACTCTATTATATGGTATATAAAGAAGTTGTAAATGAGTTGGGACCCTGAAAGATGACAATGAAATCTGTCTTAATCGTAACTGTAGTGTTATTATTGTTTTTTCTCTCTTTAGTGCCTGCCAATGCAGTGGATACCCTTGCGATGGAGGCCGTGCGAAGCAAAAAAGTCCTCGATGAGAGCGACCTTAAGACAATCGATAACTTCTTTGCCGAGGCCATAGGTGAGATTTTAATGGCTGAGGATTTTTCCTCGATTTCAAACTCACGAGCTATAATTATTGCCAACAGCGCCAGCAGAGAACTGGGCCAGGCACAGTTCGACCAGCAGTTTTCAGAATCGGCACAAAGGCATATTTCAGCTGCCCTTGAGCAGGCGAGCGGTTTTACGCCTCCACAGCGCAGCTTCAAAGTTATGACAAATCTTTTTATGCTTCTTGATTACCTTGCCGACGTCCGGCTGATTGAGATTCCCTTGAGATACATTGACAGCGAAAACACGAGCGTTCGTTACTGGGCCGTTCACTGTATAACCAATCCTGAGATAATCGAAAAGCTCAAAACTTCGCAGGAGCTTGATACCGCCCGCAACATCGCCCGCCGACTCGACGAAATTGTCGCGACAAGCAGTCCGGAAGTGCTGGGTATGATAGCATCTTATGGGGGCTCGATTACG
Organism: uncultured Pirellulales bacterium; assembly: GCA_964387605.1. Classification (GTDB taxonomy): domain Bacteria; phylum Planctomycetota; class Phycisphaerae; order Sedimentisphaerales; family Anaerobacaceae; genus Fen-1362. Next base: position 11,082 of record CAYLYB010000028.1, on the reverse strand, counting down.
GTAACCGAAGGTGAAGAGCTTTTGTTGAAGGTTGCCGACAGAAGAATTTCCGCTTACGCAGACTGGTCCGTTGAATATGAGCTTTTAGACGGCAGGATTCTTGAACTGCTCAGCAACAAGATGGGGCCTTCCGACCCCGGCAGGGCAGAAGCCGGCAAGAGATTCGGCCAGCTATTTTCCTACGTTTTCCAGAGGTATATAAAGGGCGCGGATATTCTTACTCCCTCGCAGCAGGAACAGCTTATGAGCGTTCTTGTCGAGACTGAAAAGACCTGTCTTAGAAAACTCACGGGCAAGCCGCAGGCCGGCATTAAAAATGCCATTGAATCAGGGGATACGAAAGCTCTTCTTGAAGAACATAACAGATTATTGGGCAACGCCGGTGAGGCGGGGCTTTTGCCGGATAAAATGGATTTCGACTACGGCAAAGACCAAAACGGCGTAACGCTTCAGCAGCCGGCACAGCTTGTTTCGGCTCCTGAGATGAAAGGCGCCTGAAGGCCCGTAATTATATAGCTGTTGAGCAGTCGCTCTTTTCGAATATTTCGCCAGACATTGGAGGTTTGGCCTGGTAATGAAGCAACGAGTAAAAACCGCCGGATTTTACCTGTTCATTCTTCTTTCATTAGTCATTTTCCTTCAGATTTTATCGATGGTTCATTCGGACCGGCTGTATACGGCGCTTAATAAAATCGAGGAGATTATCGAGGGTAAGGGACGCGATATAGATACCGGTACTGAGACGCAGGGCGCTGAAGGCCGTAGCCGAAGATGGCCCGGCGATGAAGGCGACTGGCTGGTGTGGGGCTTCAAGGTCGAGCCGAAGACCCTCAATCAGATTAACGTGGATAACGACATTTATTCCCGGTGGATTACCGTGCTGAATATCTTCGAGCCGCTGATGGTCTATGACTTCGACGAGGTGATATTGAAGCCGAATCTTGCAGAAAGCTATGAGATGAGCGAAGACGGGCTTGAAATAACTTTTCGCCTTCGCGACGACATACATTTTTCCGACGGCGTCCCCGTCATAGCCGATGACGTGATATTCACCTATGAGACCGTAACAAATCCCGAAGTCGATGCGGCCAATCTTGCCAATTTATACGTCGATGTCAACAGGGTCGAAAAAATCAACGACCGAGTCGTGAAGTTTTATATGAAGCGACCTTATTTCAAGGCGCTCGAAGTGGTTTCCTTCTGGGACGTCGGTATTTATCCCAAGCATATCTACGAATTCGAGGACGCGCAGGAGTTCAATAAACGGGTTTCGAATCCCGTCGGCAGCGGGCCTTATGTCTTCGAGAGATGGGATACCGGCGAACAGGTCGTGCTTCGCAGAAACGAGAATTACTGGGGTAAAATGCCCAATATAAAGAAGGTCATTTACAGGTTTATTACCAATCCCACCGCCGCGGTCCAGGCACTCAAGGCCCATCAGGTCGATATCATCGTTCCCGAGCCGGACCAGTTCGCGGATTTGGACCACGACGAGCAGTTCAAAAAAGAGTTTGACTGTCTGGCCTATTGGAATCCCGGAGCTCCGTTTTATTATATTGGCTGGAACGAGGACACGCCTTTCTTTTCGGATACCCGTGTTCGCCTTGCGATGACGCTGAGCATCGACCGTGAGCAAATTGTTTCGGAATTGCTGAAGGGCTACGGCGAAATAATCAGCGGGCCTTTTTTTATCAAGGGCACGCAGGGTGATGCGACTATCAGGCCCTGGCCCTGTGATGCGGAAATGGCTGCGAAGCTGCTCGATGAGGCCGGCTGGATTGACCGAAACGGTGACGGCATCAGGGAAAAAGACGGCGTCGATTTCAGATTCAAGTTTCTTTACTCGGCGGGCAGCCCCCTTTACATTCGCCTGGCGACGCTGCTGAAGGATAAATTAGCCAAAATCGGCGTCGAGGTCATACCCGACCCATACGAATGGTCGGTCTTGCTGCCCAAGCTTTCTGACAGGCAGTTCGAGGCAATGGTGATGGGCTGGGGAGGCGATATCGTTGAGGATTATTACCAGCTTTTCCACTCATCTCAAATCGGCAATCGCGGCTCGAATTATGTCGGCTTTCGAAACGACGAGGCCGACGCATTATTAGAGCATATCAGACGCACCATCGATACTGACGACCGGGATTTTTTGTGTCACCGGCTGCACAGAATTCTTCACGAGCAGCAGCCGTATACGTTTTTATTCGCCCGTCCGACCTTTCGTCCCGTTGATAAACGTTACGAAAACGTTAATATTCATAAACTTGGTTTGAATTATCTCGAGTGGTATGTGCCGAAAGATGAACAAAGATACAAGTAACGCCTTCAGGATAGGTGTTCCTGGTGTGGTTACCGAAAATGGGGCGGTATTATGAACGGCCGGTCGGGCGGATTTAGATTTTTTCTGTTTTTATTTATCGGCGTAATCGTGCTTTTGCAGATTTTGTCGATAATTCAGGCAGACCGCGTTCATAAGCAATTCAATATATTGATTCAGAGATTGGAAGAAACCGCGGCATCCGGGCCGGTCCGGCAGGAGCAAAAAGCCGCTCTTGTTACTACATCCGGCAGGGAGGAATATGCCGGCGACGAGGGCGACTGGCTCGTGTGGAATTTCGATGCTGAACCGGCGACCTTAAATCCAATTCATACCCAGGCCAGCGTATATACGAAGTGGATTGTGAAGGGCTACGTCAGCGAAAATATATTCGAAGGCCTGCTGAAATACGACAATGACGACCTTCGATTAAAACCTTACCTCGCCGAGAGTTACGAAGTGTCCGAGGACGGCCTTGAATTCACTTTTAAGCTTCGAGACGACATCTGGTTTTCAGACGGCCATCCGATAACCGCCGAAGACGTTATTTTCACGTATGAGACAATCGTCAATCCGGCCGTCGATGCCGCCAGTGTTGCAAGTTACTATACCGATGTGAAAGAAGTCGTTGCGCTTGATGAGAAGACCGTAAAATTCACGATGAAAAAGCCGTATTTCAAATCGCTGGAGGTGGTGGCTCTTGACGACAGCGGCGTGATGCCGAAGCATATTTATCAGTTCGATGACCCGGAGGAATTTAATAAGCGCATCTCCGAGCCGGTCGGCAGCGGGCCTTACATATTCGAGCGATGGGACGTCGGACGTGAGATAGTGTTAAGGCGCAATGAGAATTACTGGGGACCTAAGCCCAAAATCAAAAAAATCGTTTATAAGTTCATTTTGAATCATACCGCAGCCGTTCAGGCCCTGCGCGCGGGCGAGATTGATTTTATGCGGCCCCTTGCCGAGCAGTATTATGAGCTTTCGAAGAACCCGGACTTCACCAAAGATATTGTTCCTTATTCGTATTGGACGCCTTTTGTGGGCTACTTCTGGATGGGCTGGAACCAGGACAGGCCTTTTTTCAAGGACCGCCGGGTTCGCCTGGCAATGACTTATCTTGTGGACCGTGAGCTTATATGCAAACAGCTTATCAAGGTGCCTGACGCCCGCGTGGCGACCGGGCCTTTTTATATACTCGGCAGGCAGAGCGACCCGAACATCGTGCCATGGCCCTATGACCCGGAAAAGGCGAAGCAATTGCTCGATGAGGCCGGCTGGGTTGACACCGACGGCGACGGAATCAGAGATAAAGACGGCGTTGCGTTTCGGTTCAAATATATGATTGGAAGCGACATTTCGATTCACGAGCAGATTGCCAAACTTCTAAAAGATTCCGCGGCGGTGGCGGGCATCGAAATTAGCATCGAGCCATACGAATGGTCCGTTTTTTCGCAGCGGCTGCTGGACAGGCAGTTCGACGCCGTCAATCTTGCCTGGCACGGCGTTGTAGAGGAAGACCCATACCAGATATGGCACTCATCTCAAATCGGCAAACGCGGCTCGAACTACGTAGGTTTTCGAAACGCCGAAGCCGACGCCCTGATTGAACAGGCGAGAATTACTTTAGACGAGGAAAAGCGCAACGAGCTTTATCACCGATTTCATCGCATACTTCACGAAGAGCAGCCCTATACGTTTATTTATACCCGGCCGGAGCAGCGGTTCTTGCACAGCCGGTTCAAAAACGTCAAAATACATCCGCTTGGTCTCGACAAGCACGAATGGTATGTGCCCGCATCGCTGCAAAAATATAAATGAGCAGTGATGAATAAAATGTGAACCCAAAGTTTTGAGGCGAATTGAACTTATGAATACTCGTTCAGGCGTATTCAGATTTTTTCTGTTTTTGTTTCTCGGCGCAATAATACTGATACAGGTTCTTTCGATGATTCAATCGAATCGTCTCAACAAGCGATTGATGACCTTAATAGGCCGGCTGGAAAGCAGGCAGGTCACCAAAACACTCCGGCAGCAAAAGCAGGCCGAAGCGAAAAATCTTCCTATGGAAAACGTCGAAGGCGATGAAGGCGACTGGCTTATCTGGCAACTGGGCGCCGAGCCGAGAACACTTAATCCGATTGTAACCGAAAGGGATACCTATACGAGCTATATTACTACGGGCAGTATTTTCGAGCGGCTGCTGGAATATGACTGGGACGAGGTGGTTCTTAAGCCCTGGCTGGCCGAGAGCTATGAAATGTCGCAAGACGGACTGGAGATGACGGTTAAGCTTCGGGACGGCGTGTGCTTTTCAGACGGCGTGGAGATGACAGCGGATGATATTGTATTTACCTTCCGAACGATAATGAATCCGGGTGTTGATGCGACAGTGAACCGGATGTTTTACGACACCTTTAAGGACGTCGTCAAAATAGACCAGCGGACTGTCAAGTTTATCTTCAAAGAGGTTTTATGGAAGACCTTCGAGGCGGTCGGCTTGTTCGAGGTATTACCCAGGCACATCTATGAGTTCGCCGAGCCGGAGGAATTTAACAAGCGCCGCAGCAATCCCGTCGGCAGCGGACCTTATGTTTTCGAGAAATGGGACGTCGGGCAGGAGATTGTGCTCAGACGCAACGAGAATTACTGGGGGTATAAACCGAAGCTGGAGAAGATTGTGTTCAGGTTCATTACAAACGATACGGCGGCGCTGCAGGCGTTTCGGGCGGGTGATGTTGATTTTATGCAGGCTACGCCCGAACAGTATTCCGAAATGCTGCTTGATAAGCAGTTCGAGCAGAGGTCTCTCGCCATTTCGTATTGGGAGCCCGGTGTGCCTTATTTTTACGTGGCCTGGAACGAGGCCACCCCGTTTTTTGCGGACAGGCGTGTCCGGCTTGCAATGACCTATGCCCTCGACCGTGAAGCCATTGTCGAGCATCTGCTTAATGGCGAGGCCAAAATAACGACGGGGCCGTTTTATATTTTCGGAGACCAATACGACCCCAACATAAAGCCGTGGCCCTATGACCTTGCCCGTGCGGCAGAGTTACTCGATGAGGCGGGCTGGGTTGACAGTGATGGCGACGGCATTCGCGATAAGAACGGCAAAAAGTTCAGCTTCAGACTTGCTTACGGCACGGGACGGGCATTTTATGAACAGCTTGCCAAGCTTTTCAAAGATTCCGCGGGAAAGATTGGCGTAGAAGTAACGGCGGACCCTTACGAGTGGTCTGTTTTTATAGAGAAGCTGAATAACAGCGATTTCGAGGCGCTGGTTGTAGGGTCGGGCGGAACGGTCGAATCCGACCCGTATCAGTATTTTCATTCCTCGCAGATAGCCGACCGGGGCGCCAACCGCACGAGTTATAACAGCCCTGAAGCCGACGAACTTATAGATGTGGCACGGCGAACACTGGACAAAAAGAAACGATATGAGCTTTATTACCGATTTGATAGTCTTATACACGAAGACCAGCCCTTTACTTTTCTTTATACCCGGCCGGAATGGGTCTTTCTTGATAGAAGATTTGAAAACGTAATCGTTCATAATTTGGGGCTTAATCCTCACGAGTGGTATGTCCCCAGGGACAAACAGAAATATAAATAGGCAAGATAAGCTGCTGGCGGATTTTGATTAAATGACGACGTATATTATTCGGCGACTGCTTTTGATGATACCCACCTTGCTGGGTATTACGATTGTAGTTTTTGCAATCAGCCGATTTGCCCCGGGCGACCCGGTGAGTTTGTCGATGGGGCCGGGCGGTATGCTCGATGCGCAGCGTGCGGCCGACGTTCGCGAGGCGAGGATGCGGCTATACGGCCTCGATAAGCCCGTCCACGTGCAGTATGCAACGTGGCTTGGGCGGGTTGTGCGTCTGGATTTCGGCGATTCAATCAAGCACCATCGGCCCGTCATCGAGCTGATAAAAGAACGGCTGCTCGTAACGCTTACCCTGAATCTCATATCCTTTGTCATTATTTATGCGATTTCAATTCCGATGGGCGTTCTCTCGGCGGTAGGGCGTAAGAAATTCCTCGACCGCGCCGGCTCCGTGATGCTGCTGATGCTGTGGTCGCTGCCTTCGATGTGGGTGGGCCAGATGCTCATCGGGTATCTTTGCGGGCCGCCATTAAACTGGTTTCCGCCCGCGGGGTTATCGAGTAATTACGCCGAACAATTGCCGTTTTTTCCCTGGCTCGCCGACCGATTATGGCACCTTGTTTTACCCGTATTTTGCCTTACATATGCCGGCTTTGCCTACCTGACAAAGCAGGTCAGGGCCGGTATGCTCGATAACCTCCGCGCCGATTACGTCCGCACTGCACGGGCCAAGGGACTTTCAAACTGGGCTGTGATATTCAGACACGCCTTTCGAAACAGTATTATCCCGGTCATTACCATTATGGCGACGCTGCTGCCGGCGATGTTCGGCGGCTCGGTCATAATCGAGAGAATATTCAGCATTCCCGGTATGGGTCTGCTTGTTTTCGAGGCGGTTACTACGCGAGATTACAACGTTGTTATGGGCGTGGCGACCATCGCGGGAGTTCTTAATCTATTCGGCTTATTATTTGCGGACATTGCCTATGCGATGGTTGACCCGCGAATCAGTTTCGAGGCCGCGACGTAAGCTTTATGGCTAAAACGAATCAAAGACAAAAAGAATGGGGCGTATCATACGGCGAAATGGTCTGGCATGAATTTGCCAAAAGTAAATTCACGCTGTTCTGGCTGGGCGTCATAATAATTCTTTTTCTCGTTGCTGTTTTTGCCCCCTTTATTGCCAACGACAAGCCCTTCGTCATAAGAATCGACGGCCGGCTGCATTTCCCGCTGCTTCGAAATCTCGGCGCAAGCGACTATAGCATTTTTTTGGCCGCAATCATCGGTTTTATTCAGTTTTTACTTATACTTCGCAATCGAAAACGCGTCGACCCATCGATTCGAGGCGGGGTCCTGTGGCGTCAGATTATCATAAGCTCTTTTACCCTTCTTATTGGTATCGTATTGTTATACGTCTTTATTCCGCGCCGGCTTGACGCCACCGATTATAAATCAATGATTGTTTCCGGCAAGGCGACCGGCGCCGTCTTTGCACCGGTTCCATACGGTTACGGCAGAACCGATTTGAAGGTCCGCGAGCAGCCGCCGAATGCGCAGCACTGGCTTGGGACCGACGACGTCGGCTCCGACGTTTTATGCCGGCTGATTCACGGCAGCAGGATTTCGCTTTCGGTGGGTTTTGTGGCAGTAGGTATATCGAGCTTAATCGGTATCGCAATTGGTGCGATGCTCGGCTATTTCGGGGGCAAAGTAGATTTCATCGGGATGAGATTTGTTGAGATTATGATGGCGGTGCCGGTCTTCTTTTTAATCATTACAATCGTCGCCTTTTTCCCTCGCAGCTTGTTCAACATAATGCTGATCATCGGCCTGACCACGTGGACGGGCGATGCGAGATTCGTTCGGGCGGAATTTTTGAAGCTCCGCAAGCAGGATTTTGTCCAGGCGGCTATTTCGCTGGGGCTGCCGGTCAGGAGTATTCTCTTCAGACATATGCTGCCCAACGGAATCGCACCGGTCCTCGTAAACGCCACCTTCGGCATCGCCGGCGCGATATTTATCGAGGCGGCCCTTAGCTTTCTCGGCTTTGGTGTCGCGCCGCCGACACCGAGCTGGGGGCAAATACTGAGCTTGGGCGTCAGCACTACGGGGAGGTTTTTGTGGTGGCTGACTTTATTTCCGGGCCTGGCGATATTTTTCACCGTCCTTGCTTATAACCTCGTGGGTGAAGCCCTGCGTGATGCGATTGACCCGCGATTAAGGGAGGCGATGTGAGCAGCGACGGCGTCTTATTAGAGATTAAGGGGCTTTGTGTGAGCTTTTTCGGCGAAGAAGGCATTGCGCGGGCGGTTCAGGAGGTCAGCTTTTCGGTAAAGAAAAGCAAGACTTTTGCGCTGGTAGGCGAGAGCGGCTGCGGCAAGAGCGTTACGGCATTATCTATTATGCGTCTAATTCCGGACCCGCCGGGTAAAATCACGGCAGGCGAGATAACCCTGCAGGGACGCAAACTGCTCGAATTATCCGAGCCGCGAATGCGCGCCATCCGCGGCAATCATGTAGCGATGATATTTCAGGAGCCGATGACCAGCTTGAATCCCGTCTATACCGTCGGCGACCAGATTGTCGAGGCCATTAGGCTGCACCAGAAAAAAAACGAGGACGAGGCCTGGGGGCTTGCGGTTGAGATGCTCCGAAAGGTCGGCATTTCGGACCCGAGCCAGCGTGTAACCGAATACCCTCATCAAATGTCGGGCGGGATGCGACAGCGGGTTATGATTGCGATGGCCATATCCTGCAGGCCCGCTTTGCTGATTGCCGATGAGCCGACTACCGCGCTCGATGTGACTATACAAGCGCAAATTCTGGACCTGCTCGACGAACTTCAAAAGCAAAATCAGATGAGCATTCTTCTTATAACTCACGACCTCGGCATCGTTGCCGAGCGGGCAGCCGACGTGGCCGTAATGTATGCCTCCAGAATCGCCGAGCTTGCCGATTGTAAATCTCTTTTCAATAAGCCGCTTCATCCTTATACACAGGGCCTGCTCGAATCGCTGCCTCGTCTGGGTTTTACCGGCAAGCGTCTTCACACTATCCCCGGCAGCGTGCCTGAGCCGCTGCGTTTTCCGTCCGGCTGCAAATTTCATCCCCGTTGCCCAATCGGCTGCAATGATAAAAGATGCCGGACAATCGAACCCGAATTACGTCAAATTGATACCGGCAGGGAGGTCGCCTGCTGGT
>CAYLYB010000028.1:0-1854 GCA_964387605.1 uncultured Pirellulales bacterium | reverse complement strand
GATATTACTATGATTTTTCAGGACCCTTACGGCTCGCTGAATCCGAGAATGACCGTCGGCGGCATTGTCGGTGAGCCATTGAAGGTTCATAAGAAAATCACTGGCAGCGAACTGACCGAGCGGGTAAGTCAAGTGCTATTGAAAGTGGGTCTTTCCGCCGGCTCAATAAACCGCTATCCTCACGAATTTTCAGGCGGACAGCGGCAGCGAATCGGCGTTGCCCGTGCGCTTATTTTGCAGCCGAAGCTTGTGATTTGCGATGAACCGGTCAGCGCACTCGACGTTTCAATACAATCTCAGATATTGAATCTGCTCAAGGACCTTCAGGAGGAATTTTCGTTAACGTATTTGTTTATCGCTCATGATTTGGCGGTTGTCGAATTTGCCTGTGATGTTATCGGAGTTATGTATATGGGCAAAATCGTGGAGCAGGCGCCCGTTGCCGAGCTTTACAATAATCCATTGCATCCGTACACGATTGCCCTGATGTCGGCGATTCCCAAAATCAGAGCAGAAGGACAGGGCGTTTCTCGAAAACTCAAAGGAGAGGTTCCCAGCATAATGGCTCCTCCGCCGGGCTGTCCGTTTCATCCGCGATGCCCATTGGCCGAAGGCCCGTGTTTTACTGAGAATCCGGCCCTGAGGCCTGTTCCCGGAAGGAAGCAGCATTTCATTGCCTGCTGGCATAAATAAAAAAAAGATTGTTTGCGATTCATAGTTGAAAAATACCGATGAATAAGGGAAAATACGCTGCTTATTGACAAGCGTTGACCGAATTAACTATTGTGTAAGCGCATAGCGGGGTTGTTATGAGCGAGGAAATTATAGGTAAAATTTCGAGCGAAGGTGATAATGCAATCGTTACTTTTAACAAAAGCTCCATAAGTAACGTTGAGGATATTTCCATCACTGCCGATTATATTGCGAAGTTCATTGACGAAAAGCGTCCCAAACGAGTCATTTTTGATTTCTCGGGCGTAAAGTTCTTTTCTTCTCGTGTTTTAGGCCTGCTTCTCGAGACACGTGCAACAATGTCTTCATACGACGGCGACGTTTTTATTAGTTCGATAAATCCGCAGCTCCACAGGGTTTTTAAAATTACTAACCTTGACCAGGTGTTTCAGTTTTTTGATGATATAGAAAGTGCTGTAAACGCAGGAAAGTCAGGTTAAACACACTCTTTTGCAGGAGGCAGAATATGTACGTCTCTACGCAATTCTCGGTATTTATGGTGAATAAGCCCGGTGTTCTTGCCCAGATTCTCGGCGAATTCGCCAAGTTCAAGGCAAACATTACCGCGATGACTGTTATGGATTCTGTCGAACATGGCGTTCTTAGGGTCGTTCTCGATAATCCGGAAAAAGCCGAAGACGCACTCAGCAAAGCTGGATTGCCATTTAACAAGACGGAGGTTCTTTGTATTACCCTCGATAACAAATCCGGTGCTCTTGCTGTTGTTGCTGAGAAACTTGCCAAGAGCCATATTAATATTTCCTATGCTTATTGCACAGCGGGAGCCAGGGGTGGCCGAACAACCGGCGTGCTTAAGGTAGCTGATGTCAAAAAGGCGATGAAAATTCTTGAGCAAGGCCAGAAAAAAGCAACCAAGTCTCAGCCCGTAATTCGTCGTCCTCAGCGTCGATGATTTAGCCATTTTTCTTAGATTATTAATTCAGCCTTCATAATTGTATGCTTTGTTTTGCGGGACAGCGACAGTATTTTCGAAAAAGCTTTTATGGCCGATTGACATATTCAAGTAAAGTAGATATATTATCTGTTTCTTCGGGGCCGTAGCTCAATTGGTTAGAGCATCGGACTGTCGATCCGAAGGTTGAGGGTTCGAGCCCCTTCGGC
>CAYLYB010000027.1:3779-23944 GCA_964387605.1 uncultured Pirellulales bacterium | reverse complement strand
GGCTTTTGAAGCGGGTGCGCGACTATGCGCAGGTAAAAGGAGAAGGAGAGCTGACATCAAAAATCGTGGGGCAGGCATTGAAGATGGAGCAGATTGACGAGCTGGGTCTCGACGAACTGGACAGGGCGTTTTTGCGTGCTCTTGTCAACGTATATGAGGGTGGGCCTGCTGGAATCGATGCCATCGCAGCGACTTTAGGCGAGGAAAGAGACACCTTAGAAGACGTGGTTGAGCCGTATTTGCTGCAGATAGGTTTCGTGCGGCGGACGAAAAGGGGCAGGGAGATTACGCGGGACGCGTGCGACCACTTGGGGCTTAAATATCACAAAAACGCGGCGGCCGAAGAGCCGGACTTATTCGATTCGGCGGAGCAATAGATTATTACTCCCCTGCTCCCCCTTTAATCGCATACCGCAGTGCATCGCCAAATTTCACCGGCGCAGGGCCCGGCACTGAGACAGTTTGGCCGATTTGGGGGACGTCGAATGGCTTGTAAGAAAAACTGTGCCAGTCGAATTGCAGCCAGTAGAGATTCGGGTCGTCGAGAGAATTGACAAAATGATAAGCGACCTCGGTCGGCATTTGCCGAGCGTCGGTCACGAGAATTTCAACAGTCATATTCTCAAGGTTTTCTTTTTCGCCCTTCCAGAATGAGCGGTCGCCTATGAAAAGAAGGTTGAGGGTATTAAACATATGAGAGAAATGTAGCGGGCTTCTCTGGTCTGAGGAAAAGATATTCTCAGGGGCAGAGGTAATCACGAGGGTTTTATCGCCGGAGCGGGTAATATGAAGGTCAACACAGCCGGGGGAGAGTGTCGTAAGGGATTGGGGAATATCCTGATTATGATAGGCCTTATACACGGGGGCCATCGACAGCGCAAGCTGGGAGGGAGCGTTTACAACAACGACATCGCGATTGGCAGTATCCGCAGACGGGCCGATATCCGCAAGGCGACTAAAGGAGCCAAACGCGAAGGGGGTCATTTGGGACGATATTATTCTCGAGGTAATCGCACCGGGAATATGTGCAAGCAGGAGTATGACGCATATTGTCCAGGCAGGTATTTTATAAAACCGGGACCTCGGCATCCAAGGCGGGTAGTTCGCCAGGACAGCTACAAAGACGGCAATCAGGCCAAACGCACCCACGGCTACGAAGCCGAAATTTTTGCTCGCGGGGGTTACCGCCGAAGCAGGTATTGCGGCGAACAGCATTACGGCAAACCAGAACTGAGCCGATTTATTCCATCTTACAAGAGGAAAAAGAACCAACAAAACAACGGGGAGAAAAACTGAGAAAGCAGTTATTATTGTTTTCTGCACGGATGAATTGACGGCGAATAAAATATCCGGCGACTGGCCTGAAAGCTGTGCGGAGAGCAGGACTAATAATCTCGCGGGCAAATGGGTCACGAATCGTATCGGCTCGTAGCCCGGGTCGATATAGCCGCCGACACCAAATACGCCATATCCCAAATATGTATAGATGATACGCCACAGGACAATTAGGAGAACCGAGGGCAGCAGGGTCGGGAGCTTTGCGAGCAAGGTGTCCTGCTCGATAAACAGCGCATAGGCAAGAAGAAAAGCGAATGTCGAGACACCTGCCTCATTCGAAAGAAGCGACAGGGCCAGAAAAAGCAGGGAAAAAACTGCCGCGAGGGAAGAATCTTTCGAACGCCATTTGTGATGGGCATACAGGCACAACAAGCCGAATAACAAGGAAATGATAAAGCCCCTGTTGGCAATAAACATAACGGGGAAGAAGGTGTTTTCATCGAGGAGAAATAGGACAGCAGCAAGACCTGCGGCCCAGGAAGGTTCGAGCAAACGGCGGTAAACGACGGTTACGAGAAATATTACGGCAGCAAACCAGGCGATATTATGCAGATGCATAAGGGCAGGGTGTTTCGGAAAGAGGCGGTAGTCGAGCCAGTGTGTGAATGCGGTGAAGGGACGCCAGAGAGCGGCCTTCGCATTGTCACGTATCCACCAGGGAAGAATGCCGTAGTTTTTTGCAATTTTCAGCTTTTGAGTGCTGCGGCTGAATCCGAACAGCTCGAATAAAACGGTGGTCAGCTTGCCGGAATCTTCGGGGATAATTCCCGTATCATATACTCGTGGCGGCAACTGCTCAGGGGAAAGCTGTATTGTGCCCTGTATGAAGTCATCCATCATCAGGCCCGAATTAACAGCGGGCAGCATAATCACGAAGCCGGCCGCTGCGAGAATAAGTGGCAGGTATCGATATTGAAGGTGCTTTTTTACAGCAGATGATATTTTGCCTCTTTGCATACAATCCTCTTTTAAAATATATGTTATCTGCTTATGATTTTCAGTTGAAGGATTTTTTTCGTCTGCCCTGTTATTTTTGCTCGCTCACTTATTCGAACAGGCCAGAGCCAGACTATTTTTTCGCCGTCTTCGATAACGAGCAGTCTTTGCCGGACTTGCCGTGGCGTCTTGACAGCGGTGAGGAATTTGCCGAGCTTTTTTTCTTCAGCCATCCCTAACGGCATAAACCTGTCGCCATCTCTTCTGTGTCGCAGTCGCAGCGGCAATTTCAGCTTATCGAAATCGAACCATTCGATATTGCCGTCCTTTTTCTTCTTGAAAGCCTCGAGTGAGTCAGGGATTTTTTCAAATATATCGGCTTCGATTGTGTAATCATCTAATTCTGTTTTGCCCGGGGCCTGCAATTCGACGGGGGTAATAAGTTGCTCATCCCGACTTTGTTGTTTATTAGTTCGGCTTATGATTAGTTTTGCATAGTCGCGTTTTGCTTCGAAGCCAGCGGGCAAGGTCAACGCCTTGCCGGTATTTTTATTATCGCAAAGCTCGGTTATTTTCTCATAGTGAGTTTGCTTCAAATTCTGTTCGCCGCAGCCAACCGCAGCTAAAGCCCTTCTAATAATCTCCATCTTTACTTCCGGCTGTCGGCCTGTGATTCCGGCAAAATCGAGGGCGATATTATCCTCGTTTATATCTGCAACATCAGGCCAAACGGCATCGGCTTCGTTGCAAATCCGCGAAAATAACCGGCGGGCCGATTTTGCGAGGTTATCGAGGAGTTCGACAGTATCGGCGGTGCAATTTTTTTGTAACGCGGGCAGCAGGCGGTTGCGAATGAAGTTTCGCCTGTATGAGCAGTCGAGATTCGTCCGGTCTTCGCACCATTTTATGTTTTGTTCGTTAAGGTATTCGAGAATCGAAGGCCTGCCTATACACAATAAGGGCCTTACAAATCTGACGCCGGCGGCGAATTCTTTCTCAGGCCAAATGCCGCAAAGCCCCCTAAGGCCTGTTCCGCGAATGAGACGTTGCAGGATTGTTTCGGCATTATCGTTTTTTTGATGAGCCGTAGCAATGCAGCCGCAATTTTGCCGGCTTGCGATATCGAGCAATTTTTCGATTCGCAATTTTCTCGCCGAGGTTTCAATAGATAGTTTTTCGGCCTTTGCGAATCCGGGCACATCGATTCGCTCTGTAACCACCGGCAGGCCCAGCCAACGGCACTGGTCGATTACAAATTGCTCATCTGCGTCTGCTTCGCGGCCTCTTAACCGATGGTTAATATGCGCACAGCAAATTTCGTTTTTCAGTACGCCATCGGCCCTGAGACGGGCGATTATGTGTAACATTGCCATCGAATCGGCGCCGCCCGAGACGGCCAGCAGCACCTTTTGGGCGGGCGACAAAAGGCGTTCGGATTCGATGTAATCGGCTACTTTTTTCTCTAAGCGGGTCAGCATAGTTTTAGAAAACCAAACGGGCCTGACCATCGGCCAGGCCCGTTCATTTCGAAAATCTCATACGAGGACGTATCAGTTCGATACTACATTTCCGGTTCGGCTTCCCCGCTCAATACCTTGATTCTCTTCTCGGCGTAGGTCTGCCATTCCCTGTGCTGGCCTGATTTCGATATATTCGCCAGCGCCTCTTTATAAAGCTCGAGTGCCTCCGAACGCCTGTGCAAGTCCTTATCGAGGACCTGAGCGGCTTTGAACCTTGCGGGATAAATTGTCTGCGGGTCCCACTGATAGGTCCTCTGATAGTATAAGACGGCTATCGAATAATCCTTGAAATGGTCATATATTCCCGCTGCCTTAAAGGCGGCATCATCTATTTTGTCGCTGTTGGGGTACTTGCTGATTAACTGATTATATTTATCCAGAGCGAGGCGAAGCAGATTGTCATCCTTGATAATCATAAACTGCCTGGCCTGTTCGTCAAGTCGAACGGCTTCGGCAAAGAGATAATCGGCTTCCGGAATTGAGCGGCTCGCCCTTAAGTTGGCACCGGCGACGGTGGCCTCGACAACATAATCGTATTGAGGTATCGAGCTGAGGCCGTTAAGTTCCTTTTCGGCCCAGTTAAGCTTCATATTGTTGCCCGTTCTGGTGTAATGCTGCACCAGTAATTCGAGGCCCCGCCGATAGGCCTGCCTGTTAACGGCCATCTGCTCGGCCAAATCGGCCTCACCGCTCTTTGAAATATCTACAGAAGGGCCCGGTATATTACTCACCTGCACGGGCAGCATCTGTGCCCTGCCACTGTCAACCCTGTTGCAACCAGTGAAAACAAAAAGGGAAATTAAAATCGACGTGGTAAGAGCTAACCTTGCCATAATGGCCTCCTTTCAACCTCACCAAACAGCGGAAACAACCGCTATACTATAAGCTTTATGCTATCCTTAATACGCGCCGAACAGACAAATCCAGCCGGCGATTGATATTCAATTATCAATAAAGACAATTCTCGTCAAGAGTAAACCAATAAAAAAATCCGGTTTACTCGTATAACAGTCCCGCTTAGCCGGCCCTGCCGGCTATAACAGCCGTATATCCCCCATCGTGGTCAAATCCCTGAGCAGACGGCAGGGTTAGCTTTTCGAGCTTAAGCTCGAAGCCGGCATTACCGTTCAAAAAACGCTCGACAAGCATATTGTTTTCGCAGGCCTCGATTGAGCAGGTGCTATAACATATAACGCCCGCTGGTTTTACAAATTCCTTAGCCCGGCAAAGTAAATCGAGCTGGGTTTTTGCAAGGTCTTCGATGGCTTTTTTTGTCAGGCGATATCGCACTTCGGGTCTTTTCGCCAGCACGCCTGTGTTCGAACACGGCACATCGAGCAATACACAATCGAAACCGGTTTGGCGGTTTTTTACAAATGCCTGCAATTCTTCAAGGTCAATGACCTTCACATTTTCTGAAAATCCAAGCCGATTCAAACCCTGCCTGAGCACATCAAGGCGTTCGGAATCAATATCGGTTGCAAAGATTTCGGCGCGGCCTGCGGTGGCTTCGACTAACTGTGTTGTTTTTGTGCCGGGGGCGGCGCAGAGGTCCAGAATCGACCAATCGGGTTCTGGCTGTAAAAGCCGAACCGGCTGACTCGACGATATATCCTGAACCGTGAAAAGGCCCTGCGAAAAACCCGGCAATTCCGTTATCGCGCCGGGACTTGTGACTTTTATCATATTCAGTTCGGCAACCAATTCACACTGCACCTGTTCGCTTCTCAGCTTTGCAACAAGTTCATCAACTGTTGTCCTGAGCGTATTGGGTCTGAGGTAAATGCCCGGCCTGCGATTACTCGCAAAGCAGATTTGCTGAGTCTGCTCAATGCCAAAGGTTTTCAGCCAGTCAGCTACCAGCCAGTTCGGCAGTGAGAACGCGCCGGCAAAATAATCAATCGAGTATTGCGCGGGGTCGGCGAGCAAATCCATATCGAAGCGGCAGCCGGCTTGAAGGTCCTGGGGAACGAGGCGCTGCGACGGGTGAGCTGTAAGCTGACTCTGCCGGTCTTGGATGTGACGTGTGGCGTTTCTAAGGACCGCGTTAACGAAGCCGATTTGTTTTTTACCGGCGATTGATTTTGCATTTTCAACGGCCTCACTGACTATGGCGTGGGCCGGCGTTAGGGGGCAATAAACAAGCTCATAAATCGCAACTCGAAGTATATTCAGTATTTTCGGTGTAATCCTTTCAACGGGCACATCGGAGGCCTTTTCGACAATGGTATCGATAAGCGAGCGATTTTTTACAACTCCAAGCACAAGATCTGTAGCCCTCTGAGGTTCATTAGTTTCTTTGATGCGCCCGGTGAGCATATTCACAACATTGGCTTTTCGCGGGTCGGCGAGGGTTAAAACATCAGCGGCAATGGCGCGAGCGGTTATGGGTCCGGCAGGCGACATATCAATCTTCGATTCTTTCAAACCGGTCGTCGGGGCAGACATGCCGGCCATTAACGAAATCCGCGAAGCTCATCAGGCGTGAGTTTTCTGGTTTGAGCTGCATAATCTGCAGGCGGTTTTCACCGCAGACAACGTTGAGATTATCATCGATTGTGCCCGGAGCAAGATTTTCAGGATTCGGCATTCGAAGGATATCGGCCTTGGCGAAGGTGACCCGTTCGAGACGGCCGGTTTCTTTCGACTTATAAACGGCGGTAGCACCGGGCCAGGGCCACAAGCCGAGTATTTTTTTGTGCAGCAGTTCGGCGGGTTCGGCAAAATCGATGAAGCCATCGCTTTTTTTCAGCTTTGGCGCGCGGGTGGCTTTCGAGTCGTCCTGTTTTGTGTATGTTGCAGTTGCGGCATCGATTTTATCGATAGTATCGAGCAGTAACGGCGCGGCGAGGTCTGCCAGGCGGTCACTAAGCTGGCCGGCTGTTTCCTCGGGTTCGATTTGAGTTTTTACAGAAGCAATAATATCACCCGCGTCCATTCTCTCGGCTATGGTGATTATGGTGATGCCTGTCTCGGCTTCGCCATTGATAATCGCCCAGTTTATCGGGGCCGCGCCGCGGTATTTGGGTAAGAGCGAGGCATGCACGTTTATCGCGCCTTTTGGGGGGATTTCGATAACCTCATTTCCAATTTTCTGGCCGAACGCGATGACGACAATGATATCCGGTTTGCAGGAGCGCAGCTTTTCGACGACCTCAATCGCATTGATATCGTCGGCTTCGATAACCTGCACCGAATTCGAAGCCGCCCAGACAGCGATGGGGGTTTGTTTGGGTTTTCGCCCTCTGCCGGCGGGCTGGGTGGGCTGGGTGATTATGAGCCTTATATTATGGTTCGAGCGGGAAATCGCATCGAGACAAGGCAAACCGAACCGGCCGCTACCGAGATAAACGATGTTCATCTGCACTCCGTAAGATTGAAATGCTATGAGTCGGCGTTGCTGTGCTCTTGCTCAAGTTTTTTGAGCTGTTTACGGTGAATAATTCGAGCGGTCGTGGGCATACGGTTGACGATAGTAACGCCTTCAATATGGTCGAATTCGTGCTGCAGTGCGCGTGCGTAAAGGCCTTCTGCGTCTTCGGTAAACTGGCTGCCGTCAAGATCAGTGGCTGTAACAGTCGCCTTTTTATATCTCTTGATTTTTGCGTATACATCGGGAACGGACAGGCAGCCCTCTTCACTTTGGTCGAGCTGGCCATCGACTTTTACAATTGGGTTGATATACACCCTCACATTTTCCCTGCTGCCGTCAATCGAAATGATAAACAGGCGTAATCCCACGCCCACCTGCGGGGCCGCCAGGCCGATACCCTTTTGCTCAATCATAATGTCGGTCATTTTTTCAACAAGCCGACGAATGCCGTCATCGATTTTTTCAACCGATTTGGCAGGGCTGCCTAAAACCGGTGCCGGGTAATGCGTAATTTCGCAATTGTTAAAATCATTTTCAGTCATACTCATCACCATTGAATGTATTGCCGAGATAGGTTTTTTTGACGATTTCATTCTGAATAATTTCGGCGGGCGGGCCTTCGGCCAAAACACTGCCGTGGTCGATTATGTATGCCTTATCAACTACCTCGAGAGTCCTTTCGACGTTGTGGTCTGTAATAAGGATACTGACGCCTGATTCGACGAGGCGGCGAACATCTTCCTGCAAATCCTGGACGGTGATGGGGTCAACGCCGCTGAAGGGCTCATCGAGCAGAATCAGCGAGGGTTCTGTAACCATGGCACGGGCGATTTCGAGCTTTCGCCTTTCGCCGCCTGAAAGGAACCTGCCCTGACTATTCGCAACCTCGGTGAGTCCAAAGCGTTCAATCAGCATATCAGCCCTTGTATTTCGCTGTTGTTTTGTAACGGCCATTGTCTCTAAAATGGCATAGAGATTATCACGGACGCTGAGCCGCTGGAAGATGCTGGGCTCCTGGGCGAGATAGCCGATTCCGAGCCGGGCCCTTTTATACATCGGCAGAGCGGTGATGTCATCACCCTCGAAGATTACCTGGCCCGCCGAGGGTGTAACCATACCCATAATCATTCGAAAGGTAGTGGTTTTGCCCGCACCATTTCGGCCAAGCAGCCCGACTATACTGCGATGGGCGATAGTGATTGAGACGCCATTTACAACGGCCCTGCCGGAATATTTTTTCACCAGGTCATGAGCTTCGAGTAAATCAGTATCGGCCAAGATGGTCCCCTTGTCGTAGCAATAGTATTTTTGCTGCCTTCGGCGGCTTATTATAACCTTGCTTCGGCCCAAAGCAACCAAAAGCCGAAAAACAAAACTTACGAATATGATTCAACTGCCGGCTGCACGAAAGCGGTTAAAAAGTCAACAAATACACTGGCTTTTTTGCTTATTTGCTGCTATTAAGTATTGTTTGCTTTGGCTGGTGCATTAAAAGGTTGAATTATGTTTGCGCTGATAAGTGATATTCATTCGAATATTGAGGCCCTGACGACTGTTTTGGCGGATATCGAAAGCCGGGGTATAAAGACCATATACTGCCTTGGTGACGTGATTGGCTACGGCCCGAATCCGCGGGAGTGCCTCGACCTTGTAATCGAGAAGAGCGAATGGTGCGGGCTCGGCAACCACGATTACGCTACGATGTACGAGCCGACCAACTTCAACTACGGTGCCGAACAGGCCAGCTTTTGGACGCGATTTAACCTCGAAGCGGAACCCGAGAAACAGCCGAGAGACCGGCGATGGGAGTTTCTCGGCAAGCTGCAGATGCGGAGAACGGGCAAGATGGAGCTTGGCGACGTGGAAGCAAACGTAGATTTCGTTCACGCATCGCCAAGAAGGCCGATTAACGAATACATCTTCCCCGACGACGTTTATACCAACCCCATAAAGGTACGTGTGCTCTTTGAGCGGGTAAGGCATATTTGTTTCGTAGGGCATACTCATTTGCCGGGGGTATTTCTCGACGAGCCGGATTTTTACCTGCCCACAGAGCTTGGGGACGTTTACCCGATTCTGGAAAACGAAAAGGCAATAATCAATATCGGCTCGGTAGGCCAGCCAAGAGACCGCGACAACAGGGCCAGCTATGTTTACGTCGAAGAAAACGAGGTGCATTTTGTCCGGCTTGAATACGATTACAAAACTGCCGCGGAAAAAATAAGAGCCATCGAACAGCTTGACAACTTCAACGCCGACCGGCTCGAAGAAGGGAGATAGAAGGCTTCGATATGAGCTTAAAAACCATTTTTTCATTAACACTAATTGTTTTCTTTTTGCTTTGCGGAGTTTTGATAGTCCAGTCAGGACTTTTTTGTCCGTGCTGCGACAACCAGCCCTGCATACTTTTGCAAAGCACGGCGGAGACCGCAGCCGAGTCTAAACCGCCTGCAAAAGAGCCTGCCAAATTACAACCCACCCCCAAGGCGGATTATAGCGCCGTCGGCGGACCCAGTGAAACAGTCCAGCTTGGCTCGCTCGACCCGAATACAGGTTTTAAGTTTCAACTCGAGCTGACCTCGCGTGGCGCGGCGATTAAAAAGGCCACAATGAGCGGATTCGATGACCGCGACCCTGAAAATCCGCAGCCGCTCGTGCTTTTGTCACCGATAGAGACGGGCAATGATGAAATACTCTCGATGGCAAACGGCTCGCTCGAATTCGTGGATGAGAAGTTTCGGTTTCCTTTGAACCGGCTGAACTGGAAGACGCTGGACGTGGAAAAGGGTGAAAACGGGCAGCAATCCGTAACCTTCGAGGCATTATTGAAAAATAAAGACACCGGTGAGCAGATAGCCAGGATTACCAAGACCTACCGCGTTATGCCCGACAGCTACGACTTCGAGTGCTCAGTCGATGTTGAAAATCTTTCGGATTCATCGAAGCAGATACGGCTGGAAATGACAGGCCCGGCGGGCATCGAGCGTGAAGACAACAGAACCGATTCGCGAAAGTTAATGGCATGCTTCAGGAACCACGAGGGGCAGTTTGTAAGCACTAAAATCGATATGCGCAAATTCGACGGCCGAAAGAGCTTCGACGAGGACATATTGGACGTCGGGCAAAAGAACACGGAATTTCTCTGGGCCGGGATAACGAACAAATACTTCGCTGCGCTGGTAATACCCAGGCCGCAAGGGGACAAGGATTTCTGCGACTGGATAAACGGCAGGTTGAATCTCAAAGGCGACCAGCAAATTATCAAAAGGCCGAAGCGGGGGATTTTCAGCGTATTGTCGCGGCTTTTCGGCAACCAATCCGAAGAAGAAAAAATCAAGACGGGCAAGGAGGCGTTGTTTTTCAATCCCGACGGGCAATCCGGCAGCGAGGATGAAAATATAGCTTTGGGGCTGAATTCGGACGCGGTTGGGCTGGGGACCAAAGGCGCCGACGATTCGAAGGTCGAATACGGCTACCGGATATATATAGGACCGAAGGACAAGAGCTTATTCGATAAAAACGATTTATATAAAAAGCTGGGTTTCGTGCAGACGATTGATTTTATGGCGTGCTGCTGCCCCACCGCCGTCATACACCCGCTGGGTTTCGGCATACTGGCGATGATGAAATGGCTGCACAGCTTCATCCCCAATTACGGCGTTGTAATTATCATTTTTGTTTTCCTGGTCAGATTAATGCTGCATCCTTTGACCAAGAAAAGCCAGGTATCGATGAGCAAGTATTCCAAATTTAACTCGCTGCCGGAGGTTCAGGAAATACGGAAAAAATACGGCAAAGACATTATGGAAATGAACCGTCGCATCGGCGAGCTGCAGAAAAAACATGGGGTTTCGCATTCGGCGGCTATTACTGGCATGCTGCCGATGATGGTGCAGATGCCGATATGGATAGCGCTGTATGGCGCGATATACGCCAGTATCGACCTGCGAGGAGCAGAGTTTCTGCCGGTCTGGATTACCGACCTTTCGGCACCGGACGCTTTGTTCAGATTCAAGGCGTTTACAGTGCCTTTATTCGGCAAGCTGGATTCATTTAACCTGCTGCCGATATTGATGGGCGTGGGCTTTTATCTTCAGCAAAAGCTCAACCCGTCGCAGACGGCGGCATCGCCGGACCCGCAAACCGCACAACAGCAAAAGATGATGATGGTAATGATGACGGCCCTTTTCCCGCTAATGCTTTACAAGGCGCCTTCGGGCCTGAACCTGTATATTATGTCCAGTGTTTTCGCAGGAGCTATCGAACAGTATTTTATCCGCAAGCACATCAGGGAAAAAGAAGAAGCGGAATCGAAAGGGCTTGTGCCTGTGACGAGCAAGACCGGCGGCAAAGTGAAAAAGAAAAAGCCGAAGCCATTTTTCAAAACTTAAGGCGGCATAGATTTCGCAATCTTATTCGCAAATCGTTACGCGATATACGCTTATGTACCCGCCGAATGATACAATCGTGGCTGTCAGTTCGCCGAGCAGCGACTGCAGGGTTATTATCCGGATAACCGGCCCGCAGACGCTTGGCATATTGAACGAGATTTCAAGCCCGCCCGTTGAGGAAAAAGCGGGCATCACATCGAACAGCATCGCCATAAATGCTGGAATCAATCTCGATTCGATTGTGTATTTGTTTCGCGAGCCGAACTCTTATACCGGCGACGACCTTGCAGAGCTTCATTTATGGTCGAATGAGTCGGTTACCGAGGCGGTTTTGGAACGGCTTTTTGCGCTGGGGTTGCGTCCGGCTGAGCCGGGCGAATTTACGGCGAGGGCATATCTCAACAACAAAATCGACCTTGCCCAGGCCGAAGCCGTAAATGAAGTGATAGCCGCCTCGAACACAATGCAGCTTGGGGCCGCACAAAACCTGCTGAGCGGGAAATTCGGCCAGGCAAGGAAAAACATCCGCTCCTCAATAATCGACTATCTTGGCCGGCTCGAAGCCCGTCTCGATTTCAGCACGGAAGATATCGAACTACCGGGTGAGGCCGAACTGATTGGCGCTTTGGATGGGACTATCAACCGGCTTCGCGGTTTACTTGCCGGCTCGGTTCGAAGTGAATCCACACTCGATTTGCCCGCAGTGGGAATCGCGGGAGCACCGAATGCAGGCAAAAGCACATTATTAAATACGCTGCTCGGCACCAAACGCAGTATCGTCTCGCACCAGCGAAAAACCACAAGGGACGTTTTGACCGGCGATGTGGAGCTTGCCGATTGTCGATGCGTTCTTTTCGATTGCGCCGGCCTGCTTGCCCCGAACAGCGTCGAGGGGACAATGCGGGCCGAGACGATACTGGATGAGCTTGCTCAGCAGGCCACTATCGGGGCCTTGAAAAACGCGATGGTGGTCGCTTTTTGCGTTGATATCACGAAATCGGACTGGGCCGAAGACCTCGCAGTATGGGGGGTGATAAACCATAGCCGGCTCATAGCAACAGCAACTAAAACCGACCTCGTTGCAGAACGGGATATTGCCGAACGCATCTCGAAATTGAAATCGCTTTTCGGCTGTGACTTTTTGCCCATTTCAGCGCATTCGGGCACCGGCATTGACAAGCTCACGGCCGTAATCTCCGAAAGGATAATCGCCGCTACGGCCGGTCAAGGCCAACTTACACTGGCGGAGAGCAAATACGGAATCGCTTTAACAGCCCGGCACAGGCAGGCCATCGACGCCGCGATTGGAGAAATCGAAGGGGCCATTAAAGAATTGAAAGCAGGCAACGACGAGGTCGCGGCAATGAATTTAAGGATGGCTCACAGCCGATTAAGCGATATCGAGCAGCATAATATAGACGAGCAATTGCTCGACAGAATCTTTTCGCAGTTTTGCATAGGCAAATAACCGGGGTTTCGGGTTGAAATATCACAGGTCGTTTTTGGGCGCTTCGGGGCGTTTGCGCTGGCCCAGCAAAACGATATCGCGAAGCACCTCGGTATTTTGCGCCGCCATCCATCTTTTCTCGAAATTCGGGTCCTGCACAATCTGAGCGATGGCAGAGAGCGAATAAAGGTGGAAGTTTCGCTCATCCTTGCTGCCTGAAATCACAAAAATCGCCCGTATGTTTTTGTGTTTATCTGAAAACGCAACGCCACTTTTACAGCGGGCGATAAGAATATCGAACGAATGTTCGCCTTCGACTACTATATGCGGAATAGCCAGACTATCGCTCAATACAGTGCTGCTTTCTTTTTCCCTGGCCATAAGCCGCTTGTAAATACCCTCCGGCTTTACGGCGAGCCGACCGGAAAGCTCATCTGATACGAGACGGAAAAATTCATCGGCGCCTACAGCTTTGTCTATATCCTTAACCACGCACTTTTCCACGATATGGTCGAACCTGTCTTTGACAATATCGTCACGCTGCCTGATGATTTCTCTTAGCTCATCTTCGAGCGAGTAGCTTGTAAGCTCTCTGGCGGTGATTCGTTCGATAAGGTGCAATAAGGCGTATTCCCTGTTGGTCCTGATTCGCCCGTAGAACCAGTACACGAAGAACCCGGCGACGATGAGCAATAAGCTTACAAACCAGGCCTCCCTTCCCATTTTGAAAAGCAGCAGGCCGAAACCGATGATTCCCGCAATCTGCATCCAGGGATACAGCGGGACTCGGAAGCTGGGGCGGTAATTTTGAATCCGGCTTTCGCGTAGTATGATGACGGACAGGCAGGCAAGGACATTAGTCAGAATCAGGACAATCGAGGCGGCCTCGACGAGGATTTCGAGCGGGAGAAAAAGCGAGACCAGTACGAACAGGCCCGTAACCAGCAGCGCGATATGCGGCGTTCTGAAACGAGCGTTTATCCTGCCGACTTTTTCGGGCAGCAGACCATCCTGGCTTAGCGGCACAAGCGAACGGGCAGCGGTCATAATCCCCGCGTTGGCTGTCGAGAGAAACGCGAGAATGGCGGCGATGCTGAGGGCTATTTTGCCGGGGGTCCCCATAAATACCTCCGCTGCATCAGAGATGGGGGTAAGTGACCGGCTAAGCTTATCGCCATCGAGCACGCCGGTCGTTATAAAAACCATAAAGGTATAAAAAATGCTCGTTACCAAAAGCGAGACAATCATTGCGAGCGGGATGGTGCGCGAGGGATTTTTGATTTCTTCTGCGACGCTGGCTATTTTCAAAAGCCCCGTGTAAGAGACGAACACAAAGCCGGTGGTGAAGAATATGCCTTTAAGTCCATAAGGCGCGAAGGGAACGAGATTATCGACCTTTACCTTATTGATGCCGAATAAAACAAAGATGGCCATAAGCACAAGCAGTCCGGCCACAAGACCAACCTGGGTCCTTCCCGCCTCTTTTATCCCTATAAGATTGATTGCGATAAAGACTAAACAAAAGAACACGGCTATTATATGGATATCGATATCGACGAGCAGGACGGTGAAGACCGACATACCGACCAGGGCGAATGCAGCTTTCATTGCGAGCGAAAACCAGCTAAGCAATCCTGCAACGGTTCCGACGCCGGGGCCCAGGCTTCGGATAATCGTGAAACAATCGCCGCCGGCCTTTGGCATTGCGGTCGTCATTTCGGCAATGCTTAACATCCCGGGCAGCGATAAAAGACCTGCAATAAAATAACAAATAATCACAGAGGGGCCCGACCTGGCATAAGCAAGGCCTGGTAAAATAAAAAGACCCGAGCTTATCATCGCACCCGTCGCGATGCAGAAGACGGCGAGCAGATTCAGTTCCTGTTTAAGTTTGGCAGCTATTTTCGCACCCCAATAATTGCACAATCCCTTTCAATTTCCCCGCCTATAATGCCAAATCTTAATTTACCGGCCGCAATCTGCCAATAAAAAAAAGGTGGGCATAGCCCACCCTACGTTTTTTCGTAACGAAACCAGTGTCCGTTCACGTATCAAATCATCAATTATCAATCATCAATCGCTAATCGTTACTGGTCTTTTGCCTCGAATTCGGCATCGATAACGTCATCGCCTGCTTTTCTGCGGACTTCGCCTTCCGGAGGCGGAGGCGGCGATTGCTGCGGTCCGCCCGGTGCGGCCTGGCCTTGGGAACCCGCGGTTTTTTTCGCGGCTTCTTCGTAAAGCACTTTGCCAAGCTCCTGGCCGGCAGTGCTGAGATTCTCGATTGCCTTTTTTATTGCGTCGGCGTTATCGCCTTTTGCGGCTTCTTTTAGATTGTTGACGGCGTTTTCGATTTTGCCGCGGGTATCGGACGACACTTTTTCACCGTGCTCTTTGAGCGTTTTTTCCGTCGAGTAAATCAACTGGTCGGCCTGATTCTTCAAGTCGATAACTTCTCTTTTCTTTTTATCCTCTTCGGCGTGGGACTCGGCGTCTTTCTTCATTTTTTCAACTTCGCCATCGCTTAGTCCGGAGCTGGATTTTATTTCAATCGACTGCTGCTTGCCGGTAGCGAGGTCCTTGGCCGATACATTGAGTATGCCGTTTGCATCGATATTGAAGGCCACTTCAATCTGCGGGATACCGCGTGGAGCCGGCGGTATGCCTGTAAGCTGGAACCTGCCCAATGTCCGGTTATTATTCGCGAACTCGCGCTCACCCTGCAGAATGTGTATATCAACGGTGGTCTGGCTGTCCGCAGCGGTCGAGAATGTTTCGGTTTTGCTGGTGGGGATTGTTGTGTTGCGTTCTATAAGTTTTGTCATAACGCCGCCTAAGGTCTCCACTCCCAGCGAAAGCGGCGTTACATCCAGGAGCAGTATATCTTTTACGCCCGTATCGCCGGCTAATACCGCGCCCTGAATGGCGGCGCCCATCGCCACTACCTCATCGGGATTTAGACTCCTGTTGGGTTCTTTCTGGAACAGCGTCTTTACTATTTCCTGGACCTTGGGAATCCTGGTTGAGCCGCCGACGAGGAGGACCTCAGCAACATCATTAGCCGAGAGCTTTGCGTCTTCCAATGCTTTTTGACACGGGGTTTTCAGCCGGTCGAAAATCGGCTCGCAAATCGCCTCAAATTTGCTGCGAGTAATGTTCATCTGCAGGTGCTTCGGCCCGGACGCGTCTGCGGTTATAAACGGCAGATTGACCGTTGTCTCAACCTGGGTGCTCAATTCGCACTTGGCTTTTTCGGCAGCTTCCTTGAGCCGTTGATGCGCCATCGGGTCCTTGCGAAGGTCGATACCCTCCTTTTGTTTGAACTCGCCAGCTATGTGATTTATCAAAACCGCGTCGAGGTCGTCACCGCCGAGATGAGTATCGCCGTTGGTACTCAATACCTCAATAACGCCACTTTTATCCTCGAAGCCGCCTATGTCAAGTATGGAAACATCAAATGTGCCGCCGCCAAAATCGAAAACAGCAACTTTTTCATTTTTCTGCTTATCTACGCCGTAAGCAAGCGCAGCGGCGGTCGGCTCATTTATAATACGTTCGACTTTCAATCCGGCGATTGTGCCTGCGTCTTTGGTTGCCTGTCTTTGAGCGTCATTGAAATACGCAGGGACGGTAATCACCGCCTTTTCGACCTGCTCGCCGAGATAATCCTCAGCGGTTTTTTTCAAATCCTGCAGGACCATTGCGGATACTTCGGGTGGTGTGAATTCTTTTCCGCGGACACCGACCCTGACCAGCTCATCAGGCCCTCCGACGATTTTGTAAGGCACGATTTTTTCCTCGGAGCCGACCTCGTTATGCCGTCTGCCCATAAAACGTTTTATGGAAAACACCGTATTTTCGGGATTGGTTACCTGCTGATGTCGTGCAATCTGTCCAACGAGTCGTTCACCCTTGTCGGTAAAGCCGACCACCGAAGGCGTCAGGCGGGAGCCGGATGAATTAATCAAGACCTTCGGTGCGCTGCCCTCCATAACCGCAACGACCGAGTTTGTCGTTCCCAAATCTATCCCAATTATCTTTTTGCTTGCCATAATATACTCCCTTTCGCTTATGCGAATATGCGCAAAAATTTCGTTTTATAAATATAGTTGCAAATGCCGTGCCAGAGGCCGTCTTTGAAACACAATGCGCTATAAAGCCAGTATAATAAAGAACTTAAGCACTAATAACTCGGCGCGTATCGTACGATTTTTTGCCATTTTGGCAGATGCAGACGGCAGTAAAGATATACCGGCTCAGCCGGTCAGGGCGGAACGAATGATTTTGGCACGGAGGGCATCACGGTGTGTCGAATCCAGCTCTTTGCCGTAGTTGAGCTGCAAATGCGCGGGCAAAGTCAGTAAAAAAAGACGATTCACCGTCGAAATTGAAAGCTGGCCCTGTGACTTTGCATCACTGCTGTCATCGCAACCCAGGGAGCAAAGTCGTTTAATTGCAGGCGTTGACGCCCCCTGGTGCTTGTGCATATTGAGACCCAGCCGAATATGACTGAGAAGAAACAGCGCCTCCTGCGAGCTTATCAGGTGAGCATTTTTCAATAATGCCAGGGCACGAAAAATTTTATCATCGAGCACACTCGATTCCTTCGAAAGAAGCTGGTTTCTCGCGATATGCTCATATTCGACAATTTCCGGAATTATCGAATTCTCGAACTGGCTAACAATATCTTTTTCCGAAACACCCAGCGTTATCTGGTTTGACAATTGATAAAAGTCACCGGCCGCTTCCGTTCCCTCGCCAAAAAGCCCCCGCACCGCCAGCCCCATTGCCTTTGAGGCGTTGAGAAACTTTTCAATCTGACCGGTCATCTTCAGCGCCGGCAGATGCAGCATTACTGAAACCCTTATCCCGGTGCCGAGATTTGTCGGACACGCGGTAAGATAGCCATATTGGGGGCTGAACGCATACTCGATTTTCTGCTCAATCATATCGTCGATTCGGTTAATCTGTTCAACACACGCCGCAAGCTGACAGCCGGCTTTTAGAACCTGCAGGCGCAGATGGTCTTCCTCGTTTATCATCGCCGTGAAGAATTCCCGCCGGGCCACAACCGCCCCTCTCGGTCCCTTGCCGAATGCGTGATGCTGGCTGATAAGATGGCGCTCAACGAGAAATCGTCTTTCCAGAACGGGCACCTTGTCCACGCCGATATAGAAGACCTCGTCGCCAAGCTCCAAGGCCATTAAAACTTCCTTGAGCTTCTTTAATATCTCGGACTTCTCGGCGACCGAGCAGGTGGCAAGGAATTTATGGCCCGCCAGGTTCCTGGCAAGACGGACGCGTGACGATATCACCACGTCCGCATAAGGCCCTTCCCCGCTGAACCATTCATTGATATTACTGCTGATTTCGGTAAGCTTCATCGCAATTGTGCCTGCTCAATAGTAACGCCTCAATCCTTCATCTCGGCGAGTTTGTCTCTCAGTTTGGCCGCCTTCTCATAGTCTTCGTTTCGAACCGCCTCATCAAGCTGCCGGTTTAGTTTCGCCGCCTCTATCTGCCGCTTGGAATCCCGAGGCATCCTCGCCGGAATCTTGCCGTGATGGGTCGTTGCCCCGTCCTGCGCCTTACTAATCAATTGCAAAAGCGGCTTCTCGAAAACCTCATAATCATACGGGCAGCCCAGAACCGCCTTTTCCCGGAACTTCTCCAGCGTATAGCCGCAGTGAGGGCATACCTGGTCGCTGTCGTCCGGCCCCGCAGACTCTTCACCTTTCGGGCCAAGTGAAAGAAGATTTCCTAAAAGCTCATTGAGAGGGATATAGCTTTTCACACCAACGCCCTGCTCCTGAGCGCATTGCTCGCACAAATGCATCTCCGTGCGCACACCTTCGGATATCTCCGTCAGGTGTATCGTCGCTTCTCTGCTCTGGCAAACCTCACATTGCATACGGATTAGCCCTTAGTTATCTTGATTATACCAAAGTCCTCACAAATTAATCGTCAAAATCGCAATCCCCCTGTACAGGCAATACGAGATTTTCTCCGGCGTTAGTGTAAAACAATCCCAAAAGACTCATCCGGCCTTTAGACCGGCTGTGAAAAAAATACCCGAATTTGACTCTCTACTGGTTTTTAGAGTACCTGGCCCAGCAGCCAACCTGCTCGCTGACCGTAACACATACCAGCCGCACATCCTTAGGCAGCTTTGGCTCGAGCCGTTCGAAAATATACACTGACATGCTCTCCGCGGTTGCCCCTTTATCGCGGAAGTAATCCACGTCATTCAGCACACTGCCGGTCAATTGGGACGAAATATCACCCAGTGCCGCTTTGAGCCGCGAAAAACCCACGACCAGTCCTTTCTCATCAAGCTCGTTTCTGCTGACTTCTACCGATATGGCCCAGAAATGTTCATGTTCCGGCTCTATTGAGCCATCCGGTAAAGCAACGCAATGCGATGCCTTGAATTGGGTTTCCACACAAATCGTAAACAATTGCATTCTCCCTAAAGATTAATTTATCATATCCCTCAACTTTACGGCGCCAATTCCACATTGGTCAACCAGCTTCAAATCCTTTATACATTCCTCCTGAAGCGCTCCTTCAAACGTTTATTTACATTCTCCGGCACAAGATTAGATATATCGCCGCCAAGCGACGCCACCTGACGAATCAGGGTAGAGCTGATGAACCCATACTGCTCAGTCGTAATCACGAAAACCGTTTCGACCCCCGCTACCGAGCGATTGGTCATAGCAAGCTCGAACTCGTAGCGAACATCCGTTAAGCTGCGCAGCGCCCTTAATATCACATCGGCCTTTTTTTGCCTCGCATATTCGACGGTCAGCCCGTCAAAACCTTCAACCGATACGTCAGGAAGGTCCTTAATCAGCTCGGCTATCATCTCAACCCGCTGGTCTGGGGTAAAAAGCTGGTCTTTCAGCGGACTTTGACCGACCGCAACTATCAGTTCATCAAAAAGCTTCATCCCGCGGTTAATAACGTCCAGATGTCCGTTGGTAATCGGGTCAAAGGAACCCGGGAATATCGCCCGCACAAACCTTCCACTCATACATTTTCCCTCATTACCGAACGCGTATTATACTCCAAAGCCGTTAAACGTCAAATCCTTACTAAATCATTATTACCAGGGGGGGGGGGGGGGGGGGGGGGGGGGGGGGGGGGGGGGGGGGGGG
>CAYLYB010000027.1:1878-3769 GCA_964387605.1 uncultured Pirellulales bacterium | reverse complement strand
ACATACAACAAAAAAATTTACCCCATTTACCGAACGGTTTTTATACTCCAAAGCCGTTAAACTTAAAATCCTTACTAACCCATTATTACCCCCCCCCCCCCCCCCCCCCCCGCAACGCCGCAGCCAACAGCCGAAAAATCACCCAAATCCGCAAAAATAATGATATGCGGACTTGAAACTTCCGGCTGTATATGTTAGCTTATTAACGGGTTTTGTAATCATTTTCTTTTTAAAAGGAGTTTGTAATGACTAAACGCAAAGCATTCACACTAATCGAATTACTTGTAGTTATAGCAATCATAGCGTTGTTGATGGCCATTTTGCTGCCCTCTCTTGCCAAGGCCCGCGCATATGCCAAGCGCGCCCTGTGTATGAGCAATCTCAGGCAACTTACTACTGCCTGGATTATGTATGCGAACGCTAACGATGACAGGCTTGTAAACGCCGCACCTCGAGCTGGTTCTGATTGTCCACCGGAATCCGCCTGCTCATATCAATGTAAGGCAACGGCGCCGCTATCGAGCGACCCGGATTATCCGGACCATAAAAACGAAATCCCCTGGATAGGAAATGCATATGCAAATTTTAATGGCAGTCCCCCGGACCAACCATTGCCTGAAAACTGCCAGAAATGCGCTATGGAAACAGGCGCATTGTGGAAATACCTGAAGGACTACAGTATCTATCGCTGCCCCACCGGCTTCAAGGGTGAATTGATTACATATATGATTATCGATGGAGTAAACGGTCTGCGGAACTGGAGGGTCACTACAGGTGAAGTCCCCAGGAGTGCATGGAAAAAGAGCAGAATGGAAATCAAAAAAACCGCCAAGCAGATTGTTTTCCTCGATGAGGGCCGTGTCTCACCGGACAGCTTCGCAGTCTGGTACAATCAGGAGAAATGGTTCGACCCTCCGTCAATGCGACACGGAAAAGGAAAAACTTTATCTTTCTCTGATGGCCACAGCGAATACTGGAAGTGGAAAGGCTCAGAGACTATGCGTTTTTGCGAGATAGGTGAGCTTACTGGTCAAACTGGTCTCACGCCGGATAAAAAAGATTGTGTTAGCAGAAACGAATTGCGGAGAGTACAGATTGGCTGCTGGGGAAAGCTCGGCTACGGCGTTGGCGCCGACTGCCCGCTGGATGTAGATGAATAAATCCGCTTAAATCGCAAAACCACACCCACAAACCCGCTGGCGGTATTACTATACGCCACTAATGCCGTATTCCCACATTCTTAGACAAAAGTACTTCCCTGCACAGGGCGGGCAAGCTCGTGAAGGTTTTTCGCCGTAGTTTGTTATTGCAAAGGAGGGGTTTCTTTCCAATAATGTGAAGCTTTCAACGGCCGGGACAACTTTTTTTAACATAACCGGCGGCAATACCGCGTGTAAGGAGATTTTGCTATGCAGCTTCACGGCCTCGATATCGGCATTATCATCGCGTATCTGGTTGTTATCGTCATCGCGGGATTGTTCCTATCCCGCAGGGCAGGGCAAAATATCGACTCGTATTTTCTCGGCGCCAAACGAATCCCCTGGTATTTCCTCGGCATAGCAAACGCATCGGGTATGTTCGATATCGCCGGGACGATGTGGCTGGTGACGCTGCTTTTCGTTTACGGCCTCAAGAGCACGTGGATTCCGTGGGTCTGGCCTATTTTCAACCAGGTCTTTTTGATGGTCTATCTTTCGGTCTGGCTGAGACGTTCGGGCGTGATGACCGGCGCCGAATGGATTCGCAAGCGCTTCGGCCACGGACTCGGCTCGGAGCTTTCGCATATAAGCGTAATCATATTCGCCCTTTTTATCGTAATCAGTATGCTCGCCTACGCCTTTCAGGGCATCGGCAAATTTTCGCAGATATTTTTGCCGTGGGACCTCACGCC
>CAYLYB010000027.1:0-1778 GCA_964387605.1 uncultured Pirellulales bacterium | reverse complement strand
CCTTTCAGGGCATCGGCAAATTTTCGCAGATATTTTTGCCGTGGGACCTCACGCCGGCGACATACGCGATTATCTTTATGTCGATAACCACGATTTACGTAATGTTCGGCGGGATGTATAGCGTGGTGCTGACGGATATTATCCAGTTTCTCCTTATGACGGCCGCATCGGTGATGATTGCGGTGATTGCGATTCAGCGTGTCAGCCCCGAAGCCCTTGCGGCGGTAGTTCCTGATGGCTGGTACAATTTATCATTCGGCTTCAAGGCAAATCTCGACTGGTCAGGCCTTATCGCCACAGTCAACGATAAAATCGCCACCGACGGCTTTTCGCTGTTTACAATCTTTTTTATGATGACGCTTTTGAAAGGGGCGCTGGTGAGTATGGCGGGACCTGCGCCGAACTATGATATGCAGAAAATTCTTTCCACGCGCAACCCGAAAGAGGCGGCCCTTATGAGCTGGTTCGTATCGGTGGTTCTGAATTTCCCGCGATATTTGATGATTACGGGTATCGCGATTCTGGGGCTGGTATTTTTCAGCGGGTCGCTCAATGAGATGGTCGCGGCGGGTGAAAAAATCGATTTCGAGCAGGTGCTGCCCTATGTTATCAATAACTTCCTGCCCATCGGGCTTGTGGGTATGGTGCTTGCGGGGCTGCTTGCGGCTTTTATGAGCACTTTCGACGCCACGGTCAACTGCGGGGCTTCGTATTTGGTCAACGATATCTACAAGCGCTACATTCATCGCGACGGCTCGGAGAAAACTTACGTTATCGCCAGCTACGTATGCTCGATTCTGGTCGTTGCGGTCGGCATCGCGTTCGGTTTTAAGACCGGCTCGATTCATACCGTTACACAATGGGTGGTAACGGGTCTTTATGGCGGCTACACCGCGCCGAACGTCTTGAAATGGCACTGGTGGCGGTTCAACGGCTTCGGCTACTTCGCCGGTATGATTTCCGGTATCGCAACGGCGATTACCTTCGCGATTATCTTTCACGACAAACCCACACTTTGGACGCTTGAGAAAAACCTGGCCGTATTCCCCGTCATACTCGGCGTCAGCACCGCTGCCTCGATTGTCGTGAGTCTGCTCACCAAGCCGGAAGACGAGAAGGTTTTGAAGGATTTTTACAGCAGCGTCAGGCCCTGGGGTTTCTGGGAGCCGATTAAGCAAAAGGTGCTCGCCGAAAATCCGAATTTCAGGCCTAATAAAAACTTCTCTCGCGATATGGTTAACGTGGCGGTCGGTATCGTCTGGCAGACGACTTTTATTTTGATTGCGATTTATTTAGTGCTGCGGATGTTCAGGCCCCTTGCGATTTGTGCGGGGCTTCTTGCCGCGACCTCGATATTTTTGAAATTCAACTGGTTCGACAAGCTCGAAAAAGATTGATTTATCGACCAATCATTTTATAAAGACGGATTATGAATAAGAAAACCTTCGACACAAAAGTAAAACAGTTATTCACGCGGCACAGGCGATTCATCGCCCGCAGGAACCCCCGGCAAAAAGAGACAAACGGCTTATTTTACCGATACAAATACCCCGTCCTTACGGGCGAGCACACGCCTGTCTTCTGGCGATACGACCTCGAATACAAGACCAATCCTCACCTGGTTGAGCGTATGGGCATCAACTCGGCGTTCAATCCCGGCGCAATCGAATTCGACGGTAAAATCTGCCTTTGTGCCCGAGTCGAAGGAGCCGATAGAAAATCATTCTTCGCAATAGCCGAAAGCAAAACGGGCATTGATGGCTTCAGGTTTTGGGATT
>CAYLYB010000026.1:0-24626 GCA_964387605.1 uncultured Pirellulales bacterium | reverse complement strand
CTATCGCCAATTGCAACAGCCCGCGCACATCCGCCATATCGAGTTTCTTCATATCATTTGCCGTCCTGTTTCTTGAATCTCTTCAGTTTCTTTACCGCCATATGGTCCCGTTTTTTACGCTTCGAATCCAGTATCACCATTTGCGGCAGATCTTTCAGTTCTCGCAGCTTATCCCGCAAAACAGCCGCACGCTCGAAATCAAACTCCTTCGCCGCCGCCAGCATCTCTTTTTCGATTTCGCCGGCCAGCTCCACCTTATCATACTCTTCCGCCTCGAACCGCACCGCCTCGCGCGCCTTTTGACGCGCCTTAAACTCCATCGCCAGCCCGGCACGTATCTCCTTGCGTATCGTCTCGGGAGTTATATTGTGCTCGGCGTTGTATTTAAGCTGAATTCTACGCCGCCTCTCCGTTTCGTCAATAGCTTTCTGCATCGAGGCGGTAACCTTGTCCGCATACAAATATACCGTCGCGTTGACGTTTCTGGCCGTCCTGCCTATCGTCTGTACCAGCGACGTCTCGCTCCGCAAAAAACCCTCCTTGTCCGCATCCAGTATCGCCACCATCGAAACCTCAGGCAAATCCAGCCCTTCCCGCAGCAGGTTTATACCCACAAGCACGTCAAACTCTCCCCGTCGCAAATCCCGCAATATCTCAATCCGCTCCAATGTCTCAATCTCGCTGTGCAGGTATCGGCACCGAACCCCCTTTTCCGCGATATATCTCGACAAATCCTCCGATAATTTCTTCGTCAAAGTCGTCACCAAAACCCTCTCCCCTGCCTTGATTCGCTTCTCTATTTCGCCCATCAGGTGCCTAACCTGGTCTGTCGCCGGGTGTACAAAAATATCCGGGTCAATCAGCCCCGTAGGCCGAATTATCTGCTCCACAACTTCGTTATTGCATACATCCATCTCGAAAGGCCCCGGCGTCGCAGATACGAATACCACCTGGTTCCACTTCTCCCCGAACTCCTCGAACCGCAATGGCCGATTATCCAGCGCACTTGGCAGCCGGAATCCGTGCTCGACCAAAACTTCCTTCCTGCTCCTGTCACCCGCCCACATCCCGCGAAGCTGCGGAATAGTAACGTGCGACTCGTCGATGAACAGCAAAAAATCCTTCGGAAAATAATCAATCAGCGTATATGGCTTCGCCCCCGGCGCCAATCCCGCTAAGTGCCTGCTGTAATTCTCTATCCCGCTGCAATATCCGACCTCCTGCAGCATTTCAATATCGTATTTCGTTCTCGCCTCCAGCCGTTGCGCCTCCAGTAATTTCCCCTGCGATTGCAGCTCCAGCAGGCGCTGTTCGAGCTCCGTCTTTATTCCTTCAATCCCCGCCAAAATCTTGTCAGCCGGCATAATATAATGCTGCGCAGGATAAATAAATACCTGCTCCTCTTCGGCCAATATCTCACCGCTCACCGGGTTGATATAGCTTATCTTTTCAATCCGGTCGCCGAAAAACTCGAACCGAACTGCGAACGACTCATACGATGGCTGCAGCTCGACCACGTCCCCGCGAACCCTGAACGTCCCCCTCTGAAAATCGATATCGTTTCGCGTATATTGAATGTCCGCCAATCGACCGAGCAGTTCGTTCCTGTCGATGCTGTCCCCGACCCGAACCCCCACCACGCTGGCCTTGTAATCCTCCGGGCTGCCCAATCCGAATATACACGATACCGACGCCACGATTATACAATCCTCGCGTGTCGACAAGCTCGCCGTCGTCGAAAGCCGAAGCCGGTCCAAATCCGCGTTCTTCGACGCGTCCTTTTCGATATATATATCCCGCTGCGGTATATACGCCTCCGGCTGATAGTAATCGTAATAGCTCACGAAATACTCGACCGCGTTGGTCGGGAATAATTCCTTAAACTCCTCGTAAAGCTGCGCCGCCAGGGTCTTATTGTGCGATACCACCAACGCCGGCCGTTTATAAGCCGCTATCACGTTGGCCATCGTAAACGTCTTGCCCGAACCCGTCACCCCCATCAGCGTCTGAAACTTCTTCCCCTCGCGCAGCCCTTCCGTCAGCCGGCCTATCGCCTCCGGCTGGTCGCCCGCGGGCCTCATCGCACTATTAAGCTCGAATTTTGCCATTTGCTCCTCGTTCCCCCGCCTCCCTCGCAAATCAGCATTATACCCCCAAATCCCCCCGCGCTCAACTAACTCCCCCCTGCCCCTTGCCCCCAATCAGCCGCGCCCGAACCGCTCCTCCAAATCCCCTACCGAAATAATCTCGACCCCCATCCGCACAAAATCCGCTATCACCTCATCATCCGTCCTGGTTCCCAATCCCTTCACTGCGTCCCGAAGCAGATATAACTGAATTCCTCCCATTTCACTCAATCCCTCTACCGTTTGCCGAACGCACAAATCGAGCGCAACACCGAAAACGATAATCTTCTCCGGCTCCAGCATCTCGATAATCTTCCTCGTATTCGGATTCGAAAAAGGATTCAGCTCTTCCTTTCTTAACACGATATGAAATTGCTGCTTATCCAGCATCTCCCGAAGTTCTTTTTTCTCCATTTCCTCATTCGGCACAAAATCTGTCGCTATCTCCCCCAGATACCCTACCCTCTGACTGCCCTTTTCGCCGGCCATACAGTGCGATGGAAAAGTAGTCTTGAAATCGGGCCTGTCGGATATTTCCGGATTGCCTTCTTTATGCCAGTCCATCGTTGCGAGTGTCGAGTAAGAGTTACTCATCGCAAACTTCCTCGCCTCACTGACGTTTTCGATTATTCCCTCCGCCCCGGCCACGTAAAGCCGGCCCTCCGGACGCATAAAGTCATACTGTGTATCAATATCAAGGAATATCATTTCTTTCTTCATAATATATCCGTAAAAGGTCGCAATAACATAATTACTTGCACGACACTTTGCAAGAGTATGTTTTCTTTTTTATAAAAACCTGTTAAGATAGCCAAACCCGAATTTTAACCGGAGTTACGAAAATGAAAACCTATAGAAAAGAGCTTTGGTTCAATACAAAAACAAGAAGACAGCTTATCAATATCACACCGCAAATCGAGCAATGCCTCGCCGAATCCGGCATTAAAGAAGGCCTGTGCCTAACCAACGCAATGCACATCACCGCAAGCGTCTTCATCAATGACGATGAACCCGGCCTGCATCAGGACTTCGAAACCTGGCTCGAAAAACTTGCTCCCGAAAAACCATATTCCCAGTACAAACACAACGGCTATGAAGACAACGCCGACGCGCATCTCAAACGCACGATTATGGGCAGGGAGGTCCTCGTCGCTGTTACAAACGGCAAACTCGATTTCGGCCCCTGGGAGCAAATCTTCTACGGCGAATTCGACGGAAAAAGAAAAAAACGCGCTCTTGTTAAAATTATCGGGGAATAACAAACCTCTCAAATGGATTTGCTGCTGTTTCTAATCAGCGTTTTTATAATCTCCTTTTCCGGAGCAATGCAGCCGGGGCCGGTTACCGCCACCGCCATCTCGCTCGGCACCCGCAATCGCTGGGCCGGCGTTCTTCTCGCCGTCGGCCACGGCGTCATCGAATTTCCATTGATGCTGCTTATCATACTCGGCCTCGGTGCAGTCTTTCAAAAAACACCAACACAAATCATCATCGGAGCTGTCGGCGGCATCATTCTGCTCTATATGGCTTATGGCATGTTCAAAACCGCCGCTCATCCCCCAGACCCCAGGGCAGGCGCAAAAAAAGACAATCCACTGCTTGCAGGAATCGTCCTCACCGCCTCCAACCCGTATTTTCTGATTTGGTGGGCCACCGTTGGTCTTAAGCTGGCTTCTGGCGCTGTCGGTTTTGGCATTTGGGCATTCGCACTGTTCGCCGTCGTGCATTGGCTTGTCGATTTGATTTGGGTTACAGCTCTGTCGCTTGCCAGCTTTCACGGCACAATACTTCTCGGCACGAAACTGCAAACGATTGTGCTCAGAATCTGCGCCGCGGCCTTGCTGCTGTTCGGCTTGTTCTTTATCTATAACGCCGCCGCCCTGCTGTTGCGCTCGCCTGCCCCCGTCTAAACTCCCTCACCGGCCTCTTCTTCGAGAAGCTGCTTCACAGTATATTTCGACAGCGTATCTTGCAGCACGGCCCCCATCTTTCCCGCCCTGGCATCGCTAATAGTCGTCCCCTGCGCAAAAGCCGCCTTCGACGCCGCAGCCGATATCTCCGAAAGTTTCATATCCGCTGGGTCGCTCGCGGGCAAATATCCTTCTTTCGGCTCGCTCGTGCGAACAAGTATCCCGTTATCCACGAGGTGCTCAAGTATCTTCTCTGTAAACTCCGCCGAAATGTCCAGCTTTTTCGATATATCCGCCGCTTCCATCGCACCGGTGCCCGCCTCGAAAGCCGACGCAATCTCCTTAACGATACTTATCATAGTTATCTCGTTCGCGATGAAATGCTCCTCTTTCGCCTTTGCCGACGTCGCTATTTCCGCCGCATCGAGCGTCTTTAGATGCTGCGTCGTAAAAGTCAATTGAAGCCCTAACATTACAATAAACCAGCTTATATAAATCCAGAACACTCCCAGCGGTATCAGTCCCAAAACGCCGTAAATCTGGCTGTATGGTATGAATTTCGTCACATACAAACCGAATACCGACTTGGCTAATGTCCACGCTAATCCCGCCACTGCCGCCCCCCATACGGCCGCTCGCGCCTCGACCCTCGTATTCGGCAAAACAAAATACAAAAGAAAAAACCCCACCACCGCTACTATATACGAAAGCACCACCGGGGCCGTATGTGATAATACCGTCTTCTGTATCTCGCTTATCGCCGCGTATTTTGTCGTTATAAACACCGCCACGCCCATCAGAACAGGCCCCAACGTAACAAGGGCCCAGTAGTTGATTATCCTTTTGACAAAACTTCTCCCCCGCGTTACGCCCCATATATTATTAAACGACCTTTCAATCGTCGACAACAGCGCCACCGCCGCCCACAGTATGAACACAATTCCGAATATCGCTATTGTCCCCTGGTCGAACCCCCTGAATATCCGCTCCACAATCTGGTCTATCTGGGTCGTCAGCGCTATCTTCTGCTCCGGATTTACTGGGTCCGGATACGTAATCGTCGAAAGGTGAAGCTGCGTATAAACGAAATCCTTTATCTCCTGCCCGATGTCGCTGTATGCCGGGAATAACTGAAAAACCAGAAGCGTCAAAACCGCCAAAGGTACAATCCCGAATATAGTATGATAAGACAAAGCCGCCGCCTGCTGGCCCGACCGGTTTTTAACCAATAGGCGAAAACAGTGTATCCACAGCTTCACCTGAAATACCAGAAACCTGCTTGCCCTGCCCAACTGTGCGCTCGGCGTCTCCAATAGCTTCTCGAACATAATCACATCCCTAAATCAATCGTCCCCGACCGTTCAGTTCTTCTTCATCTTATCGAATAAAATATTAAGCCCGGTATCTATTAATTGGTCCTGCAGCATCTTGCCCAAATCAAGCTCCGGATGCCTCGGTGTCCCCTTCATATACGCCGTGAATCGCTTCTCCCTCGATTCGTCTCCCGTCCTCACTGTCCTGCCGGCTACCGTCCACGGAAGCGTAACAGTAAATTTTTTGAACTGCTCGTCTGCTTCGAGCGGCACTATACCACTGAAATTAACGGGATTGTCGCCGATATCAAGCTGCATATTGTCATAGCTCGCGTAACCGTCCTTCACCTCGAACCTCGTCGGCTGTATCGCCATCTCCTGTCCCCGCGACGCACCCGTCGCCGAAAGTATCGTCCCTAAAATTCCGGTCGGCCTCATATTCAAATCCGTCAATGAAATCGTCCCGGCGATATCCACATCCTCTTTTGCGCCTCCCTTAATCGGCACAACAAGCTTCTCGCATTCGAAATTCGCCACGCCCGAAACACCTACCGAATCCGAAAAAAGCGGGTTTATCCGGGCGAGCAGCTTGTTCGATATATCGTCATTTATCTCGACGTTCTCAACTATCTTTCTGCCCTGGCCCATTCTGAATAAAGTCGGCCGCTCTTTAAAATTCGCCTCTCCGCCGAAGCTCAGCTTCCCGTTGTTGGCAGTCGTCGTAAATGGCAATATCTTCAACAGCCCCTTTTGAACCTGCAAATCAACCTCAGTCACGCCCATATTCAAACCCATATACTCCGCTTTCTCGAAGCCGACCTTTGCTTGTGCGTCCATATTCGACAGCATCGCGTCTTTATCCTCCGTCGGGTATGTGCTCGAAAAACTAATCGCATCCTTCCTTTTGCCCTCGATACTAAGCTCGCTCGGCATAAAAGCCGACAGCATATTGCTCAGCGTCTGCCAGTCGTAATCCAGCTCCGCCTTGCCCTGCAAATTCGTTGTCTGCCCCTCGGCCTTCCGCGCAAATGTCCCCTTCACTTTTATATTTGGGCTGGTAATTTCCAGCTTATGCACGTTCCAGCTTTTGGCTGCCGGGTTGGCCTCGGCGTCCAGAACCAGCCCGACCGTCTCCTGCATAAATGCTTGCTTGCCCGGCGTTTTTATAAGCAGTTTTGAAATCTTCGTCGTCTCCGTCGTCAACCTGTAGATGCCGTCCTTAAAATCCAAAGTAACATCAGACTCTGCAATCCCACCGAGTGTCACGTCTTTTGAAATCGCCTTTGACATCACAAGGTATGGCTGAAGTTTAGTTAAATCCACGCCCCTCGCGCTGGCCGTAAGCGAGGCCGGCCCTTTCGCCCCCTCCCCAATCGCAATCCTGCCGTCGATTATATCGAACTGCCCGAAGCTCGTCGCCGCGTCTAATTGTTTCACCGACAATATCCCCTTCGCCTTATCGATTGCTGCATCGATATCAACCGTCGCTTCCGGCTCCCATATCATCACCCCCGCACCCGGGCTTATCCTCATATTCCAGATGTTCACTGAGCCGTTCACCACCGCAACGTTATTTTCTACACCGATATAACCCTTGCTCGTAATCTGACCCGATAAATTGTATTTGCTCAAATCCAGGAATTGACCCAGTTCGCTCGAAAGATTCGCCAAATCTACCGCCGCGTCGTAGTCGAATTCCGCCATCGTCCCAGAACAGCTAACGTTCGCAAAAGAGCTCGTTACGCCGGCATCCTCGAACTTTGCCTTGCCGTCCTCTTCGCCTATTTTCGCCTTCGCCGCAATCGGCGCAGAAAGAGAAACGCTTTTCCCATCCACAATTCCCGACAAACCCTCGACCTTCATCTCAACGTATAGCTTTTTCCCGTCCGCTTCGCTCAATGTCTGCACGCTCCCAGCCAGCCTGCCCCCTGTAACTTTTGTCTGCTCTTTTAATCCCAGCGTCTTCGGCAGTTGTGCCGCTATGGCCGGTATATCACATTCCATTTCCCCCTTGAGCTCGTATTTGGAATCCGGCTTCACTAATTCTTCTATATTCTCCGCGCTCATCGGCGCCGTCCCGCTCGCCTCCGCCCTCAGCCAGTCCGTCCGCACGCTCAGCTTCTCGACGTCTATCATATCACCTGATTGCTTCGCCTCGACCTCTATATCCAGCACGCTGCTTGTCAGCTTGTCCCCATTCAGCTGTGTCGCAGTTACCTCAAGGCCGCTGCCCTTAACCTTGCCGCTGACCTTCTCGATTGACCCGTCTTTTATAGCGCCCTCCAAATTTGCCGACAGCACGCCTTTCGCGCCAACCTCGATACCGGCAACCGCCAATATCGATTCCAGCGAACCAAGCTCCAAATTATTAACCTCAACTGTCAAATTCCCGTCCGTCCCTTTTAAGCCCCAGTCCTTACCCGGCTTCACCTGCCCCTTCGCGCTTATGCTCGACGCTTCGCCTCTGCCCGCTACGTTCGCCCCTATCTCGAATTTCGTCTGCTCACCGGGTGCGCGAAGATTCACCCTGCTGTTTATCTGTGAAACATTCACTACACCATCCC
This sequence comes from uncultured Pirellulales bacterium, assembly GCA_964387605.1. Classification (GTDB taxonomy): domain Bacteria; phylum Planctomycetota; class Phycisphaerae; order Sedimentisphaerales; family Anaerobacaceae; genus Fen-1362. Next base: position 16,713 of record CAYLYB010000026.1, on the reverse strand, counting down.
TGCCCTTAATCCGCACGCCCCCGTTATTCACAGCAAGGTCTATCGCCTTAATCGGTACCCCCGCCGCCTGCCCACCCTCGCCCTCGCTCTTGCCCGTCACCTTCGGCGCAGCAGACGTTCTCTGTTTCAGCTTATCGATATCTATCTCTATCATCGGCTCGTCGATAACCGTCTCGCCGAACGATAATCCTCCGGTCAATAGCGCCCCGTAATTCGGCTTCGTCGAAAACTCCTTCACTGCCACCTCGACTCCGCTCTCTCTGTCCTTGAAGCTTATATCGCTGACACTTATACCCTTGACCCACCCCATCGTCAATTTCGCAAAATCCACCGTCCCCGCAACCGACGCGTTCGCCTTCGATAAAATGAATTTCCTCCCGCTGTCGCTCGATATATACGAGGGAACTCCGATTACCCCCGTAAGAATAAGCAGCAAAATCAGTACCGCCAATACCAGCAGTGTTATCTTCAGCCCTCTCTTCTTCGTCCTCTTTTGCTGCTTTACCTCGCCTTCTTTTTCCGCCGCCATAAGTTCATCCCCAATTCGCGTTCAATTTTTGATTTCGTTATAGTATGAATAGAACAGTAGAAGTACTAATAATCGGCCGAATCATACCCGCTCCATATCTCCTCGGCCACTGCTGAAAACGACTTGTATCCGACCGGCCAACCCCGCCGGCCCCTCCCCGATTGCCTAATCCTGCATTATCTCGTCCGTCTTGTGCCTGACAACTCCATCCACCTTGTCCGTCTCTTGTTTCGTCATATCATCGAGCTGCTTCTTGCCCTTCTCGAGGTCGTCCTCGGTTATCACCTTGTCTTCCTTTTTCTTCTCAAGGTGCTTTATCGCGTCCCGCCTTATATTACGGATACTTATTTTCGTCTGCTCGCCCAGCCCCTTCACCTGATGTGCAAGCTGTGTCCTACGCTCTTCGCTCAATGGCGGTATGGGCAATCTTATAATCTTGCCCTCGACAATCGGCGCCAAACTCAATCCGCTGCTCATTATCGCCTTGTTAATATCGTTTATCGAACCCGGATCGAACGGCTTTACCATAATCATATCCGGCTGCGGCGCCGACAATGACGCCAGCGCCTTCAACGGCGTCGGGCTGCCGTAATACTCCACCTTCAAATTCTCCACCAATCCCGTCGAGGCCCTGCCCGTTCGCACGCCCTTCAATTCATCATGCAGAACCTCCAATGCCTTTTTCATCTTGTTTTCGCTGTCTGTCGTTATCTGATTCACGGGCATAACTAACCTCCTGCCGTCAACTTATCACTGTCCCAACTTTCTCGCCACAAACCGCCTTCGTTATATTACCCTTCTTGAAAATATTGAGCACGATTATCGGTATCTTATTCTCCTTGCACAAACTTATCGCCGAATGGTCCATCACCCGCAGGTTCTTTTCCAGCACCTCCTGATACGATAATCGCTCGAAAAATTTCGCCTCCGGATTTACCTTCGGGTCTTCGCTGTAAACCCCGTCAACCTTCGTCGCCTTTACCAGCAAATCCACATCCAGCTCCGTTGCCCGCAATGCCGCGCACGTATCAGTTGTAAAAAAAGGGTTCCCGGTCCCCCCGGCTAATATTACGATTCTGCCCTGCTCGAAATGCCTCAGCGCCCTGCGTCGTATAAACGGCTCACACATCGCCTCCACCTCTATCGCGCTCATCACCCGCGTCGTCTGCCCCATCTTCTCCAGTGCCTCCTGCAGCGCGCAGCCGTTGATTATCGTCGCAAGCATACCCATATAATCCGCCGTATTTCGCGGTATCTGTGTCTTTTGGGAAAACTTCTGTCCCCGGATGAAATTCCCCGCCCCGATTACCACCGCAATCTCCGGTCCAAGCTTGCTCACCTCCGTAATCCTCACCGCTATTGACTCAAGCTGGGTCCCCTCAATCCCGAATCCTCCCGCCTCGCAAAAACTCTCCCCCGACAGTTTCAGCAACACTCGCTTGTACTTACTCTCTCCCATCTATTCCGCTTTCCGCATCCAGCTGGGCCGAAAAATTCACCCGGCCTTTTGCTATCCGACGTCAAAGCGAACAAATCTCTTTATACTCGCCTTGCCGCCGGCCTGTGTGGCGGCCTCTTCCAGAACATGGGCCACCGTCTTCGTATCGTCCTTAACAAACTTCTGTTCTAAAAGACAATTTTCCTCGTAGAACTTTTTCATTTTCCCTTCGATTATCTTCTCAACGATATTCGCCGGCTTATCTTTCACCTGGTCGGCGTAAATACTCTTTTCCTGTTCGAGCACCTTCGGGGCAATCCCGTCTTTATCGAGCGCCATCGGCTTGGTCGCCGTTATATGCATCGCTATATCCGCCCCTGTTCGCTTCATTTCCTCGGACGCCGCGACCTTATCGTCGGATGCCTCTATCAGAAGCATTGTCCCCACCTTGCTGTTGAAATGAATATACGTGCTTATCAAACCGGCCCCGTCGAGCTTAAACTTCGCGTAATCTCCGACCACCGTCTTTTCGCCCGTCTTGCTTACCGCCTCCGTAAGAACATCCCTGTATTTTTTCCCGCCCACCTCTGTCTCCAGAAGGTTCTCAACTCCCTCATCCGCACTGCAAACAAGCGCATAATCCGCCAAGTTCGCCGCAGCTGTGACAAAATCAACACTGTTCGCCACAAAATCCGTCTCGCAGCAAAGCGACGCCAGCACTGCCGTCCTGCCGTCTTCGCTGCCCTTGCTTACAACCAGTCCCTGCGTCGTTTCACGCTCCGCCCGCTTCGCCAATGTCGCAAGCCCTTTCTTCCGCAAAAGAGCCATTGCCTCTTCTATATTTCCCCCGCTCTCCTCCAATGCCTTCTTGCAGTCCATCATCCCCTGACCGCTCATCTTCCGCAGTTTTACTACCTCTGAAGCCGAAATTCCCGCCATTTCAAAAACTCCCGTTTGATAAAACTTTATATAAAGCCATGTTCTTCTTTAGACGCAGATAACGCCGGCCCCAAATCCTCGCGGCTGCAAATCCGGACTGACCCTCTATTCGCCACCTGCCGCCTGCTGGCTTGCCTCGGATATCTCCTTTGCCTCAGTCGACGAAAAATCGCCCCCTCCTGCCGGCTCTTCCGATTCCGACCTGTCAGCTCGTGCCAAAACCGTCCTCTTGGAGCGAGTATGCCTTGGCCTGGGCTGCGAATCCTTCTGGGCTGTAACCATTGTCTTGCCAACCGCAACTGCATCCGCTAACTCATTGAGAAGCAGGTTGACCGCACGTATCGAATCGTCATTCGCAGGTATTACAACGTCCACGGTATCCGGGTCCGAGTCCGTATCTATTATCCCTATCGTTGTTATCCCAAGTTTCTTTGCCTCTCGAAGCGCCAGATACTCCTTCTTGGCGTCAACTACGACAACTGCTCCAGGAAGCCGAGACATCTTGCGTATCCCCTCCATATTGCTCTTTATCTTCCGAAGCTCCCGCTTGAGACGAGACGCCTGCTTTTTACTTTGGGATTCGAGCGTCCCCTCCTGCTGCATCCCCTCCAGTTCTTCCAGCCGTTGTACTCGGGAACGTATCGTCCTGAAATTCGTCAGTGTACCACCAAGCCAGCGGTCCGATACATAGTACATCCCGCACTTAACCGCCGACGCCTCGACCGCCTTCTGCGCCTGACGCTTGGTTCCGACAAACACAACATCTTTGCCCGAAGATACCACCTCAGCAAGCAGCTTCTTCGCTATCACCAGACCTGCAAGCGTCTTGCGAACGTCGATAATATGTATCTGACCACGCCTTGAAAAAATAAATGGTTTCATTCGAGGGTTCCATCGATTTGCGTTGTGCCCGAAATGAACTCCCGCACTAATCAACTCTCGCGCCAACTCTTTAGCCACAAAAACCTCCAAAAACATTGATTAATCTACTTATAGCCCCGACAAAAATAAAACTAAACACAAAAATCTAATTCAAATCAAACCCTATGTCAAGCACTTTTACCTTATACCAAAAAAGCTCTTATACTCCCTCCATCATCCTGGGTAAAGCAAAAACTCCCTCCCCATTTTAACGGGACTACTGCAAACACTCGGTTTCAGCTATGAAACTCCTCGCTGCAGAACCCACAAAACTTGCCCGTCTTCCCCCATAATACTCTATTGTCTCTGCCGCATCATCATATATGGGTCCATCATCTGATCCGTCGAACGCGGGCCTTCGCCCCCTCTTTCCATAGGACCCCTCTGCATAAACGGCGATACCCTGCGATTGGTAAAAACTCCGCTGCTGCTGAACGAACGAAACGGCAATCTCGGCCTTTTCTCAAGTGCCCTTATTTCGGTATAACTCGCTCGAAGAATTTCGGGCCAATACATCAGTTTAGCCGCTATCCTTGCTATAATCTCGCCGTCATAACTATATAGCATATCAAAATAATGCCGCGCTTGTAAAACCTTACCGACGCTCTGCCAGTCATTCACCGTCACAACATCCACAATAACCGCACCCGTCGTGTAGTCTATCTTCTTCGGCAGAATCAGGTTCTCATCTTGTTCTTCCTTTTGTTCGGGAGGTTTTACCTCTGCCGTATTTCCGATTACTTCCCCTCGCTTCACCACAAACTTCTCACTGTACCAGTATCCAAGCGCATATTTACAAACCTGAACGTCAACCGCCTCGGCCGTCTCCTGTACATTCAAAGGGAAAAAGTACAGCCGCTCTGGTATCATGACCGGCTCTGAAACATCACAATACTCACTCCATAATATTACCTTGCTGTTATATGCTGAATATTCATCAGCCACCTCATTTTTGCCTGCAACGGGATTCAATACTCCAATGCGAACACGGTACTTGTAGCTGTTGCCCGGCTCCACTGTATCATCGTGCGCCCAGAACACTATTGGCTCGCGAAGAGTGCTGATGTCTTTGCCTGTCAATAACATCTTGTTGAATTCCTCGTATAACAACGCCTCGTTATCCGGCTTTACGGACTTACCCGGCTGCTCCGTCGGTAAAACATCAGTCTGACGCCTGTCTCGCTCCGTTCGTGTTGCTCTCGTCGTACTTCGTGTGGCGGGATAACCTCCGCCTCCGCCACGCCTTGGGTCGCCCGATTGAGAATCACCGGGATAACCCCCGCCCCCGGAAGGACTCCTCACTGCCGGACGAGTCGTACGCCGGTCCTGACGCGACCTGTCTCGTTCTTCATTGCGCTCATCACGCTCCGCAGCTATCGCTTCACGACGCTCACGCATTTCCTTCTCTCGTTTATTCAACAAATACTTCTTATGAAGCACAGGCGGAAACCATTCTTCCTCTGCCGATGCTATCTGATACGGCTCTGGCTGCAATATATCTAACTGCACCCGTGGCTCGCCAAATCTCAACAAACGAACCATTATCCCACCGCCTGATAAGGCCCCGGCTTCCTCTATCACCTTGAATTCATCCCTGTGAGGATTTATCTTTATAGGCCCAACATCCTCCCATTCACCCCACTGCCCTTCTGAATCCTTCCGCTGTCTTTGCAACTGAACCGCCGCAAACACCGGCTTTGCTAAATTCTCGTCTCGCCACTTCTCCGGCAATGCCCGACCTGCAAAACACTCCTGAAAACTGTCAAAAAGAGAACCAATTTCAAAACTTCCCTGAACCGTTACAAAATCTATATCATTCGGCTCGTAAGACTCCTCGCTGTTGACATTTTCTTGTGTTATCACCACCTTGGGGACGTATGCCGCCGCCCTTATGTGCTCTGCTGAAACTTCGCTCACCTGTCCAACCACCGGAATCCGGTACTTCTTTTCAATGCTCTTTTCAACTGCCTCAGGTAATGGCCAGACAAAACTCGTGTTAATATTCTCAACCGGGCATCTCATCCTTGAAACGAATTTTTCACTTTGTGATTTATAATCCTCCCTCGAAACCGGCTCCCCGTTAAGCCGTATCTTCAGCTTATCTGCACTCTCTCCTATGTATATATCTATCTGACCGGGCCTGAACTCCCGGCCGTTGTAGCTGATTTCGTTCGGATTTAACAGAATGTACTTAAAGAATATAAACGCACTCAATAATACCGCTATCAACAGTACTACCTTCTCTATATGTTCTTCTATGAAATTGCCCCGCTTTTTTGCCATATCACAAAACCCTAAATCCGTATCCCAATGCTATATCTTCATTGATTGTTACCTCAGTATATTTCCTCTTCTGCAACCGTCGCCTCCTCGCTCTTCTTCAAAGACTCAGGATTTATCCGAGCATATCCCTTCTTGTTGAATACGTATTCGCAAATCAGCTCAACCTCAACCGCAGATTCCCCTCCGTACCGATAATACTTGTGCTCCGGAGAACTCGCTACGACAGGCCTTATCTTGCTTTCTAAAATGCATATCTGGTTGTGCTTGAAAACCTGAACCGGGCCCTCTCCACGGTAACCCGAAAAACGGTGCTCTTTTGCGCTGCATAGCTCTTTCATAAACGGCATTACCTCGTCTTTGTCCAACACCACTGCCAGTACAAACTGAACAACATCTGTCTCTTCGTTACTCATGCGCTCCGTCAGGGAATCCGTCAACTGTTCCTCACGTTTTGTCACATATTTCGGCTTCTCACTTGACATGTCACCGCCACGTTGAGAAAGCAGCTTGCCCGGAGCCGTAAAACCAACCGCTATTACTCGCTTAACCGGTGAATTGAATACGTTGGTTGAACCCGCGTTCAGCGATTCTATCGTCGAAAAGACATCCTCGATTATCCAGTATCCCAACTGCCAGCTCCAGCAGTCCTTCACTGCCTCTTCGATAGTGGTGTATTGATACTGTTCCCAGAAATCATACCCTGCTATTTTCCTGGCGCTGGCATATACGCCTATCGACTTCGCCCTTGACTGACAAATCTCGTTTACAATCTTGTCCTGTTGTGTATTTCCTGCGCTTATCCCCGGTCTGCTCCAGCCGATTCTTGACGAACCCAGACTCTTTTGAACACTCTCCTTAAGCTCATCCTCACTTGGACAGTCGCGCCCATTCACTTTCGAAATCAGCTCCTCTATTTGCTGACGATATTTATTGCCGAACCTCGTGAATAACAACACGGAAGTATCATTGGGTTGCGGAAATATGTCGTATCTCAACAGCTCACGCTGACTGCTCTGCAACATCATCTTTTCCACTAAATTCGCGTCTCGCTCGAAAGCCTCCTGATACTCTCTTTCTACTTCAACCTGCTTGATTGGCTTTATATTATCCTCAACTGATGTAATTTGCTGGGCCATCGGTATGCTTTGCTTCTCAACCCTCTGTCTGAAGCTGCGGCCCATTATCACTGCCGCCGTCAACACAAGCACACCTGCAAATACTATCACCATCGGCCACAATAACACAGAAAATACCCTCAACCCCCCAAGTTTCTTCAGTGCTCCCTTAATGCCGGATAAATCAATCTTGGCCATTACTCATCGCTCCGTATCATTGGCTCCGTAGCGCCTTTAACGCCCTATCGACAATTTTCTTGCATGCTCTCTCAAGTATTATAAAGTTCTTTCACTAATCAAAACCGAGGTCCGGGCCGTTTGCCTGACCCTTGCTTTTTTCAACTCGCGGCTTCGCAGCCGGTTGTGACTTCACTTGCCCGGTCGGCTCCGGACTGCCGGCGCCCGCCGATTTCTCCTTGCTTACACCTTTCCACTTCAATTTCAAATTCACCAAAAACCAGTGGTCGTTCTCCTGATATATCGTATTGCCTCGCCTGTCGGTTAGCGTTTTGCCTGTTGAATCTACCGCCGGTGTTCTGCTGATAACCTCCTTAGTCATCGGGTCGATGAGAATATTCTGTTCATTCTGTTCCTTGTCTCCAAAAGTCTTTAATTCACCGATTCCGATAGGCATATCTGATTCCAGGGACACCGCTCCGGTTTTCAGCTCGAAATGTTGCTTGTCCGTCTTGTTATAAAGCTCAAATGGACTGTTCCCGTCAAACATACTGTCCAGATTCATCAATCTGTTCACAAATCCCCACCTGCTTGGGTCTTCCTGGACACCAACCGGATCCAAAAGCTCCCCTATTTGCTTATAAGGACTATAACCCGCCATAGTTACTATAAATCCACGCGGCGCCTCCTCGCTCGTCACCGTCATTGTTCTGCGAGTATCAACATACCCCGGGCCCGGGCCAACGCCCCCTCTGGCACGCATCGCCGCATAAGGGTCTTCTGAAGGGCCTCTTCTGCTGCTCGCCCTTTCTCCTTCCTCCTCGAATTCAAACGAACGTCCGAATCCCGATTCACTGAATTCGGCGTATTCAATATCCCCGGAGTAATAAACCGATAGCGACGTTACGAAAAGCTGCTTGCGATCAGAACGCTCTATCTCTTTGACCTTTTCTATGTCCCCCTCAGCAAATGCTTTATAAACTTCGGCCTGTTGTGGATTGTTCTCCGCGTTCGGCAACGCTCGAATCAATGTCTGATTTATCAAAGGAATTACTTCCCGATACTTGAATAAATCAAGTCCCTTCTTTATTGCCGCCTCAGATGCCGCCTCTTTTGCCTTTTCCGCCTCTATATCACTTTCAACCTTTCTCGCCGTCTCAAGAACAGCCTTTATCTTCTCTCTCTCTGCCGATTTATTCGCATAGCTGGCGCGGTCTATTAGCGTCCGTGCCAGAGCCAGAACAGATACGACCAATATACAGCAGGCCGCTGCAACAAAATACTTCGACTTACCGGCCCACGCCATCGACCTCGCTACGCTCTTCGGAAGAAGATTGCTTTCTATTCGCCCCAGTCCCAGCGCCTGAACCGCCAATCCGTATACTATCCCAAAATCGCCCACTTCCTCATGAAATTCCGCCGCTGACACTGCCGGGCTTAACGAGAGCCGTTTGAACGAATCAGGCCTCTCTATCGGCATCTGCAAGCTCTGCTGAAGATACTGAAGCAGGCCTCGCATCTTCGTGCCACCGCCCAATGCCACAACCTTTGACAGCTTCGTATTCGGATTGGAACTGCTGTAAAAGCCTAACGAACGTTGTAATTCCGACGCCAAATCCGCAAAAACCGGCTTCATCGCCTGAAGTATCTGCCTGGCGTATTTGCTCATCGGTGCCGTCCTCTTGAGCTTCTCTGCCTTCTCGAAGCTCAGATTGAACGTGTCCGCTATCGCCTTTGTAAACGCATTTCCGCCCATTTGTATCGACCTATTCCAGACGTTTGACTTGGTGCATACCACTAGGTCCGTGTTTTCCGCTCCTATATTCAGCACTACCGTCGCCTGTGTATCAGAATCCGTCAAATCCGGCCGGTCGAACACGATATAATTACACAACGCCATCGGTGCTATCTGAACGTGGCTTACACGTAGATTCTCTCTGGCAAAATGCTCCAGCTCCGCCGTCACCACATCATTTTTTATCGCGAATATCCCCACCTTCGCCTCTTCAACTCCCTCCGTCATCAACTGCCAGTCCCAAGCAACCTCCGTGATGTCGAAGGGAATTTGCTGGCTGGCTTCGAAGCGGACGATTTCGGGGATGCGTTTTGACTCGACAGGCGGGAGGTTGACGAAACGGGCGAAGCTGTTGGCGCTGGGGACGGAGATGATGATGTCGTCGCGGCTGACGTCGTTTTTCTCGACGAACTGGCGAAGCGTCAGGGCGACAAGCTCTTCTCGTTCCTGGTCCTTGATGCTGGTATCAGAGAGGATTTTGCCGTGAGGGATGTTATCGAAACCAATGACCTCGAGTGTGCCGCTTTCATTGCTGAGGCGCAGGGCCTTCAATGAGGTGTTACCGATATCAATGGCCCAAACGGAGCCGATTCTTTCAGCCATAATCTGCCTCCTGCGCTACTTTTTAAAGACAGGGAAAAACCCCTGCCTCGCTATGAAGCATAAGCGTTCAAATGCGCAAACAGCCCTGTGCGCTTGTAAATAAACACACAGTTGAATAGTATAACATATTATGAGAACTTTTTCCATATTTACTCTTGGCTGTAAAGTTAATCAATACGAAGACCGTCAGATACGGGAATTTCTGGAAAATCTGGGTTTATCAGCCGAAACGCCGAGTCAAAGGCCCGATTTATTCGTGATAAATACCTGCTGTGTAACGGCGACGGCGTCGGCGAAGAGTCGTCAATATGTTCAAAGAGCGGCTAAAATCAACCCCAATGCAATTCGCGTGGTCTGCGGGTGTGAGCCGATTTTTAACAAGGGCAAAACCAGCCCTGATAATGGCAATAATCTCTATATAGTCACCAGCCGGGCTGAATTGCCTGCCAAGCTTATGCAAATTGTCAAAGAGGGCCAAAACAAGCATATTAAAGCAGATACCAGTACTGAAAACAAGGATGAGGGTTCAAGTTTTGCCAATTGGCCCAAGTTGCCCTTATTAACGCGATTTGCCGGCCACACGCGTGCGTTTCTGAAGGTCCAGGACGGCTGTGACGGCGTGTGCAGCTACTGTGTTATACCGCAGGTTCGGCCTGATGTTCATTCAAAGCCGATTGAAGACGCGGTTAGTGAGGCAAAATCTTTAGTTGCGGCTGGGCATAAAGAAATCGTGGTTACGGGAGTGTGCCTGGGGGCGTATGGGCGGGAAACAGTTAGGAGAACGGAACAAGTTACAAGTTGCAAGTTACAGGTTACAGGTTGCCCATCGACAGCCGGTGGAGGCACGGCGGCAAGCGATAAATCTTCCATTTGCGATTTATTAAAGGAATTGGCGGGGGTTCCGGGACTGCGGGTACGGGTGAGCAGCTTAGAGCCGGGAGATATAACGGAGGAATTGCTGGATGTATTCTGCGGGCATTCGAATATTATGCCCCATATTCATTTGTCAATGCAATCGGGAAGCGGACGGATTCTGAAACGAATGTGCAGGCAATACGACGCGGATGAATTGCGAGATAAAATCGCGATGATTAAATCACGGCTCGACAGGCCTGCGATAACGGCTGATATGATTGTTGGATTTCCGGGCGAGACGGATGAGGATTTTCAAGAAACGGTAGAATTAGCAAAATGGGCGGGATTTTCGAAGATGCATGTATTCGCGTTTTCGGCGCGGGCGGGGACGGCTGCGGCGAAGATGAAGGAAAAGGTTCAATCGAGTGTTATTAAAAAGCGGTCAGAGGTTTTGCGGAAATTGAGCGATGAATTAGGTTATAAGTTCCGCGAGCAATTTATCGGCGAGACGTGCGAGGTGCTGATTGAGGGTTCGAAGGATGGGCAGGCGTTCGGACGCTGTGAACGGTATTTTATGGTTTATATGGGTCCCATGCTGTTAAATCCCCCGCCGTTTTGCTTCTCCCCGCAATGTGGGACTTCGCAAAACGCGACGCGGGGGTCTTCGCTACGCTACGAGAAAAACGATATTATAAGGGTGAGGATTACGGCGGCGACGGAAGAGGAAACAACTGGAACCCCTGTTGCAAACCCAAAGGAGCAGCTTCCCGGGGACAGGGGAGCGGAAGGAGAAATCTTAAATCTGCCTGCGGCAGGTAAGCCCTAAACACTAAACAAATTTAAAGCATGAAATGGAGAAATCCAAAACGACCGCAGAAAAGTATCAACAAAAGAACGGTTAAATTCCCGAAAGAAAAAATAACCTGTTCCCAACCCAAAAATATTGTGCAAACCTTAGATAGCACATAATATTGATGAAATAGCTTAAAAAAACGATAAAAAACAACCAACCTCGATAAGATTCATAAAAAGTAATAGAATTGATAACGAAAAACCGAAGAAATAAGTATAATAACTTTTAGTTCGTAAAGTTAATCGCAAAACCGGCTGAAACCACGGGGCGGCCTTATGGATAGGAAACAAATCGGCGTTAAACTCACTGCTGATGCTTTGAGATTGCCATTTCAAGTAGGAACCTTTGAGGACCGCCTGATAATGCAAAAAGCAATTTATCTCGCTCAGGCTTCAGGAGTTAACCTGGGTTATTTTTATCACTGGTATTTACATGGGCCTTATAGCTCGACTCTTACCCGCGACGAATTCGCTATAGCGATGGGCATTTCGGCTGACTTGGATGAATCTAAAGGATGGTCGTTAGACGATGCATCTTCTCAACGACTAAGAAAGTTACAAGGCCTTTTTACAGAACCAAAGCGAGACGAACTGGCAAGAAAACTAGAGCTACTTGCGTCGGTCCATTTTCTGATAGACCGCAAGCAGGTCTCTGGAGTAAATACTAGGCAGATCACTGAAACATTGAGGCGATTTAAAAAAGATTTCAGCGAGGAGAATGTCAAGGAGGCATTGGAGGAGCTGAGAAAATATGGCCTCCTCCAATCGTGACGGTTCCACAAAATTAGTTGTCGATTCAATCCACGGTAATATCTACCTCAAAGATCGCGAAGTTCAGGTTATTGATACAGCATCTTTTCAACGTCTGCGCCGACTTAAGCAACTTGCAATGGCACAAATGGTCTATCCTAACGCAACTGTTACGAGATTTGCTCACAGCATCGGAGCCCTTGGGGCAATGATTCGGATTCTCGACACTGCTAAGAATAATGGAGTCAAATTCAAACGAGAGCAGGAAGAAAATCTCAGGCTTGCGGCGCTACTACATGATGTTGGGCATTATCCGTATTCGCACTTGATGGAAAAAGTGGACAGCGTTGAATTAACTGAAGAATGGGTAAAAGGACCCAAGTCACTGAATTTCACCAGAAGCACATATCCGCGTCACGAAGAGGTTGGGAGGTTAATCGTAACAAGTCAGAAGGATCTGCTGCAAGCTATTGGGGACGAAAGACGTGCAAAGGTTGTAGCCGATATTTTTACACGTTCCGAAGCTGCAGACCCGCAATTGAGCAAGCTTATTCATAGTAGTTCTGACATCGATCGCTGGGATTATTTATTACGAGATTCTTATGCTGCAGGAGTTCCCTATGGGCAGATAGACATCAATTATCTGCTGAATAACCTGAAGGTAAGCCAGGACGGAATAGTGGGATTTTCAGATAAAGCGTTAGCCGCGATAGAACACTCTCTGCTCGCAAGGTTTTTTATGTACCGCGTAGTATATTATCATAAAACTATCTACGGGATGGAAGAAGCTTGCAGGCAACTCTTGCGGCGATTGCGAGACCGAGCAGATAACAGCTATGGCGTTCCTTCTGACGGAGAGTGGATAAAGAAGTCTGTTCAAACAGAAGTACTAAACGAATTTACAGATGCTTTCGTTGATAATATTATTCGGAAAGCAGCAAATGACAAAAACAACATAGTCCGCACATTGGCATTATCGATTCAAAATAGAAAACCCCCAACTCTCCTTAAAGAGGTGCCGGTTTGTGAAGAACCAGAAAAACAGTACCATGCCGGCAGGACTTTTATGGGTAACTGCAGAGACAAACTTGCTAGTATGGCCGAAGAATTTAAAATCCCTCTTGGTCAGTTTCTGCTTTGCGAACCAGGAGTTAGTGTTATGAAACGGCCACAAGAGAAAACGTACGGGCAAGTGACCAAACTGAGCCCGGAAGATATTAGAAAGAAAGCATTTGAGGAAGAGGAAGAAGACATCAAGGTTTTCAATCGCGATAAAGAGGAACCAGTGTCGTTAATGGAATTGGATTACAGTCTGGTGGTTAAGTATGCAAAATACTCACTCAAGCTTTTTCGGCTTTATGTTGTTTATGAAGATTCAGACAACGACATTGTGATTCATAAGTTGAAAGAAAGAGTCAAGGATTGGGATAAGACATAGAGTATAAGCAAGTGTTGTTGGGGGCGAACTTTTTTCATTTCGGTGACGGAACGTGGGTATATGATAGCGCAACAGAGAGGAAACGGGAACAGATGAAGTTAAAGGATTTGCTACCAGAGTTCTATTCGGAGGTGGAGCAGCTAATTGCAAAGCAGGGACTGACGGTTTTAATCGAGCAACTGCCTTATCTCGAGATTGCAGCAAGATGTCCGTGTGGGGATGATTTCTGTTCGAGCTTCAACGTCAAACCGTGGCGGGAATTGAATGTTGTTGAGCAGAATATCGTTTTGGGTAAGCTAGAGAAGACCATCGAATTGGGTGCAGAATCAGGGTATGTGATAGTTGACATAGACAACTGCGGTCGAATCATTGGCTTTGAGGTGCTATATCGCGACGATGTGGACGCAGCATTGGAGAAGGCCGGATTCAAAAAAATCATAAGCGAGTAAAGGCAAATATTAGTGGACCCCCTTCTGCGAAACCAAAGGAGTAGCTCCCCGGGGAGAGCCGGGAAAATTAAGGACTGATGTATAATAGCTGTTATGAGTGAGTATTATGTTTACATACTGGCGAATAAGAAGAACGGGACGCTGTATGTGGGGATGGCAGGAGACCTTACGAAGCGAATCGTAAGGCACAAAGATAAACGAGCAAATCAATTCGCAGCAAAATATGACGTGCACAAACTTGTGTACTATGAAAAGCAAAAAACTCTGGAGGAGGCAATCAAAAGAGAAAAGCAGTTAAAGAAATGGCGGCGAGAGTGGAAAATGAAACTCATCGAGAAAGAAAATTCCGGGTGGGATGAATTGTTCTCAAGGGTCGTAAAGGCAAATATTGGTGGACCCCCTGCTGCTAAACCAAGGTGAGAAGCACTCGGGGGCAGGCAGGCAAATAAGGAAGAGGATATTTCTTACGGGAAATTAAGGCAGGCGAAGTCGCCGAAATATTTTCGGGCGGCTTTATCATATACGCGGGCGGCGGAGAGTTCGTCGGTAAAAGAGCCGAGGAACAGACGAGTGTGGCCGAGAGAAATGCGGGCGCGATACTTTCCGGTGGCCCTGATACGGTCAACGCCTTTGTATTTAGAGGAGGTTTTCCTTTTTTGCTTTCGCATATTTCGATTGTTTTCGGTTTGAGTGGCGAGGCGGAGATTGCAGCGGCGTTCGTCGAGGCCATTGTGGTTGATGTGGTCGATGAGGAGATTATCGGGTGGATTGAGGATGCAGCGATGCATAAAGATTGCTATTTGCATGCGCGTGTGAGGGAGGGTGACGGTGCGCATCGCGTAGAAGGTGCGGCCCGAACGGTTGAGACGCCATTTGTATCTGCGGAGTCGGTCGTAATCGATTTTGTCAACGATGGCGAACCTGAAAAAATTGAGGGGAATCAGGCGGATATCCGGGCCGAAGCGACGCTGATAATAATTAAGACAGGCATCGTGTAAGGCGATATTAAAATAGTTACTAATTCTTTTTTTTAAGCTGATGGCCATAATCAAACCTCCCTTTATCAAAATTCGAATATCTAAATACTAAATCCGAAACAAGCACGAATTTTCAAATCAGCCCCGCCTGCGGCGGGAACCCCTCAATAAATTGAGGGGCTAAATTTTTTTTGCTTACCCCGGCCACGGGAGCCGGGGCTAACCAAAGGGACCACATAGTCCCTCTACCCCATGGCGCGAACTTGCGCGTTTGTGTCGAAAAATCCGAATTTTTGAGAGGGTGAAAAATCGTAAGTGCTGGTTTTATAAGGAGATAAAAAATTTTAAAAAGTTGGGTTTTGGGCGAAAAGCGCTTGCGCGCCTGCGCTATACAAATGTTTTAAACATTTGTATGAATTTGCGAATTTTTTTTATTATTTTTTTGCGTCCCCGGTTGTTAAACGAGTGAGCAGCACTCCCCCAGCCAACAAATTGCTGGGGCAGGGAGGGCAGGCAAAATGGGTCCCCTGCTGCTAAAGCAAAGTAGCAGGTTCCCGGGGGCAGGCAAGGAGGTAATTACGCAGGGAATAATCGGAATAGTGGCAGTTATAGCAAATAAATCGGGGCGGATTATCTGGGGCAGATAAACAAACAGAAACTTTTGCGGCCCGGTGGTTAAAGTCGTATAATTAAGCCCTCCACGGCAATCAAGGACGAATCAACTTTGGTTGACCAGCCGAAAGGCGCGGAACTCGGATACCCCATCATCGCCGCGAACAAGGGAGGCGAAGAGGAGCCAGAGTAATACGGTGATGGTAGTTTTGTGAAACGGGAAACAGGAGATTGTGATGGAAGAGAAAACCAATTCCAGGACAGCCCAGAGACACTTTTTCTTTTTGATTAGGATATTTTGCATATCTTTTGTTATCTGCGTGTTTATTGGTCTGCTGCGGCCTGGGCGTGCTTATGGCAGAAAGAAGCAGCAAAATCAAAGTACAATTTATTTTGCCGAGCGTAAAAATACGCGATGTTATATTAGCTCCTCAGCTTTTGTAAAGGTACTGAATAAGAGTCTGGACGGGAAATTCAAAGACCTGCAAATAGTGATTAACTGCTGCCATAGCGGCGAATTTCGTGATGCCATGCAGGCCGAAGGGCGCCAATTAAAAGGCAACTGGTCATGTGCAACGGCAGCGGCTTTAGATGAAAAGGCAAAAGTTAACCCAAAGAAGAAAGACTGGGAAGAAGAAGGGCAAGATGGCAAGCCGTATAGTGCTTATAAGTGTGGGGCTGAAAAATATTATCACGGTTACATACCTCAATATGTCAAAAAACTTGCCGAAGACAGAAAGAAAGCAACTAACCAAAAGCTGCATCAAGCCGCTTATGATAGAAACTATACCTCAAAACCTATGCCGGGTTATTCATGCACAACGGCCAACGATGTCAACAATGTTACGATAGCAGCCGGTGACGTTAATTACGCGATTATTTTCTGCCAGGGCTACTACCCTAATACCAGCATTCCTTTGGCTAACAAATTGTATGATATACTTACAACTGTTGATTATGATGAAGATAATATAACGTAT
>CAYLYB010000025.1:0-24764 GCA_964387605.1 uncultured Pirellulales bacterium | reverse complement strand
CTGCGACAGAATTTGATACAGACCATCGAGAGTTCTCATCTTTTCACCGATAATCCGCTGCCAGTCTGCGAGGTGGAATCTGTCCGAGATGTTCTTGTGAATTTTTGCGAGATACCAGTCGCCGAAGAATTTGGTAATGTTTGACAGCTCATCACTGAGCCGGGCCAGGTCAATACGTATTTCGCGCAGGTTTCGCAGCACCCGCCGAGTTGAGCGCATCTTTTGCCTGTTCACGTCCCGGTAAGCGAACTGCATCGCCTCATCGAGAATTTTATCGTAGGCGGCAAGCTCGATCAACTGCACGTTCGCAAGCTCCATTATATACAAAATATCATCCAGTGATTCCCCTGCACCGGCAACGAGAGCCGAATCCCAGTCAACCACCACAAGGTCGTCCCCGTAGTAGCTCAGGTAAAGCTCGGTTGATTCTCTGGCCTCCTGCTCGGAGAGGGTCTCGGCGTTTTCCTCCTGCATGAGCAGTGCGGACACATTTTGTCTGTTGGCTTTTAGCCACTGCTCGGCTCCTGTGTTATCGCCGGGCAGGCCGGCAAGGCAAAATACCGTGTATGCGTCCGGTTGCGCCGGGGCCGGAACCGGCCGAATACAGTATTGCGAGATGTCCTTTAGAACGTTTTGAGCAAGCTCTTCTATTTCATCCTGTAGCCGTCGATTTTCGAATTTCAAATCGTGATATTCGACAAGGTCTTCAAGTCGTTCGGTGCTGAACGGCATGCGAACCTGAATACTCATTGCGCCGACGCCGAACAATTTTACGCTTTTTCTTATTTCCACTGTCCTGCCGTTGCTTAATTTGCGTTGTTCGGGCGGAAACTCCGCCATGCTCGGGCGGTAAAAAAATATCTGTTTTGGGATTCGTTTGCTCGGCTCGACAAAGTAGCCCTTTGTCGGCTGCGAGAGAATTGTCTCCACGGGTTCCCGTTTTATGTCGTAAGCGATGTCATAGGCGTAGATGTAAACTATCTCGCCGCGTAACGGCCGGCCCCGCGGTTCAGCGTTATCAGTTTTTTCTTGGCTGTTGATTGCCATAAAAGAAGTTCCAATTTATATCCGAGTAAAAATAAAACGTACAATGCAGCACAACAAGTGCTGTAGGTGGTTATGAGTCAAATAGCTCTTTAAATCTGGCGTCTATATCGGCGCTTTCGCATAGCGTCTGGCCAATCAATACGGCATCGACGCCGACGACTTTTAATTTTTCGACGTCTTCTCGCGTCTTTATACCGCTCTCGGAGACTAACGGTATCTTTTTATCCAGCAGGCCCGCCAGCCGGGACGTGTTATTGATATCAACGTTCATTGATGTCAGGTCGCGATTGTTTATACCGAGGATATTGTAGCCGGCCCTGGGAAAACCAATCATACTGCGGACTACCAGAAGCGAATCGGCGTCGTGGACTTCCAGCAGCACGGTCAACGTCAACTCGGCGGCGGCAATCATCAGGTCCATAAGCTGGGCGGGCTTGAGCGCTTCGGCAATCAGCAATATCGCGTCGGCCCCGGCAGCGCGGGATTCGTAAACCTGCCAGATGTCGATAATGAAGTCTTTTCGCAGTATGGGCAGGTCGACGGCGTGTTTAACCTGGTCGATATATTCGAGCTTTCCCTGAAAATATTTTTCGTCGGTCAGGATGCTGATTGCGTCGGCGCCGCATTTTTCATAGGTCTTCGCAATTGTTACGGGGGCGAAATCGCTTCGGATTACGCCGGCGGACGGCGAGGCCTTTTTTATCTCGGCAATGATGTTAAGGCCTCTTTTGTTGTGTTTGGTGACGGCCTTGTAGAAATTGCGGCATTTGCCGAGCAGCGGAACCTGCTCTTTTAGCTCTTCGAGCGGCTGCTGCCTGCGACGACGCTCGACCTCAATTTTTTTATCTACGATGATTTGTTCTAATATGGTCACAGTAGTAAGCCGGTCTTAGCCGGGTTTTTGGTCCTCGTTTTTGATTAATTCCGAGACTTTCACATAGGCCATACGCAGTTCGTTAAGTGCGCTGACAAGGGCCTTTTGCTCGGTGTCGTCCAGATTCCCCTTGGTTTTTTCTTCGAGCGTTTCGAGCATATCGATGTTGTATTTGGCCAGATGCAGGTCGGGTTCGCGTTTGTCCTGACCCTCGAACTGGATAAGGCCGAGCGAGAAAAATGCCTGGGTGACAAGCATACTCACCAGCGATGGGAAATCACCTTTTGGCAGTGGCTTGCGGCGCTGGCCCTGCCCGGTTTTTTCCGTTTCTATTTTTTCCTCTTCAGCCAATACCTCTTTTTCCTTTTTGGCCTGTTCTTTCCAGTCCTCATCGACGATTATCTTTTTTTCTTCGTTCTTTTCTTCGACCATAATTAAAACCTCCCGATTTTCAGCGTCGAAACTTTTTCATTCTCTTCGCGACGTCTTTTTTCTGTTCTCGTTCCGTTATTGCCTGTCGTTTATCGTATTTTCTTTTTCCTCGTGCAAGGGCGAGTTCGACTTTTGCGAGGCCCTTTTTATTGAAATATACCCGAAGCGGCACGAGTGTAAAGCCGCGTTGTTCGAGTTTTATGTATATTTTTCGGATTTCGTGCTTGTGCAGCAGCAGTTTCCTCTTGCGAGTGGGATTGTGGCCGAGCATACCTTTTTGCTGGTATTGGGCGATTTTTGCCCCGACGAGCCAGCATTCACCGTTTGCGATTCTGGCGTATGAGCCGGATAAGTCGGCCTGGCCCGTTCGCAGACTCTTTACCTCGCTGCCCAATAGCTCCATTCCAGCTTCGAGCGTATCTTCTATCTCGAAATTGCGATAGGCCTTTTTATTAACCGCCACATCTTCTGCGGCGGATTTTTTTCGGGATTTCGCGGACATTCCACAAATGATACCGGCGGCGCGGACTTTTTACAAGCTTGACGCATGATTCGAATATCAAGTTGCCGGTTACGAGACAAAGCGAATCGTCAGCGGATAGCGGTATGTATCGCCATTTGCGGCCTTTACCGAAGCGATAATCACAAAAACGATATCAGCTATTACCACTAATGGCAGCAGAAACTTGCCTACGCATATCATAATTAGAAAACCGGCTATGACCGCGTATATAAGTATCGAAATCTGGAAATTGAGTGCCTCTTTGCCGTTGCGGTCAACGAAGGGGTCGATGTCTTTTTTTATCTGCCAGATAATCAATGGCGCGATTATGCCGCCCAGGAACGGTATAATCAGCCAGGCCAGCCCCGATAAATGGCACAACATCGCCCATGTGCAGGCGTCTTTGTTGGTGCATTTTTCGGCTGGATTATTGCTTTGCGTAACGGGTTGGGATTCTTTTGGTTCCTCTTTTTCGGTCATAACATTTCTCCTTTGCTCAAGGCAAAATAATCAAACTTATCTCAGCCCAGTGCGACGTCGAGTATCATCATTACTGTGAACCCAATCATCACGCCCATCGTCGCCAGGTCCGCATTGCCATCGCGCTGTGATTCCGGGACAACCTCTTCGACGACGACGAATATCATCGCGCCGGCGGCGAAACTCAGGGCATAGGGCAATATCGGCTGGATGAATATCACCGTTGCAGCGCCGATTACGCCTGCTATCGGCTCAACTATACCCGAAAGCTGGCCATACCAAAAGCTTTTTAGCCGGCTCATTCCCTCGCGGCGCAGCGGCACGGATACGGCCATACCTTCCGGAAAATTCTGTATCCCGATTCCTATGGCCAGCGCTACTGCCGCGGCGAAGCTGGCGTGCTCACTGCCCGCCGCCAATGCCCCGAATGCCACGCCCACCGCAAGGCCTTCCGGGATATTATGCAGCGTTATAGCCAGAACCAGCAGGATACTGCGGTGCCAGCTTGTCTTTATACCCTCTGCTTCTTCGGTTGGGTATCCGATATGCAAATGAGGCAGGATTTTATCGATGATGCGGATGAATATGCCGCCTGCCATAAAGCCCACTGCGGCTGGTATCCAGGCGAGGCCGCCTGCGGCCTCGGCCATATCAATGGCAGGCGCCAAAAGCGACCAGAAACTTGCGGCAATCATTACACCGGCGGCGAAACCCAGCATAAGGTCCAGTATTCGTCTGCTGATGCTTTTTGTAAGGAATACCGAGGCGGCCCCGAGGGCGGTTACGCCCCACGTAAACAAAGTGGCAAAAAGCGCCTGCAAAATGTGATTTTGCTGTTCTAATGCCTCGAGCATATCGGCTTCCTGTATATTCCCACGAGTAATGCGTATCTTTAAATTATAACCGCCCAAACGCCGGGGGCAACAGTTCTCTTAATGCGAGACAGCTCGATAATAAAATGGGACCCTTAGTATCCTTACGTAGGGTCCCATTCAGCTCGGCGTTATGAGTGTGTGGCCGCCGAAGTATTTACTTCGCAGCGCCCGCAGGCACGGTCTGGTCCTTTATTACTGTCGTTACCGATTTTATCATCCCCGCCATATCCGACAGATTGGAGGGTATGATGATTGTATTGTTTGTTTTTGCCAGTTTGCCGAATTCGTTGATATACTGCTCCGCGACGCGCAGGTTCACCGCGTTCATACCGCCTTTTTCATTTATCGAGAGTGCAATTTTTCGAATGCCCTCTGCCGTGGCCTGGGCCACCCTTTCAATCTCGAAGGCCCGTCCTTCCGCCTCATTTATACGACGCTGCTTTTCGCCTTCTGAGCGGGCAATCATCTCGCGTTTTTCACCCTCCGCCCGGTTGATTTTTGCCTGCCTGTCACCTTCGGACTCCGCAATCGAGGCGCGTTTTTCTCGCTCGGCACGCATCTGCTTTTCCATTGCGTCCTTGATGCTCTGAGGCGGCAGAATGTTTTTGACCTCGTATCTGGTAACCTTAACGCCCCAGGGGTCGGAGGCCTTATCGACCGCATCGACGATGACGCTGTTTATATTTTCCCGCTCCTCGAATGTCCTGTCGAGGTCGAGCTTGCCCATAACGCTTCTCATCGTTGTCTGCGCCAGCTGCGTTGAAGCGAACCTGTAATTATCGATGCCATAGGAGGCCTTTTGTGGGTCAACGACCTGCAT
The DNA here is from genome assembly GCA_964387605.1 of uncultured Pirellulales bacterium. Taxonomy (GTDB): domain Bacteria; phylum Planctomycetota; class Phycisphaerae; order Sedimentisphaerales; family Anaerobacaceae; genus Fen-1362. Next base: position 19,734 of record CAYLYB010000025.1, on the reverse strand, counting down.
ATACAAAATACCGTCAACCTCTACGGCGATGTTGTCTTTGGTAATACACGCCTGTGGTGCGACATCGACCGCCTGCTCTTTGAGCGTGTGCTTGTAGGCGACCTTGTCGATAAAAGGCACAAGGATGTGAAAGCCCGCGTCGAGGGTTCTCGAGTATTTGCCTAATCGCTCGACGATGAACGCCTGCTTCTGCGGCACTATTCGGATTGTTCTGAAGAAAACGAATAGCGCAAAGACAAGAAGGCCGATGAGAATAACAGTTGTTATGTTGATTTCTATTGCTGCCGGCATTTTTCTCTCCTTTCCCGCTACAGTGATTTAACCTTTAAAGTTAAGTTATTTTTACCGATGATTTCAACCATTGCCCCTTCGGCGATTTCTTCGTCTGCTTCGGCCATCCAGTCGGTCCCGTGCAGTTCGACCTTGCCCGTCAGGTTGGGCTTTATTGTTTTTTTGACGACGGCTTTTTCGCCGATGAATTCCTTCATTTCTTCTCGTGTGTTCTGCGAGGCCTTGACGTGGCCCATAAAGACGCCCTTGAGCCATCGCCTAAGCGCCGCCAGCAGCAAAATCGAGCTGATGATAAAAATGACAAGCTGGGTATTGAGCGAGATATCCGTAAACAGACATACAGCCGCCACTACCCAGGCGCCGACACCGAAGAAAAATATAATCAGTCCCGGCGTGATGAATTCAGCCAGCAGCAGCGCCAGTCCAATCAGAAACCATACAAGCTCAGGTTTTAAAAAATCTTTTAGTGATTCCATTTGTTCTCCCTTCATTTACACAGATGTAAGAGGGCATCTGTTTATTCAGGACTTTTTACGAAATTTTTTCGCGCCGGGTCCTGAACCGCTATTCGACCACGACGGCTGTGCCGAATACGAGGATTTCGGCTGCCATACTCATCACCATCGAGGTCGTGAAATATATGCCGACAATGGCATTGGCGCCCAAGCCTCGGGCCTCTTCGACCATCCTGTCGATGGCCTGCTCGCGGGATTCGGCCATCATTTTCGTGTAGTCGGTGATTTCACCGCCCACGATATTACGCAATGCCGCCATAATGTCCCTGCCGATATGGCGAGCGCGGATTGTGTTGCCCCGGACCAGGCCGAGATACCTGACGATTTTTTTGCAGGGTATTTCGTCGGTTGTCGATAAAAGCATTGATTTATCTCCTTACATCTTTGTAACGGTCTTTTTTGAAGAAATACAGCCGCTCGCGGGTTATCGAGACCAGCAGTATCGCCAGGCCCACAATAAGTGCGATAATCGCGACCTTGAGCCAGGTCTCTACGGCGGGGTCTTTGACGATTGCCTCGATGGCCTTAAAGCCGGCATAAATCAGCAGCAAAATGGCCGAGATGCTGAAGATAATCCAGCCCAGTCCCCGTTCGATGCGGTTGTAGATGCCGCCCCAGTATTGCTGCCAGATTCTGTCTTCGGGTTCGATTAGCTTGACGTTGTCTGTGAGGCGTTTTAGTTCCTTGAATTCTTCGAGCTCGGCCGGGCATTTGTCGCACAATTTGAGATGCTCTTCGAAAATCTTTCGCTGCTCGGCGTCAAGCTCGTTATCCAGGTAAGCCATCATCAGGTCTTTATAATCCTGACAGGAAGTCATTAGCGCTTACCTCCTTTCTGGTTATCAAGTATGTCTTTCAATTTATTACGTGCGTAATACAGTCTGCTCATCACAGTCCCTTTGTTGCAAAAAAGGACCTGAGCCATTTGTTCGTAAGATAGGTTGCGGAAGTGCCTCAGGATAATCACCTCTCTGTGCTTTTCATCGAGTTGGCTGATTGCCCGCCACAGGGCGTCGCTGGTCTCGTTCCTTTCGGCAATTGCCCCGGGGTCGAAAGAGGTTAAGGGCAGGTTTTCGACTGTGCAGTCAATAGGGTCGTTTAGAGAGTCCGCTTTTCTTACTCGTTTTTTTCGAAGGTGCATAAAACACAGGTTGCGGAGTATCTGATAGAACCAGGGGAATAGTTTTCCTTTCGAGCGGAGGCGTTTTCTGTGCCGGTAGGCCTGTAAAAAGGCCTCCTGTGAGAGGTCGAGAGCGTCATCCTGGTTGCCCACAAGGCCCAGCGCGATAAAATAAGCATCTTTCATATATCTTTTGACGAATGCCTCGAAACCGCCCTTGTCGGCTTCGTCACAGCCCCACGCAGATGTAATTTCATTTTTACAGACGGCGTCCAATCGTTCAACTCCCAAACCATCCTGGCCGGCTGAGATATCTCTGCTTTGGTTTCCCATAATTACAGGTGCTCCGGGGGCGATTTTATTCGAAATAGTGTAAGAATTTTTTAAATTTCCGCCACAAAATTCAGGCTCAATGCTATTTAGGGCTGAAAATGACTTTAGAAAAAAGTTGGGGAACATCGCTGTTGATTAATACAATAACGGGACGGTAATATTAATGGATTAGGCGGAATCGCGGCATTGGAAGAATGATAATGATAGAGCCGGAAATTGTTTTAAGGGGCTTTAGAATGAATCAAACTTATTTTAGTAAATCGTGGCTATTTTGCCTGCTCGGCTTTGTTGTTATTTTATGTGGCTGCTGTATCAACGTGGGAGGTTGGGGCCAGCAGAGATACGAAAGAACCGAGGAGGTGTCGGCGCCGATGGCAGGTGTTGAGTTGCTTGATATTGATACGAGCTTCGGGGATATAACAATAAATGGTACTGATACGATGGAATGTAATATTATTGCGAATATAGTCGGGCGTGCCCCGACGGAAGAGGAGGCCATGGAACTTGCGGAGCAGACACAGATAACTCTTGTGGCTAAGGGAAAGACCCTTGTTGTCAGGGCCGACAAGCCAAAACTCAGGAAAAACCGCTCCATTGCGATTGACTACGAAATCACAGTGCCGAGGCGGACAGGCATAGAGTGCAAAAGCTCCTATGGTGATATTAATCTGTCGAATATAGCCGGCGACGTAACCGTCCACAGCAGCTTCGGTGAGATTGAGGCGAAAAATATCGCCGGTAAGGTCGAGCTTGATACCTCTTACGGCGAGGTCGGTTGCAGCGGGATAATCTGTTCGGAATTTAAGGCGAAATCGAGCTTCGGCAAAATGGAGATTGATTTTTCCGATGAGTGCCCCGCGGGACTGAAGGCCGAAATCGAGACTTCTTACGGCGAAGTCGAGGTGGACGTGCCTTCGAGTTTCGCAGGTGAGATTTCCGTCGAGACCAGCTTCGGCAAGGTCAGGACGGATTTGCCGATTTTGGTGACAGGCGAGATAGGCAAGGATAAGCTGATGGGCAAAATCGGCACCGGCCCCGGCCGGCTGGATATCAAGACGAGTTTCGGCTCGGTCAGTGTAAAGTGAGACCGGCCCTTAGGTGTTTTGGCTTTTTGTGTGTTTGCCGTTCGATTTTTTCTCGGTCAAAAACTCGACGATTTCCTTGATGTTTTCGGCAATCGAGATAATAAACAGCTCGTCGCCTTTGTTGACGACGTATTCACCCCTTGGGATTGAGAACGTTTTATTTTCGTTATTATAGACGCAAATAAATATACACTCCGAGGGGAACTCGCGAGAGGCGGCGATATCCTTGATGCTCATTCCGGCAACTTTGGCTTCCTGCGGAACAACGACCATAAATATGTTTGCCCTTCCCCGGCCGATTGTATAAACCTTCCTGACCGCGGGATTTTCGATTTCAATCAGCATCTGGTTGACCATCAGGTCGGTTGTTCTGACTATGGCGTTCACGCCTGCAACTTCGTAGGCGCTTTCGTAATTAGGGTCGCGCATTCTCACGACCAGATGCGGCACGCCTGAACTCTTGGCGAGAACCACACAGGCGAGGTTGTCGGCGTCGTCACCGGTTGCGGCTACGACGATGTCGGCCTTGTCGATTCCAGCTTCCTTGAGCACGTCGAATCTTTTGGCGCTGCCTGTTATCGCGACAACTCCGGTCTGAGAATAAATCTTATTACAGACCTCCGGGTCGGCATCTATCAGGACGACGTCGTGCTTGTCCTCGAGCAGTCTTCTGGCGAGCGTTCCGCCGACCATTCCGCCTCCGGCAACTATGATATACATTTTTCAATACCTCCCGAATTAAAGTAAGGTCTTTTATTTTTTTTACAGCCGGTTTTTATCTCCAGGCCCTGGGTGAAAAAAGCAGCAGGACCGGAAGTATTTCAAGCCGGCCTGCCAGCATACCTGCAATATACGTTACTTTGACGACCGGGTGTATATTTATAATATCGTTTACGGAGATATAACAGGGGCCGATATTTCCCATGGCCGAAAACATCCCGGATACGGATTCGAGTGCGCCGAGATTTGAGAACAGGGCAGTAATAATGCCGCCTGTTACCAGCAGGACAATCCACCAGAAAAACAGAGCCCCAACGCGGTGAATCTCGCTGTCCGGGACAATTTTGTTGTCGATAACAAGGCCCGAAGATGCCCTGTCGCTGACTCTCATTTTGAAAAGCTCTCTTTGCATAAGCCGGCTCAGGATGGCTATTCGCATGACCTTGAAACCGCCCCCTGTTGAGCCGACGCAGCCGCCTATGACCATCATCACCAGGAACAATTGCCTCGAGGCCGCGCCGAAGAAGTCCGAACCGATGTCCTTTGTTCCGAATCCGGTTGTTGTTAATACCGACATTACCTGAAAAATTGTCGTTCGGAATGTATTTTCAATCTCGCCCGGCTCGAGTTGGGTCGGCTCCGTGAAGATGGCAGTCAGCAGGCCTGTCTTTCGAAAATGGTCTAACATAATAATAACCGTAAAGGCCGTTAGCAGGCGCCACCAGTAGCGAACTTCCACGTTGTCCCAAAGCGCCTTGAAATCTCTTGTCAGCACCCGGTAATGAACGAGAAAATTAATGCCGCCCAACATCATAAAAAATGTAAGGGTATATTCGATGAGCTTGAAATTGGGATGGCCTGTAAGGCGATAGTATTCGATGCTGCTGTCGTGGGGCGAGAAGCCGCCCGTTGACAGGGTGGTCAGGGCGTGGCAGATGGAATCGAAGACGGGCATCTTTTCGAGGGCAAGTATTGCAGCGGCTAAGAGTGTAAATCCAGCGTATATGCCCCATAGTATCTTTAGGGTGTTGAACAGGCCCGGTGCAGGCCTGCCGGATGATATCTTATGACTTTCGGCCCCGAAGATGTGGTGTGCTCCACTGCCCTTGAAGACTATAATCAAAAAGAAAGATAGTATCCCTATTCCCCCGAGCCACTGTGTTAATGAACGCCAGAACAGGATACTGCGGGGCATATCATCAAGGCCTGAATAGACGGTTATGCCTGTGGTGGTAAAGCCGCTCATTGCCTCGAAGTAGGCATTCAGATAGCCGGATTTGATTCCGACGACGAACGGTATTGCCGCAATGGCGGATACCGCAATCCAGCCGACCGCGCACATTAACATCGAGCCGGTTGTGTCGAGGGATTCTTCCCTGAAAATTGCCTTGAGTACCAGGCCGGATAAGAACGATGCTGAGGCCGCAGTGACAAAGGCGGTTATAGTCCTCCATCCCTCGCCATACGAGCCCCAATATAATACGGCTGGTATTAAAGGGAATAAAAGTATAAAGCCCAAAATCTCGAGCAGCAGCCCGATGAAGTGCAGAATACAGTTTAAGCGTAGAAACCTTTTTCTCATCCGTGACCCTAAAAGCGGCGGAACGGCCTTGTTCCACTATCGATATCGGCTGTCCTGTCTGTGCGGCCTGAGTTTTTCTACGAGGCGGGCTTGCGGTTTTCTCGGCAGAATTTACCCATCAGCATCATCGCATTGTTGGTCGCCTCCGCGGAGCCGTCCATTTTTGCGAAGACGTCGACAAGCTCGAGCAATTCGGGGTCCGGCTCAACGTCGCCGTAATGATGGGCGACGTTGACTATGCCCGCGTCAAGGCCGTATTCCATCGCCTTGGCCAGATATGCGCGACAGATGCCGATTCGCCTGCCCGGCAGGTCGCGAACGGAATTGCTTATACCCAGCGAGCAGTGCACGCCTTTCATCTTCGGGTCTGATTTGATTTTCCTGATGGCCTCGAATGCGCGATACGTATAGCCGGGGACGCCCGGCTCCATCGGCATATCAATCGCGATGGGGAAAACCGTCGAGTCGAACAGGATTTCGCCCGGCTCGAAGCCGAATTGATTCACGGCCTTATCGAAAATCTTTGTGGCGAGCGAATGCAGTTCTTCGGATGAATGCGAGCCGCCCGGGCCGGTGGGTTTTTCTTCGGTTACGAGCAGGCCGATAAAGGAATAGTCATAGTCTTTTTTCAAAGGCAGCATTTTATCCATCGTGTAAACCTTGACGGAATTAATCATCGGCTGTTTGACCTTTTGGTCCGTGTTATACCATTCCTTTAGTCCGGCGATTAAAACGTCGTCGTTACTGCTGTCAACGCAGATAGGGACGCCCTTGCCCCACTTGCGCACCAACTTGACGTATTCTTGCATCATATTCACGGTTGCCTGCGGGTCGTCTTCGCCGAACGCGTCGAGATTTACGGCCATGTAATCCGCCCGGTCGTCGGCCTGTGATTCTATCAGCGCCTTTATGTAATTGAGCTCCCCGCTTTCCTTCGAATATGCGTCCGGACCAAGCTCGGCCAACTGCTTCATTATTTTGCCCGTCTTGGGTATCGATGCGTGAATTGATTCGCCGACAAAAATGATTGGGTTTTTCATCGTATGGTCCCTGCCGAATAAGTAGTTCAGAATCGAGGCGGTATGCTCGAGTGCGGGATTTCTGGATTTGTTGATTGTTTGGCGAAGTTTTTCCCGCCCGTCTTTTTTGCCTGCCGCGGCCTGGTAGATAAGCTCGCCGATACATACGCGTTCGAGGTTGTTGCCGCATTTGCCGTCAATGGTTGCGTCGCCGCAGGGGGCGTTATCCATTCCTTTTTCACAGCCGCCTATCGTGCAAAGCCCGAAATTTTCGGGCAGATAGCAGTCTCCGCAGCCCTCGCAGTCGAACAAGAGGTATTTGAATGCCCCTTCGGTGGCGTTGAATAGCTTGTAAACCGCGCCTTTTCCTTTTTTCGTCCCCAATACCGCCATCACCTGCCTGAACGCCTTGAAGCCGGTATAATCCGCGTCGAGTATGGCGCGGTGCATAAAATCGAAGAATCTGTGTTTGAGCTTTTTGCGCGGCTTCGACAAAGCCGTCTGTTTGCCCGCGTCATCATACAGGTAGAATGCGTCTTTTGCGGGCCAATACAGATTGTCCTTGAATTGTTCCCATTCGCTGCCGATTTCAGCGGCCCTTTTGAGAATGCCGACAAACATATCGAAATTATGCACGCCGCCTATATCGACGCCCGCTGCACCCATCGCCTTATACATCGCTACCTGCTGGGCGGCCCTTTCGATATGCTGTGAAATATCTTGCGAATACAATTTCGCGAGCAGCTCATCGCTTACGAAACAGCCGGTCAGCTTGATATCGTGCATCATTCGTGGAGCGGCGGTTGTGGTGCTCAGCATATAAACATTACCAAGAACGGGCGTTTTGATGTTGTTTTGCTTTAGGTATGTGAAAAGCTCCTGCGATTTTTTCCAGTCCCAGCCGACCTGGGTAATCAGGAATTTGGCGCCGCAGACGATTTTCTTTTCCATTTTATAGTATTGCTGCATTTGTGATGCTTCGGTGTATTTGAAGGGCGATACGGCTGCACCGGGGTAAAATTGATGCACCTTGTCAAGCTCCTGCGGCCTGGCCTTAATATATGACTCATTGTTCATATTGCCAACCAATTGCAGCAGTCCAATCGAATCGAGGTCGAATACGCCCTTTGCCGAGACGGGTTTATCGCCTGTGAGCAGCAGCACCGCCTCCATATTGGAATTTCTGTAGCTGACAAGGGAGCTGACTATCGCGTTTAAATTTTGGTCCTTGCAGGAGATATGAGGGATACAATCGAGGTCGCCGAGCAGGCCTTCAGCAAGCAGGCGGTCGAGGACGTAAGCGGGGTCGATATTTGCCGTGCCGCCTGGGTTTTGGGTCAGTGTAATTGCCGCGAAATCAAAGCCGGCGGGGATGACGTTGGGGCCTGCGGTTTTGTAATCAGAGAGAAAGTTGCTAATCGGGGTAAAGTTGAAATTAGGCCCGCCTGCAAGCTCCGCGACTACCGCGAAGCCGGCTTTTTGCTCGAGCAAGATGCTTAATTTTTTACGCTTTGTCATCTGATGCTCCTGTTAATCATTTTGGACCATAGCGTATAACCTAAAAATAGAAAAAACTCAAAGACAAAAATTCAAACAGTGCCCCAGCTGGTGTATTTATTGTTTCATAAGGACATGTTTTGCCGGTATTAGCTAAACGAGAGGATGTAATGTTCGCTTCAATTTTTGTTCATACAGTCAGCAATGAATCGCTTATTCGGCCTTGCCAAAACGGCTATAAACAGGGCCTAAATAAGCCCCTTATGAGAAAGGGAAGGCCTTGTGGATAACATGTTGATAGTAATATGACTTACTTAAAGTAGGAATTTAATCCGTGTATATGATTTTTGTTTAAAGAGAAAAATCGTCATAGATACTGTTATAAGACTAAGCATAACTGGTTTTTAAGTAAGTACTTATGGTTTTGAGGGAGAGGAGTAAAATCGTCATGTTAAGTCCGGATATTTAATATGGGTAAAAAGGAGGTCGATTTTGGGCTCGGGCTGTTTTAACAAGTGGCCGTTAGAAAAGTGGATAACTTCCTTCTTGATGATGTTTGCGGGTCTTGCTGGCGTTGCTGGAAATTATGTAAAAATAGCGAAATTTTTAATGCGTTATACGGTCTGGGTGATTATTGATTTGCAAGAAAGGCATCGATTTTATCTTTGAGTTTTTTGCAGGAGCCCTCCGGGTCGGGCGAGGCAGTAACTGCGGAACAGACTGCGATGGTTCTTGCGCCCGCTTTGAGGACGGTTTCGATATTGTCTGCGTTTATTCCGCCGATTGCGACGTGGCCGATGCCGGTATTTGCTAATATAGGTAATGCCTGTCTGACGTAATCAAGGCCGACTGGTTTTGCTTTTGGTTTTGTTTCGGTGGCAAATACTGGGCCGAGCGAGACATAGGTTGGCAGTTCGGCAATCGCGGAGTTTAGCTGGGCCTGTGAGTGAGTGCTTTTGCCTATGAGCAAGGGAGTGAACTGTAACTTGCGGGCCTGTTCGATTGGCAGGTCATTTTGCCCCAAATGCACGCCATCGGCACTGCTTGCGACTGCGATATCGACACGGTCGTTTATAACGCTCACGATTTTAGCATCTCTGCAAATCTGCACGAATTCGCAGGCCATCGCGAAATACTTGTCGTCATCGATGTTTTTGGGCCTTAGCTGCAGACAATCCGCTCCTCCCTCGATGCACCGGCCGGCAAGGGCGAATACCTCAGCCGGCAGGTTCGAACTGATTATTACATATAAGCGAACCTTGCTGAATCTTGTCTGCGTATCGGCGAAAAGGGCAATATCTTTTTCGAGCGTGTAACCATCGTAGCGAAGCTGTTCGATTTGCCCTGCTATTTCGGCATGAAAGGGGCGTATGGTCTCCGTCAGAACGCGAAGGGCCTCGGGTAATCGTTTACAGGCGGCTGTGAGTGAGTCGTTTAGATTGGCCCTTTCAATAGTTCCTTCGACGGTTTGACCTATACCGACGTCGCCGGGAGTGTCTCTGGCGGTAAGCAGTTGTTTGGTGTCGAGATGAGCTATACCGGCTGAGAGCTTATGACGCAGTTGTTTGGCCCGGCTGCTCAGAGCCGGGCAATTCAGGGCGAATCGGCAATAATCCTCCACAACGCGAATGGCTTCGCGGGCACGATTGAAATTGGCGTCTATTATTCTGTAAGCGCTGCGCTGCATAATGGCCTTGATTATATGAAATTACCGCCCCGGCGGGGTAATGAAAAAAGGCGGGGGAGGTATGCTGCAAAAAATTTACCGAACCTGTATGAATAGCCGGGCCGGTTTTTTCCCCGGGTCGTATTAGATTTTAGAAGACAAATTGCAGACAGCCAAGGCTGCTGCTGTAAAAAGAGAATATGGCTGGACAGGGAAAGGAGCGGGAAGATGGACAGGATAGGTGAATTAGCGAGGTTGCTCGAACGGCTGGACAACGGCGAAAACCCATCGAAGGTAAAGGATGAGGCAAGGCAATTTCTTGCGACCGTGGACCCTTACGATTTAACGATAGCCCAACAGCAGCTTGTTGAAAGGGGATTGGACCTTTTAGAGTTGCAGAAGCTTTGCCCGCTTCATCTCGAATTGCTCGACGACCAGACCGAAAGACTTAAATCTCGTTTGCCGCGAGGGCACGTTGTCGCGACCTTGATTGGCGAGCACGAGACGATACTGTGTTTTCTGGATGACCTTGATTTCGTTAACCAGTCGATACAGGCGATGGAAGTTTATATGCCCGAACGAATGGAATACAGAAGGCTGGAGCACATCGCCGAGCAGCTTCTTGAGGCGGAGCCGCACCATCAGCGTGAAGAGGAGATTTTATTCCCGGAGCTTGAGAAACGCGGGGTATATGGGCCTGCTGCGGTTATGCGGGCCGAACATGAAAAATTACGGGAATACAAGCACAAACTGCTCGAACTGGTGAATGACGTTTCACAAATGGATTTTGATGATTTTGCCGAACAGCTTGATGAAATCGTGAAATTTCTCGTGCCGATGCTGCGGGAGCATATCTTCAAGGAGAACAATATTCTTTACCCGACGGCACTCGAGGTGATTGACAATGCTCAGGTATGGGTGCAGTTAAAGAAGGACTGCGACCGGGTGGGCTATTGTTGTTTCAGAGCCAGGGATTAGCTGTGTTTTTGAGCGATATTATGGCGGCCGATAGAGGAAATAAAAGAGGGGCCGTTCCTCCTCCGAAACGACCCCTGTATATATAACAAACAATATCAATCCACAGAGCTTATCAGGGCCTGCGTCGCTGATATTGGCATCCTTTAATCGGGCGGCAACGACTCCTCATACATTTAAGCGTCTATGAGCGCCCCGCCCAATCAATATCTAAAGGTAGATACATTTAACCGGCAAATACTGTGCCAGGTGGAGAAGGCGTAAAGCTTTAATTGGGGCAATTGGCTTAAGGTTTTGAAAAAAGTATAGTTACGTTTGCTCAATTAACTTTGGTGATATTCGGCACAGCGATATAAGTGTGACAGCGTGTTGTTTTTTATCAACAGAAGAGCTTGGATTATTTTACCTTATTCGACTTTTGGCTCGGCGGATTGTTAAATTGGATTGGCTTTAGGCCTTGTGTTTACAAAACGAAACATTGGTGTTGTGAAATAAGCGTTTCGAATGCTGACAGTTAGTATCGCGGCCATTATATTCGAGAGCATTTTTTGGGGACCCTTTGTTCCCATCGGCAAAGCCAGTTTTGAAATATTGTTATTTCGCCGGCTAACTGTTGATTAATTTCGAATATGCTCGAAGTCCGCCAATTAAGTATATCTTCGGTAATAGCTTTGGCTTGCTTTTTGTCTATCGCGATGCCTGCCTGTTCAAGAGGGTCATTTCCAAGGTCATAGAGCCGGATTGTTTTTGCTGAAGGGTAGTAAATATATTTTTTACTGGCTTTTATGAATCCAACGGGGCTTTCGGCAATCCAGCCGGAAAAATAAATGCTGCGGTTGTCAGGTAGCCGGTCAAGGGCATTTAATCCGTCAAAATTGCCTGCTGATATGTCATAGCCCATCAAAGTCAGGATTGTAGGCGTCAGGTCAATAGAGCTTGTTGGTGTGGTTATTCGGGTGCCGGGTGTTACCAGTGATGGGGCGCGGATGACCCATCTTTTCGGCCAGACAAAGCAGACAAGAGCTAGAATAGATTCGATAGCCAGTATCACGGCAATATCTGAAAGGACCCAGCCGGAATAAGAGCCGAGGCAATCCTGTCGAATGGCGTGAAAAAGTTTGACCAGCAGCGTGCAGATAAGCGCGCCGAGAAGTATTGTGCTGCAGGCCCTGCGGGCAAGGTATTTATAAGCGCGTTTTACGGCCGATATTTTCTTTTTGCCCGATTCAGGCGGGCTTAAATTTATGGTCATAGCCGGTAACGATACAAACCCCGACGCCAAACCGCAAGAAACATAAGCTGGCCAATGGAACAAGCAAGACGAAAAATATTACAAAAAAATTTATTTTTTACTTGCAATCTCTACAAATGTAGAGTATTCTCGTCATCGTTAGAGAAACAAAGGAGGTTTTTATGGTGAAGAAACAATCAGAGCTTACACGGGGCGAGTGGTCGATTATTCAGGCCGTATGGGATAATGAGCCGTGTGCCGCACCGACTGTTCAGGAGGTGCTCGAAGACAAGATCGGCTGGAGCTACAGCACGGTCAAGACAATGATGGACAGGATGGTGGATAAGGGGCTGCTCAAGACAAAGAGGGTGCGCAACCTTATTCTTTACAGCTCGACCATAACCAAAAAGGATGCGCAGAGCGGCGAAATAATGCGGGCGATGAAACGGGCTTTCGATGGCGCACTGACGCCGATGATGCAGTTTCTGATTGAAAGTCGAAAATTGACCGTTGAGGAGCTTGACGAATTGGAAGAGATTATAAAAAGCAAGAAATCAAAACGTAAGAATTAGGGGAAAAAGCAGGGTATCCCAAAATCAGGAGTTTACGATATGAATGCTTTAGTAGAACAAATTAACTCGTCGGGAAGAGGATTCGTTGAATTTGCCTTGCCGATGCTTATTCAATCAAGTGTGCTGATAGCAATTTTGCTTGCGGCGGATTTTGTGCTGCGAAAAAAAGTGCGGGCGGTGTTTCGCTATTGGCTGTGGATGCTGGTTCTTATCAAGTTGGTTTTGCCGGTATCACTGTCGTCGCCGGTGAGTATCGGCCGATTTCTTGCCGAACCAATAGCTAAAATTAGTGTGGCAGAGACTCCCAAAATTGATAACCGGTATCTTTTACCCACTGTTGTCGGTGCTGCTGCTCCCAAAGCCGATTTGCCGCCGGCAGAACCTGTTCGCAGCCAATCGTCTTTGTCTTCTGTTGAATTAGCCGGACCTGCTTTATCGCTGACATGGCAGGGCGGTGTATTTTTGCTGTGGCTGGGTGTTACAGTCTCGATGCTTTTACTGCTCTTGCAGCGGGCATTTTTTGTGTGCGGGCTGGTGCGACAGGCAAAAGAGGCCAACATCCTGATGAAGGATATGCTTCGATTCTGCGTCAAAAAAGTCGGTGTCAGGGGTGAGGTTGGTTTGAAGGTATCGCCGAATGCGACAAGCCCCGCGGTATGCGGGCTTTTCAGGCCTGTTATATTACTGCCTCACGGTATCGGCTCGAACCTGGGTTCGAGCCGCCTCAGGACCGTATTGATGCACGAGCTGGCGCATATAAAACGGGGAGATTTGTGGGTCAACCTGATACAAACACTGTTGCAGATTTTTTACTTCTATAACCCGCTGCTCTGGCTGGCCAACTGGATGATAAGGCGTGTGCGTGAGCAGGCGGTGGATGAGGTAGTGCAGGTCGCCCTCGGCGAAAAAGCCGGACTATATCCGGAGACGCTGTTGAATGTTGCCCGGCTGGCGTTTGAAAGGCCGGCGCTTAGCTTGCGTTTGATTGGTGTCGTCGAATCCAAAAGCGCGCTAACGGGCAGGATTAAAAGGATGTTGAATCAGCCGGCGCCGAGAAGTGCAAAACTTGGCGTTATCGGATTAGCGGTTTTGCTGGTCGCCGGGGCGGTTTTACTGCCGATGGCAAAGGCGGCAAAAATGGGAGGGCAGAAAATGGATATTCAAAGCAGGTGTGAGGAAATAGTCAAACGGATGGCTGAAGTGAACCGTTACTGGCTGATTGGACCGCCGGCGGAGGTAAAGAGATATTCCTATGAGTTTGCTCTTTATCAGGGAGAGCTAAAAACGTTTAAAGTAACAGACCCTTTATCGGCTCAAAACACCATCCGCCAGGGTATTACTTACGATTCAATCGTTCAACAACTGGCCAAAAAGCCATCTGCTACTAACTATACTGTGATAGAAGAAAGTGATGGGTCTATCAGAATTGATTTTATACTGAAAGAGCCGGTGCAGATTCGTGTAGGCAACGGTATAAAAGGGAGCTGGTACGGCTATTTTAATCGGCAGGTGGAAGAAGGCACTTTGTGGATTGATGCGGCCAAGATGGTCCCTGTCAGCATGAAGTGCAATGAGGTCTATGAGTATTTCTCTGATTACACTGCGTTTGATAAGACGCACTATGTGCCGTTAAGAGTCAAGGTTGATAGCTCCGACATGCATTTTGACTGGAATTTCAAGTTACATAAACCGGGACTTTGGCTGTTCGATGTCAGCCATTACCTGCTTGACGGCAATTCGTCGGTAGTAGCTGCCTCGATAAGTAATGTACGGATTAACGAAGATTTATCAGCAGGGTCGGATTCGGGGCAGGGAGAAACGGCGGCTGATGCGGATGGCAATCCGCCGGTTGTAGTAAAGACGGCCCCGGAGACTTTTGCAAATGATGTCTCGCCTGATTTGGATAAGCTTGCGGTTACATTCGACCAGAAAATGGCTGATGGAGCCTGGGCCTGGGTTCGTTGGGATGCCCCTTATCCCGAAACGGTGGGCAGCCCTTACTATGATGAAGAAAAGAAAACCTGCACATTGCCGGTGAAACTGGAACCGGGCCGGGCATATTTGGTGGCATTTAATATAGAGCCATATATCGGTTTCAGGAATACTGCGGGTAAAGCGGCTGCGCCTTATGTTCTTGTTTTCGCAACAAAAGATAAGGACGGCAGGCCGACACCTATCCCTGAAGAGTTAATCACAAGGGCAAAGAGCATAAATAAGCAAATAGAGAAAATGCCGTCGGAGCCGAAAGAAAAAGGAGCTAAAGATGAATCAATACCCTATTCGCAGATTATGTATGGGGACATTCAGCCGGACGGGACGATTCTGTTCAAAAATACCGTTAAGCAGGTCAACCGGACGGGCTCACCCGTTAGCCGGACGAGCTTCATAAATTCGAAGTTTGTCGATGTGACGGCAATGGCTGACGGCAAAGGTCGTGCGCTTAAGTTTACGACCACGGACCAGGGTGAGCATTGGCAGTATTCGGTGGAGTTTAATGAGCCGATTGGGCCCGGCGAGGTAATTGAATACAGCCACGAGGGTCGGCTTACGGGGTTGATAAGTGAAGCGCCAGGCTCGCAGGGAGAATTTATTTATCATCTTCGGCATTGGCCCAGCGCCGGCGAGGTAACACGCAGGGTTGACACGTTTTTGTTGCCTGCAGGGGCTGAGCTTATCAGCACAACGCCGGAGGATATGGAAAGGCGGGAAAAAGACGGCCGGATTGAGCTTCACGTCGAGAAAATGATACCTGCCGGCGATAGTATCACAACGTCATTTCGGTATCGTCTCGGCGAGGGTGAGGAATCTAAAAGTTCTTCGGGGCTTGAGGAGCTAATGGACTCTACACGCTCGACGGCATTGGCATTGTTCCGAAAAGGCCATATGCTGAATCCCTGGTGGCTGTTAAGTCGCTGACACCGGCGGGATGAAGCGGACGGTATTGGGGGTGGTTTTTTGATGCCCTGCGGTTATAATAGCACCTTGTTTTTTTAAGGTGCTTTTGTTGTGCTTAGACATATAGCCATATTGGGTTCGACCGGCTCGGTTGGAAGGACTGCCCTCGGAGTGATTGATTCCTTGAATTCGTCGCTTAAAGGCGGGTCTGAGCCGTTTGATGTTGTTGCGATTAGCGGGCACAGCAATATCGAGCTATTGGCCGAGCAGGTGCGACGTTACAGGCCCAGGTATGTGGCTGTTACCGATACCAATAATCTGCCGCAATTCCAAAATCTCATCGAGGGTGTTGATGTCGAAGTTTTAACCGGCGAGCAGGGATTGACGGATATTGCATCGCTTGAGGGCGTCGAAACGGTTCTTGCTGCGGTTGTGGGCGTGGCGGGATTGCCTGCCGTTTTGGCTGCGGTTCAATCGGGTAAAAGGGTGGCGATAGCGAACAAGGAGCCGCTCGTCATAGCGGGTCGGCTGATAACCGCGGAGGCGAAAAAACACGGCGCGGAGATATTGCCTGTTGACAGCGAGCATTCAGCCATATTTCAGGCCCTGCAGGCGGGCAGGGCCGAAGAGGTCGAAAAAATCGTGCTGACGACCTCTGGCGGTCCATTCAGGCAGGCAAGTGCCGAAGATATACGAAATGCAACCGTCGAGCAGGCGCTGGCGCATCCCGTTTGGGCGATGGGGCCCAAGATTACCGTCGATTCCGCGACGATGATGAACAAGGCCCTCGAAATTATCGAGGCCCGCTGGCTTTTCGATATGCCTGCCGAGAAAATTGGAGTGCTCGTGCATCCTGAGTCGATAGTTCATTCGTTGGTGGAGTTTGTTGATGGCTCGATGATTGCACAACTGGGAAGCCCGGATATGTCGCTTCCGATTCAGTATGCATTGACGTATCCCGCGCGTCTGCCGGGGGCATCGAAGCGGCTTTTGCTCGATGAGCTTAAGACATTGAGCTTCGAAAAGCCGAACCCTGAGCTGTTCGACGCGATAGAACTGGGTTTCGAGGTCGCCGGTAAGGGCGGCACGGCCGCCGCCGTTTTCAATGCCGCCAACGAAGCTGCTGTTGAGCAGTTTCTGGCCGGAAGTATTAAATTTGGAAATATCGTTGAGCTTGTCCGGCATTGCCTTAACATTTGTGATAAGCGAACTGACGTATCACTTGAAGAACTGCTCGAGGCGGACGCCTGGGCCAAAAGAGAGGTAATGGAATGTCTGACAAACAATCGGCTTCGTTAAAAGCCAATACGCGGATAATTTTGCTGATTGTAGCCGTCGTTGCGGCCGCTGTTTTGATTGTTCGTAATATCGGCGTTGCGACGAATATACTGCTGGTGATGTTGGGTTTTGGCGCGGTTGTTTTGATTCACGAATTCGGGCATTTTATCGTTGCCAAGCTGTGCGATATCAAGGTCGAGGCGTTCTCGATATTTATGCCGCCCACCCTGCTGGGCATAAAAAAGGTCGACCGCGGCTATCGAATACGCGTTTTACCGGAGTTGCTGCCGAAAGAAAAAGAAGGAGGAGACAGCGAAGAAGGGCATTTGACTTTCACCGTCGGCAAAAAGATTTTGCCCGGCGAGACGGAATACCGTATAGGCCTTATTCCATTCGGCGGATTTGTAAAGATGCTGGGCCAGGATGACGTCGGGGCCGATAAGCCCAGTGATGACCCCCGCTCGTTCGCGAACAAATCCGCGCTGGTTCGAGCGGCAATATTCGCAGCCGGGGTTATCTTCAATGCGTTAAGCGCAATTATTATTTTTATGATAGTTTTTCTGGCCGGGATTAATTTAACAGCTCCGATAGTGGGCGGTGTTATTCCTGATTCGCCGGCTGAAAGTGCCGGTATTCGCGCCGGCGACGAGGTAATCGAGATAAACGGCAAAGACGGCCGGCTGGATTTCGGCGATGTTACAATGGCTGCGGTGCTTTCCGGCAAGGGCGAAGAGGTCTCTCTTAAAATCCGTCGGCCTGACGGCTCTATTAAAGAAACCGAACTTGTTGCAGAATCACTGCGTTACGAAAAATTCCGCGGATTCGGCATCATAATGCCGACCAGTTTAACAATTGCAGCCCTTGTTGCTGAAGATTCTAACATGTTGTTTGCAACTACTGGCTTGCTGCCGAACGACCGCGTCAAGGCCGTCGCAGGCGTCGATGTGGACAGTTACTGGCAGATGCAGGAAATTGTTCAAAAGACCTTTGCACCTGATATTGCGGTGCTGGCCGACAGACCGGAAAAAGACGGCGGGATGAAATTAGTGCCGACCCGGCTTGAGTTGAGTTTTGCAGCGAATTTGAAGCCCGATTTAGAATTCGAAAATGAACTTGAAAATATATGTTCTATTGTGCCCAGACTCCGCATATCTCAGGTGCTTACGCGACAGTCTTTTAAAGAATGGCTTTCGAGCTTACTTGCTAAAGTCGGTTTAGCTCGACTTAAAACCGACGATGAGTCTCGACTCAAATCCGAGGATATTATCGTCGCGGTTGCTGATGTTGAAAATCCGACTTATGTGGACCTGCGTCGGCTGACGAATGAGTATAAGAACAAAGAGCTTGCCATAAAAGTCAGTCGGACAGACCCCAACGGCTTACAGAAGTGCCTGACCGTGCCGGTTGTTCCAAGACTGGCACCTGACGTCAATCGCGTGATGATAGGTATAGTACCTGAGCTTGATGTCGAACACGCGGTTGTCGCAAAAACTATTCCCACCGAGCAGTATCCGAAGCCGCTTAAAATTCTGTCAGGTGCAACGATAACTGCAGTTGATGGCATTGAAGTGTCGAATTTCTTCGACGTGGCATGGCAGCTCGAAAAAAACGCGGGGCAGCGAGTTACGATTGACTGGCGCCTTGATGAACAAATCGCGGGCGATGTAGCTATCGATGTGGGTGACCCGAATGTCCTTGTTTCTGCCTACGCGTCATTCAAACAGCCGGTACCCTTTAGAGAACTGCGGCGGTTGTATAAAGCGCATGGCCCGATTGATGCGGTTATGATGGGATATAAAAGGACAAAGTCGTTTATAATTCAGGCCTACCTTAGCTTACAGCAATTGGTCAGCGGACTCATCAGCCCCAAAGAGCTTACCGGCCCGGTTGGAATCCTGACTATGAGCTATCGTATTGTTTCCGACCAGCCATTTGTTTATTACGTTTATTTCCTCGGCCTGATAAGCGCCTTTATAGCTGTTTTTAACTTTTTGCCGCTGCCCCCTCTCGACGGCGGACTTGTGCTGCTGCTGGTAATCGAGAAAATCAAGGGCTCCGCATTGAGTTTGCGGACGCAGGAGATTATCGCCTATGCGGGCTGGGGGTTGATTGGTGCGTTGTTTTTGTATGTGACGTTTAATGATTTTTTGCGCATCCTTTTCGGTTTTTGAAGGCGATAACGTCAGGGAGGTATTGGTAAAATGAAAGGATTCTGAGGATGGAAACGGTGCTCGAAAAGCTCACATCGCAGGCGTATCACGATGGTCTATGGGCCGAATTAGTGCAGTCCGACCCGCAGATTCATAAGCTGATAGCCGGTGAATACCGGCGGCTGCAGGATACGATACAACTTTTAGCCGCGGAGAATCAATGCTCGCGGGCTGTGCTGGCTGCGATTGGTTCGATACTTCAGAATAAAACAAGCGAGGGTTTCCCAGCCGCCCGGCTGCACGGCGGAAGCAGGGTGATGGATGAAATCGAACAACTGGCCATCCAGCGTGCCAAACAGGCGTTCGACGCGAAATACGCGAATCTTCAGCCGCATTCCGGAACAACCGCAAACCAAATCGTCATAACGGCTATCCTCGAGCCGGGCGATAAAATCCTCAGTATGGCGTCGGGACACGGCGGGCATTATTCGCACGGCTCGATAGATTCGATTACCGCCAAATTCTTCCAAATCGAAAATTATTGCGTTGACCCAGACAGCTTTCTCCTGGATTACGACCGGATACGAAAGCAGGCCCAAAAATTCAGGCCCAAACTGATTATCTGCGGAGCAAGCGCATACTCACGAGTCATCGATTTTGCCCGTTTCAGGCAAATAGCCGACGAAGTCGGGGCGATATTACTTGCCGATATTTCGCATGTCTCGGCTCTTGTGATGGCCGGCGCTCACACCTCGCCTATAGATTATGCCCATATCACGACCAGCAGCACCTACAAGCCCGGCGG